>JAIOJA010000039.1 GCA_019912315.1 Planctomycetota bacterium
TCCTGCTGATCTTCAAACGGCGGTTCGTGTGCTTCAGACATCGCTTCTCCCTTTAGTGCGGCAAAGCCGCGGCTAAGGAGAAGGCAATTCCTCCACCCTTTTACTCAATTAGACTGACAAGAATTTCGGGGAGGGGCACACCCGCCACAGACTGGAGAGTGAAGTGCTGGCAGAAATCTGCGCAATACGATGCCGCAAAGACGGTAAAGAGGCTCGAGTTTCGGGTGTGGGGTAGATCAAGGTTCACAAAGGCCGGCGTGCAACCGATCCTTCAGACACTAGCGTCCGGAGGCTTGAATACGTTGTGGAAGTACCTGACCGACCACTGGTTCCGAGTCCTCAGCCAAAAGAAGGTCGGGACGCGAAAAAAGATTCCATCACATCGCTGGTGGGAATTGATCCAACAAGCACAACCGCTTTCGTCGAAGCCAGTACTGGACCCCGCAGACCTGCAAGAAGTAGCGTTCGATCTCGAGCCGAGAGTGAAACAAGCCGCTGGGCACCTTCGTAAGATCGCGGGATTGTCGGATACCTATGAGGACTGTGTGCTAGCTCAAATCGCTCTGCTCGACGCTGCTGCGGACTTGGCCGCGGGCAAGGAATCGCGAAACACGGACGATCCAATGGCCGGAGTTAACCTTCCAGAGGATACGGACGGCTAGTCGAAAAGTGCTGGTCGCACACCGGGACACACCCAAGTACCCGTCAAGCGTATGAAGTCAGATCGCTCGCAAGCCTTCCTATGCGCGCGTGTTGGCTCAGTTCGCACCGCTTCTACGTTGCCAAGTCAAACAATGAACCAGTTCAGCTAGGACCAAGTTCGCCCGTCGGCGTAGATGGTCGCGCTTGGCCCATAATAGGAGTCACGAATGAATCGAAGTACGAAGAACCGAAGCCACGCAAAGAAAAGGGAGAAAGGCAAGAGAAAGCATGAGAATCCACTAACGAAGACCAGAGCTAATCGAGCTAGAGAACTAGTGACACTATGGGCGGCACAACGCTGGAAGGGAGGATCCAAGTGCCCACTCTGCCTTACAGGATTCTTGCATGACTTGACGCTTTTTGCTGAGAGGAGAGCAGGCTTCAAGAAGGCCATGAAGGCTTGGCAAGACGCTTTCAAGAAGATCGGAGTTACGGCGAGTGAGCGCGACTTCCCAGGTGAGCTCACGGCGAAGGATGTTCAGAAGTTGATTGCCAAAGAGAAGTACAACTCCTGGAGTGCGGTCAAGAAGTACGACGTACTATCGGAAGCGGCGGCACTTGTCGTATCGAGTGGCGACAATTTTGGCATAGCCTACTTCAAGGTCAGCCCGTCGACGAAGATTACCAATAGCGTCTTCGACGAGTTGTCCGAAGAACTCGAAGAGCAACTGGCAAAGAGCCGTGGCGGGTAATCGCCTGCCCGGAGAGCAACCCCACCCGTTCGCCGGCTTCCTCAGACTCATAGCGGAAGCAATCGCCGACAAGATCCTGGAGGAGCAGAAGGCAGCTTCTTCTGCTTCCAAGAAATCCGAAACGGCCCCAGAGGCCTCTGGACCCGCTTCCATGCAAGGAAGGGGCCAAGGAGAACCTCGGAGAACCGGCGAAAGTGGGACGCAAGTGTCACCGAAGTAGATGGACCCCGAAGAGGGATGTGTAACCAACCGTATAATTGACGCCGAACAGGGGCCCGCGATTCCGTGGGCCTCTGTTCACATTTGGAGATTCCCATGACTACAGACGTAACCAGTGTCGCCGCGATCTACGCGCGGTTCAGTTCCGAACTACAGGATGACTCGTCCATCGATTCTCAGGTCGAGAAGTGCCGGCAGTTCGCCGAAGCCAACGGTTTGACGGTCCCTGCTGACCTAGTGTTTACAGACTCCGCCATGTCAGGCCGGAATCGAGAGCGCGCCGCCTACCAAGAAATGATCATTGCGGCCAAGGACGACCCACCCCGCTTTTCAACCGTATTGGTCTGGAAGTTCAGCCGGCTCGCCCGCAATCGCGAAGAATCCATCCTGGTCAAAGGCCTGCTACGCAAGCGGGGGATCGTTGTCCGAAGCGTGTCGGAGCCAGTGGACCCGGAGTCGGCACACGGCAAGCTGATGGAAGGGATCCTGGAATGCCTCGACGAATTCTACTCCGCCAACCTTGCAGCCGAGACTCGACGCGGGCAGGAGCAGGCTAACTCCGAGGGCTTCTGGACCGGCGGGCGACCACCCTACGGCTACAAGCTAAAGAAAATCGCCGACCCCAAGGGCCGAACCGGCAAGGGCGGGCACGTGATCCAACGAACGGTGCTTGAGGTTGATCCGCTGCGCGCCAGAGTCGTCAAAGACATCTTCACCTGGTCGAGCCAAGGGATGGGACTGCGCAAAATCGCCGAGCGTTTGAACGACGCCGCAGTGCCGACACCGGACAGCGGCCGAGGCTTCGATCCGTCGACCATCCGGGGGATCATCCACAACGAGACCTACACCGGCTGCCTGATCTACAACCGTCAACAGTTCTTTCGGAAGAACGACGGCACTAAGACCAAGCGCAACAACCCACGCTCCGAGTGGAAGATCAAGAAGATGCCGGATCTTCGCATCATCACCGATGACCTCTGGCGTGCTGTTGCTGATCGGCTGGGCAAGCGGAAGAAGAACAAAGCCTCGACCGCACACCGGAACATCCGCTACCCGTTCGCCGGCATCATCAGGTGTGCCGACTGCGGAGCGAACTACATGGCAATCAAGACCAGCCGCAAGGGACATACCTACGTCCACTACGCCTGCAGCTACAACCGCCGGCGCGGCTCTAGCATCTGTGCCAACTCCACTAAGGTCGATCAGGCCACACTGATGGATGCGGTGATGAAAGCGATCGAGGAGAACATCCTCGACGAGGCGAGCGTCGCGATCATCACTGAGGCAATCGAGAAGCTGGTTACTGAACATCGGGGTAGTCACGCCGCAGACCGGAAGCGATTGGAGAAGGAACTGAAGAAGTTGGACAAGGAGATCGAGAAGCTCTCCCGAGCGATGACCATC
>JAIOJA010000040.1 GCA_019912315.1 Planctomycetota bacterium
GGACGCATCCACAGCGGGATCGGCTATATGACCCCGAAAGACTACGCAGCATCACACAGTAAGGCCGCCACAGCGTCGTGACGGCCAATCATGAAGGAAGAAACTCTAGTTCCGACTGGCACGAAAAATGACCCTTGCCACTACTATAATGAAGCGCTCACGCACGAGCAGATCGCCCTGCGCCTCGGACTGCACCGGGCAACGGTCGCGCGCCGGTTGCACGCCGCGGAGACACTGCTGCTGGCGCTTGCCAGGCAGGACATGCGCGACAACAACTGGTAGTTTGCGGGCATGGAGTACGACAAGGCCGTCAAGCAGACCTCTCTGAGTCTGACGATTCTGCTGTTCGCCTTCGCGAGCGGCGTGATTCTGTTCGGCACGGTGGGGCTGGCGCTGGGCCCGCTGGCCGATGCGCCGGAGGGACTCGAAACGCTGCGCTGGGTTGCCGTCGCGCTGCCGCTGCTTGAGCTGCCCATGGCGGCGCAAATCTGGATGATGATGGGCAAGCGCATGGCAGCGGCTGACGACTGGCAACAGCGCATCGCGATTCTGCGCGGGCGCACGATCGTTGTGGCCGCCATGTTTGAGGCGCCGGCACTGCTGGGTGGCGTCGTGCTGTTGCTGACAGGCCCAGGCTGGCACGTGATTCCCGCGTTTGCGTTGTTTATCGGTGTTATCGCGGGGCTGCTGCCGACGCCCGCGCGCGTGCAGCGGGCCATCGGGCACGAGGACGGGCGCAAGGTCGATGCGTATTCGTAGTTGCCCGTATGCGCCCGTGACCTAGCATCCGGGCGGTGCGACGGAGGAGTGGCGTGGAATACACGCTGGACAAGTTTATCGAAGATTCGCGCATGGCCGCGGCCGAGTATCCGGATTTTTCGGACGTGGTGGACGTGCTTGCGCCGAAGATGCTGAGGCTGATCAACGGTGACCGCAGCTTCCTGAAGCCGGAGCATTTTCAGGATGACCCGCACCACTATGCGCGCAACGCCGTGTTCGTCTGCCCCGAAGACGGCATCAGTCTGTTCACAATGGTCTGGAACCCGGGGCAGTGGACGCCCGTGCATGACCACGGGACATGGGGTGTGGTCGGCGTACTGAAAGGTGTGCTGGAAGAGAAGAGTTTCATCCGCACGGACGCGCGCGAGATAGACGACGAAGGCATTGTTTTGAAACGCGGCGGCGTGATTCTGTTAGGGGAAAACAGCGTCACGACGTTCGTTCCGAACCCGGACCACATCCACAAGACCGGCGTGCCGGACACGCGCGAGCAGGCCGTCACACTGCACATGTACGGTCGCGAAATGAACGACTACTACTGCTACAACGTTGCGACCGGGCGTCGCGCGCATGTGCAGGTAAGCTACCGCGACGCGACGGGTGTTTGATCGAATGTCGGAGGCAACGCGAGAGATCGACTTTGGGGACGGACAACCGATGCCCGGTGGCGACATCGTCCATGGCGACGCCTTGGAGATCGCGCCGACCCTGCCGCAAGGGGAAGCGGGGCTGGTTTACATTGACCCGCCCTTCTTCAGCGGGCGCAAGCGGCGTAATCGCAAGGACGGGCCCGAGTACGACGACCGCTGGGCGGGCGGGCTGCCGGAGTACCTGGGGTTCCTGCGCAATCTGATTGAAGGCGTCCGCGGTCTCATGACGCGCAACGGAGTGCTCGCCTTGCACCTGGACTGGCGCTGCGCCCACCACGGGCGCACGGAGCTTGAGCGTCTGTTCGGTGCGACGGGCTTCGTCAACGAAATCATCTGGAGCTACAAGACCGGCGGTGGCAGCAAACGCTCTCTGGGGCGCAAGCACGACACGATTCATGTGTTCGCCAACGGGCCGGATTACGTGTTCAACCAGTTGAAGGAAAAATCCTACCTGGCGCACCGCTACGGGTTCAGCAACGTGGAGATACACGAGGACGAGCGCGGGCTGTACACCCTGACCAACCTGCGCGATGTGTGGGATATCCCGGCCCTGCGGGGCAACCAGGCGGAGTACACCGGCTATCCGACCCAGAAGCCGCTGGCGTTGCTATCGCGCCTGATAGAGTGTTTTACACGGCCCGGCGACCTGGTGGTTGACCCTTGTTGCGGCTCGGGCACGGCGCTGTTGGCGGCGAAGCTTGCGGGCAGGCGCTGGCTGGGCATCGATGCCGGCGAAGCGGCGGTGGCGGCTGCTCGCAGAAGGCTATCGCATCCGGGGCGCTGAGTTATACTGCGTCGAGTTATAGTGCGAGGAAGCTCTTTTTACTTGCCCGGGCGGCTGCCGGGTCCCAAGATTCGACACGCAAGTCTTGCCGGGTGAATACTTTAGCACCGGCTGTGTGTAACCCTTAGAGGGCGTTTCCGGAATGCCAATTAATCTCCGATACGGGCAACAGGCTGTCGCGCGCGGGTTTCTGAACAAGCAGCGCCTCGACCAGATATTGGCCAAACAGCGCCAGTTAGCTGACCAGGGCAAGAAGGTCAGTGTGCGCATGATTCTCGAAAAGGCCAAGCTGCTCAACAAAGAGCAGCTCTCGCAGATCGATCGCGACCTCAACATCAAGGTTGTCAAGAAGCATACCGGGCGGATTCAGAAGCCGGGCGTGCGCCCGGCCGGTCCGACCGGCGCGCAGAACTTCGCCGGCGAGGCCGTGCCGCAGTTCAGCGGAATGCAGGGCGCGGACCCGGATGCCACGGTGTTCAGCCCGCCCCCGGCGGACATGCAGGATAAAATCCGTGCCGAGCGCGAGCGCACGAAGGGCGAGCAGCGCCGCAAGCAGGAGCAGGAGGCGTCGGCCTTCTTTGGCGACGACGGTGGCAGCCCGTTTGGCGGCGACCCCTTTGGCGGGGAAATGGCGCCCGAGCCCGCAGGCTTCGGTGACGAAATGTCACCCGAGCCAATGGGTGAGATGCAGCCTGAGCCCTTCGACGGCGGCTACGCGGAAATGCAGCCCATGGGGGGGGACCCCTTTGGGGGTGACGACCTGTCACCCCAGCCCGCCGGTTTCGACGATGACGGCGGCTTCGGTAACGAACCCGTAGAACTCGACCGCATGGATTCCAGCCCCAAGCTCGCGAGCCTGGGTGCGGAGTACGACGGCTTCGCGAACCCCGAAGACGAAGAGCTGCCGACGATCGGCGCAGGCTTTGACGATGACCGGGGTTTTGACGCCCAGCCGGCGCAGCAATGGGGCAACCAGGCACCGCAGTACGATTCCGGCCCGGCCCTGGCGCCCAGCGGCGGCGACGATTTTGACAGCTTCGGCAATGATATTCGTTCACCCGAAGAGCTCGAATCAGCGCCCGCGCGTGGAGGCACCAAGCCGATCGGCGCGGACATGGATGTCACCATGTTCAGCCCGCCGCCTCCGGGCGTGGGCGGTCCGCGCCAGAAGACCGGGGCCATGGATCGCACGGTGTTCAGCCCGCGCCCGCCCGAATTCGGCGGACGTCCGCAATCCCCGCAACCCATGGAAGCGGAGCCCGCGGGCGACGACTGGGGCGACGAGCCGGCCATGGAGCCCGCCGGTTTCGATGACGACTTCGGCGCCGATGCCGCCGCCCCGAACATGGACGCCACGCTGTTCAGCCCGCCGCCGACACAGATGCCGCCAGCGCGCAAGGCCACGGGGCCGGTTAGCCAGCGCGGACGCCAGGGCGACGACGATTTCGGCGATGTCGAGTTTCCGCAGTCGGGCCAGCGGATCGATGACGTCCCGACCGCTCCCGCCAGTATGGAAGACGAGATTCACCCGCTGCGACGCGGCGTGGGTACATCGTCGGCCGGTGTGAAGCGTACCTCGCGCAAGCAGCGCGGCTTTGACGAAGATGTGGCGGACGAGCTGCCGTCGGACGCCGGTGTGGACGTGCCGGATGACGTGCCTGACGAAATGCCCGAGGAAGGCGTGCCACCCGTCGGCAAGGGCAAGGGCAAGTTGCCCGGCAAGGCGCCCCTGGCCGCAAAATCAGCCAAGCGCGAATTGCCGCAGAAGGAAGTGCCCTCGACAGACAAGCCGGAAAAGAAGGGCGCGGGCAAGCGTGTGCTGCTGATCTTTACGCTGCTGCTGCTGGTGTTCGTCGCGGTGCTGGTGCTGCCGATCGTGCTGGAGGAGCAGGTCCCCGAGGTCGGGCAGTTGCGCCATCATGAGCAGGCCGAGCCGATTTACGACTACGTCGACTTTGAAATCATGGACCGGATCCGCGAGTGGACCGGGCAACCAACCAAGCGCCCGAAAGTTGTACCCCCGGCCGTCGATATCCCGACCAGGCCGCCGAACAACAGCGTGGACAGCCCCCCGCCGCCGAATGGCGGGGAAGGCGGTTCGGACGGTGAAGAACCGCCTGCGGACGACTAGTCCGTGACGGATCAGGAACACCCGACGGGCCGGCACGCCGGCCCGTCGTCGTAAGAGGAAGGTCGTAAGAAAAGACATGAGCGAATTGCGCGCCAAGTTTGAAACTGCCGGACAAGGGCACGTGTTCGCGTGGTGGGATGAACTCGGCGAGCGCGCCCGGCGGCGCTTGACGCGTCAACTGGAGGCGGTGGACCTGTCACGCCTGCCGGAGATGCTGGCGGCCGTCGAGGCGCTGAAGTCGCCGCGCGCACGTAACCTGTCGCCCGCGCCGACCTACGCCCTGGGCGACGAGACTTTTCCGTATGCCCTGGATGACGCCGCGCGGGCCCTTGCGCCGCAAGGCGAGAAAGAACTTCGCGACGGGCGCGTGGGAGTGCTGCTGGTCGCCGGCGGTCAGGGAACGCGCCTGGGCTTTGACGGCCCCAAGGGCTGCTACCCGATTCTGCCGCTTACGGGCATGACGCTGTTCGAGGTGTTCGCGCGCAAGCTGCTGCGTGTGGGGCGCGAGTACGGGCGCACGCCGCCGCTGTACGTCATGGTCGGCAGGCACAACGAGGCGGCGACCCGCAACTTCTGGGAAGATCACGACTGGTTCGGGCTGTGCCCTGAAGACGTGCAGTTCTTCGCACAGGGAGAAATGCCCGCGCTGGACGACGACGGCAAGCTGGTAATGAGCGGCAAGGACGCACTGTTTTCAGGCCCCGACGGTCACGGCGGCGTAGTGCAGGCCCTTCACCGCCAGGGGCTGACGGCGGACATGCGGCGGCGCGGCATCCGCACGATCAGCTATCTGCAGGTGGATAACCTGCAAACTCCCGTGGCGGACCCGGCGTTCATCGGGCTGCACCTGGGCGAAGGCGCCGAGGTGTCCTTGAAGGTCGTCCGGAAACAGGACCCGAATGAGCGCGTGGGCGTGTTCTGCCACGACGACGGTGTGCCCTGCATCGTCGAGTACAGCGAATTCAGCGAGCAGCAGGCACGCGAGCAAAGCGAAGACGGGCGCCTGCGCTACTGGCAGGGCAGCATCGCCGTGCACCTGTTCAGCACGGACTTCCTGGCGCGACTGGGCGACCGCAACATCGACCTGCCCCTGCACGCGGCCCGTAAGAAAGTTCCCTCGGTTACAGACCCGGACCCGGCCGCCCCCAACGCCTGGAAGTTCGAGCGCTTTGTGTTCGATGTGATTCCGCTTGCGAACCACGTTGTATGTCTGGAAGTTCCGCGCGAGGAACAGTTCCTGCCTGTGAAGGACGCCGATGGTCCATTCGGGCCGGACGGAGTACGGCAAAGCTATCAGGACTACTTTGGGCGGGGTGTTGAGCGCGTGCTGGGCAAGAAGCCGCCCGGGCTGGAAGTGGACCCGGGCGTAAGCGAGAACGCCCGCGAGCTGATTGATTGGCTGAAGGACAACCGGAACGCGAAGCACTGGGACCTGGAAGCTCCGCTTCACATAACAGACGCGAGCACGGACAAGGCGTGACGCCGGTCGGCGCAAGGCAAGTTTCGCGTTCGCGCCTGCCACACCTGAAGAAACTGACACTCGCCCACAGGCTGGCGGTGTCGCGCGACCATGTATATTGGGCGCGGGTGCTTGGGTGCGCCCGAGGTATCCGGAACCTTGAACGAAAGCGAACCCGACCGGAGGGAGAACGTATGAGCAGCTTCAACAAAGTCATTCTGATGGGCAACCTGACCCGTGACCCTGAGTTGCGCAGCACGCCCGGCGGCGCGCAGGTTTCGGAAATCACCCTGGCCGTCAACGACGCGTACACCGACAAACAGGGCAACAAACAGGAGCGCGTAGACTTCATCTACGTGACCTTCTGGGGCAAGCAGGCCGAGACCTTGTGCCGCTGGAAGAAGAAGGGTGACCCGCTGCTGGTTGAGGGACGCCTGCGTGTTGACCAGTGGGACGACAAAGAGACCGGCAAGAAACGCTCGGCGCTGAAGGTTCAGGGAATCGGCTTCACGTTCCTGGGGCGCGGCGGCGACAGCGGCGGCGGTGGCGGCGGCGGCTCGGGGCGTGGCGGCAACCGCGGCGGGAACCAGGGCGGTGGCCGGGGCCCATCCGGCTCAAGTCAGGGTGGCGGCGACGACTACCAGGGCGGCTACGACGACTACGCAACCAGCCTTCCGGACGGCGGCGGCGGCGGCGAAGAGCCGCCATTTTAAAGACCTTGGCTTTCAGAGCCCGGAGGCCGGGGAACCGTCCAGCCTCCGGGTTTCGTCCGACACGTGAACCCTGGAAACGGATACCGTGCCCTACTTCGTTGTCACCATCGAGTACATCAAGCCCATGGACGTGGTCGAAGAACACACGCCGGCGCATCGCGCTTTTTCGGGCGCGCTGAAAGACAAGGGCATCCTGCTGTTCAGCGGGCCCTTCAACCCGCGCACTGGCGGTATGCTGGTGATACAGGTTGAAGACATGAACCAGGCGGTTGCGCTGTTTGAGGACGACCCGTTCAAGAAGCTGGACATCGCGAAGTACCAGATCCGCGAGTGGGTGCCGAAAGTCGGCGCGGAGCGGCTGGAGTGACCCGCTGTTGAGTGTTCCGCATCATGCTGTTGCTCCTCGATAACTATGACTCTTTCACCTTCAACCTGGCCCAGTACTTCATGGAACTGGGCGAAGAAGTCCGCGTTGTCCGCAACGATGAACGGACTGTCGCCCAAGCACTGGAGCCGCGCCCTGATCGCGTTGTCATTTCGCCAGGCCCGGGACGTCCTTCCGGGGCCGGCATCACGCTGGAGTTGATCGCCGCCGTAGCGGGCAGGCTGCCCCTGCTGGGCGTATGTCTGGGGCACCAGGCGATCGCCGAGCATTTTGGCGGCAAGGTCGTACATGCGCCGTCACTGATGCACGGCAAGACCAGCGAGATCGTGCATGAAGGCGAGGGGCTTCTGCGCGACCTGCCCTCGCCGTTCCTGGCAACGCGCTATCATTCGCTGACTGTTGACCCGTCAAGCCTTCCCGACTGCCTTGAAATCACCGCCCGCACGAAGGATGGAGTAATCATGGCCCTGCGCCACAGGCAGCTCGCCGTCGAGGGCGTGCAGTTTCATCCCGAAGCCATACTCACCGAGCACGGGCACGCCATGTTGCGAAACTGGCTGCATGCATCCTGAGCCGCGGCGTCAACTGGCGTACTGAATGCGCTCGGGTGACAGCAGCCCGGCGACGCGATCTTCAAAGTCTTTGCTGGGGGCCACGCGGAAGGTCGGTGCTGCCTCGACCAGGTCAAGCGCCTCGCCTTTGTCGTCGAGCACCTTGAAGTAAAGCGGCGTCGTGCCGTGGTAGTTCAGCGCGAGCTCGCTCAGCGATCCCAGCAGCTCTGTGTTGATCTCGCCGGTTGTGAGGGTCAGACAGATGCCGCTGGTGAATCGCTGCCGGGCGGCGCTCGCGGGTATCAGCTCGTCGGCCTTGACGGCAAAGCGCCCCTCCCGGTCGGCGTTGCCTTCACCGATCGCGAACAGGGCCATGCCTTCCTTGAGGCGCGGCACCCAGGTTTCGGCCAGCTCGCCGAATGCCAGCACGCGGAACGAGCCCTTTGGTCCGGCCAGGTTGAACGTGGCGTAGTCGTTGCCGCGCTTGCTTTTGCCCTTGCGCAGTCCCGCGACGGCGCCTCCAACACGCACCTTGGAGCCTTCATCCAGCAGGGGCAGCTCGTCGGGTGTGGTGTTGGTGTACAGCTTGAATTCCTGATCGAACTTCAGCGAGTCATCTTGGGCGAATTCCGTTTCCGCGTCGCGCACGTGGATGATCTTGCTGACCAGAATCGTCGCGACTTCGTCTTCGCCTTGCCACTCAAGCATTCCGCGCACAAACACCGGCGCGTCTTCCTGAATCACGTCTTCCAGTTTCTCGTACACGTCGGGGAACACCGTCACCTTGGTGAAGCCGGTTTCGTCCACCAGGTCAAAGCGGGCCATCTTGCGCCCGAAGTTGCGGCTGTTCTCGTTGCGGACGGCGTTCACCTGCAGGCCGCTGATCAGGCCCCCGAGAATCACGGCCCCGCCGCCGTCGGTTTCGCTCAGGCTGCTGGCGCGGTCCTTCGTGTATTTCTCAAACACTTCGCGGTACGTGTCGAGCGGCGAGCTGGTGATGTACAGCCCGAAGGTTTCTTTTTCGTGGCGCTGGCGCTCGGCTTCCGTGAATGGCGGTTTGTCCGGCAGGGTTTCGAGGTCGCGCTGGTGCTCATCGACCTTCTCTCCCCTGGCGGGCGCGCCGAACATTCCCTTTTGCCCGCGGGCGCGGTCGGCGGCGCCTTCAGACGCGTGCCGCAAGGCAGCTTCCAGACCGCTTAGCAACGAATTGCGATTCAGCTTCAGGCTGTCAAACGCACCGCCCTTGATCAGCGATTCCAGCGTCGCCTTGTTCACGTGCGTCAGGTCAATGTTGTCCAGGAAATGCATGAAGCCCTTGAATCTGCCGACCTTGCGGCGCGACTCGATGATCTTTTCGACGGCCTTGGTGCCTACGCCCTTCATGCCGTTGAGCCCGAAAATCACCTTGCCGCCCGCCGCCGAAAATTCCGCGTCGGACAGGTTGATGTCGGGCGGCGTGACCTTGACGCCCGCGCCGCGGATGTTGCGCATGTACTCAACGATCTTGTCGTTGTTGCCGATCATGCTGGTCAGCAGCGCGGCGTAGTATTCGTGCGGGTAGTGCGTTTTCAGCCAGGCGGTCTGGTAGGTGATCAGCCCGTAGGCGACCGTGTGGGCCTTGTTGAAGCCGTAGGCGCCGAAGCCTTCCATCTGCGCCCACAGGTGCTCGCCGAGTTTTTTGCCGTAGCCGTTCTTTTCGCAACCCGCGACGAACTGCGGGCGCAGCTTGTCCATCAGGTCCTGCTTCTTTTTGCCGATGGCCTTGCGCAGCACGTCGGCGTCGCCGGGCGTAAAGCCCGCCAGCGCGCGACTCATGAGCATCGCCTGTTCCTGATAGATCAGCGTTCCGTACGTGTCGGACATGATCTTGCGCAACTCGGCGACGGCCTTGTCGTTGGCGTAACCTTCCGCTTCGCCGGGCATGGTAACTTTGACGCGACCGTGTTTGCGCGCGGCGAACTCCTTGTCCACGCCGGCGCTCAGCGGGCCCGGGCGATAAATCGCGAGCACGGCCGAGATGTCTTCAAACGTGCTGGGCTTGATGCTTTGCAGCAGGCGGCACATGCCTTCGGATTCAACCTGGAACACGCCGAAGCCGTCGCCCGCAGCCAGCGTTTTGTAAGTGTCCGGGTCATCCAGCGTGTGCAGCGACTTGTAGGGCGCGTCGGTGGGGGCTGTCACGGAGTCGAGTTCGATGCGCGGGCCGCCGCTTTTTTCAATCAGTTCTATCGCGCGCTGCATGATGGTCAGGTTGCGCAGCCCCAGGAAGTCCATTTTCAGGAGCCCCTGGTTCTCGACCTCGTTCATGTTGTATTGCGTCGCGATCACGTAGGTCTTGTTGCCCTGCGCGTCCTTTTCGTTGCCTTCCTGCCGCATCAGGGGCAGGTAGTTGGTGACGTCCTTGTCGGCAATCACCACGCCGGCCGCGTGTACGCCACTGCCGCGGTTCAGCCCCTCGAGCTTCATGGCCTTGTCAACGAGGTTTCTGATTTCGGTGTCGCCCTCGTAGGCGGCGCGGAAGTCGGGCTCGGTTTCGATGCACTCGGTCAGGGATTTCACTTTGCCCTGCACCACGGGCACAAGCTTGGTCAGCTCGTTGACCCGTTTCAGCGGCACGTCCAGCACGCGCCCGGTGTCTTTGATGGCGGCGCGGGAAAGCAGCTTGCCGAATGTCCCGATCTGGCAGACGCATTCTTCGCCGTACTTCTTGCGGGTGTATTCGATGACTTCGCCGCGGCGCTCGACGCAGAAATCGATGTCGATATCGGGCATCGAAATGCGGTCCGGGTTCAGAAAGCGCTCGAACAGCAGGTTGTACTTCAGCGGGTCAAGATTGGTGATGCCCAGCGAATAAGCCACAATGGCCCCGGCGGCCGAGCCGCGACCGGGCCCGACCGGGATTCCGCGGTCCTTGGCCCACTTGATGAAATCCCAGACGACCAGGAAGTAGCTGTTGAAGCCCATGCCATCGATGGTCCGCAGCTCGAACTCAAGGCGCTCGCGGGTGGGCGTACCTTCTGCAAGGGCGCCGTCACCGTAGCGTTGCCGCACGCCCTGCTCGCAGAGCTTGCGCAGGTACTGTTTGTCGCTGAGCCCGTCGGGGCAGTCGAAGGCGGGCAGGTGGTAGCCCTCGTTCTTCAGCTCCACGTTGCAGCGCTCCGCGATTTCGACCGTGTGACGCAACACTTCGAGACGGTCGGGGAACAACGACAGCATTTCTTCGGGCGACTTCAGGTAGAAGTCAGGCCCGTAATCAAGGCGGTTTTCGTCGCTGAGCTTGCGCCCCGTGTTGATGCACAGCAGCGCGTTGTGGGCGTCGTAGTCGCTCGGGTTCAGGTAGTGCGAGTCGTTGGTAAGTGCCAGCCGCACACCGGACTTGTCGCCCAGCTCAAACATGCGCTTGCTGACCAGATCCTCAAGCTCGCCTGTCCGCGAGTCCCGGTGCGCCTGGATTTCAAGGAACAGGTTGTCCTTACCGAATATGTTCACGTAGTCGTCGATCTTGCACAAGGCGGGCTCGGTGTCTTTGCCGCGCATGATCGCCTGCGGAACCTCACCGCCGAGGCAGGCCGTGAGGGCAATCAGCCCTTCGCGGTGATTGCTGAGAGTCTCATAGTCCACGCGGGGCTTGCGGTAGAAGCCTTCGGTGAAGCCCTTGCTGACAATTTTGCAGAGGTTGCGGTAGCCCTTTTCAGTTTCAGCAAGCAGCACGAGGTGCGCGTTCTCCTTAACGCCGACGTCGCCGCCCGGTGCGCCATCCAGGTCCGGGTTGCGTTTCTCGTGCATGTCGTAGGGAACGACGTAGATTTCGCAGCCAAGGATCGGCTTGATGCCCTGCTTCCGGCAGGCGTTGTAGTGATCGACGATGCCACACATGTTGCCGTGGTCAGTGAGGGCGAGTGCGGACATGCCAAGGTCGGCGGCGCGCTTGGCAAGCCCGGGCACGGTGGCGCCGCCATCAAGGAAGCTGAAGTCGGAGTGAACGTGCAGATGTACGAAGTCAGTCATGGCGGCCTGAGGGTAACAACGCGCGCGACATTGTAGGGTGAACCATCATGCAAAAAGAGCCCCCGCAGGGGCTCTGTTCAAAGCTTGTGGAACCGTGTCAGATCAGCCGCCGGTGCCATTTCCGCCGGTGCCATTTCCGCCGTTGTTGCCGTTGTTGCCGTTGTTTTCGCCTTCGGCAGGTGTCTCCGCGGCGGGTTGCGGCGACTGTGCGGTAAACAGGCGGAAGTTCTCATCGAGCTTCGGGAAGTCCGGCATTCGTACAAGCGACTCATACACCGCGTAGCGCTTGTGGGTGCGGCGGTTGTAGGCGTCGATCGGCGTCGCGTCCATGATCAGCTCAATGCGGATCGCGTACGGAAGGCGCTCCTCGTCATCGGTGTCCCAGCGGTCCAGCTCGCTGCTTGAGCCGCGCCGCACGATCTCTTCCAGCGCGGCCGGGTCGATCTTGCCCTCTTCCGTTACGGCGTCGCGGGGCAGGTCGTAGTACCAGACGCGAAAGCTGACGACGCGGTCGTGAAGCAGCAGCCCGAGGCCGCCTTCATCCGGGCGTTTGTCGACGCTGAAATCCTCGCGCCGGTACAGGCTGTAGAGCCCGTCGAGGGGGCTGCCGTCGTCAACCTTGTTTTCCTTCACGTAATAGCCGACTTCCGTGAGGTCGCTGCTGATGCCGTTGTAGCGCAGGTAGCTGTCTATGGAGGTGACGAACCATAACTCATCCTGCGCGTCATCGTCGCCGCCGTTGTGCTCGCCGAGCATCCACTTGCCGTCCATCTCGACGTTGTCGTCGGGCCCCGTGGCCCAGGTGTTGCGCAGGTCGCGCGAAATGATGGCCATGATGGCCGGGCCCAGCCTGCGGGCGCGCGCTTCGGATTCGACGGAGATCTTCGCCGTCACCGTCGATTTCAGAATCATGCCCAGAGAGGTCATGATGATCGCCGTGATCAGCAACGCGATGGTGATCTCGATCAGCGTGAAGCCCTGTCGGCGCGTGCGGCGGATCATGGGCCCTCCTCAGGTGCGGGGGCTTCGTCCGTTTCGACGTCGGCATTGAACAGCACGGCCGGGTCCACGTACGTCACGAGCTTGATGCTTTCGCGCTGGCGGGGCTGCGAGTCGCCTTCTTCGTCCTTTTCGTAGCCCGGAAGCTCGGGCAGGTAGACGATCAGCGTAATGCGGACAACGCGGGCGGCCGCCTCCTCACGCGGGTCACCCTCATCAAGCGGGTCGCCGTTGTCGTCGAGGGGCTGTTCCCAGAGGTCGAGGTCTTCGTCGTTGCCGATGAAGTTAGGGCCGATGAAGATGAGCTCTTTGGTTACTTCCCATTCGAATTTGGCGAAGTGGTTGCGTTCGACCCAGTTCTCGTTGATGCGTCCGTTGATGTCGTTGACGCGCTCATCGAATTCCGCGAAATCGCCGCTGTCCTGGATGAACCAGGTTTCTTCGTTTTCGGGATCAGGCAGGTCCTGGCTGATGACTTCGGCCATCTTCATCTCGGCCAGCCAGGCGCCGGAGTGGTGATCGCCGCTGCGGATGAACTGGTGCAAAGCCTGGTTGCGCACCTGCAGAAGTGCCAGCAGGAAAATGCCGATGAACAGCACGGCGACCAGCACCTCGATCAGCGCGAAGCCGCGACGTCGGTTTGCCGAAACGGAGGGCAGACGTTTCATCGCAGTCTCTCCGGCTCGGGTGGCTTGTGCTCGCCGGGATAAATCTCGGACCCGCCGGTGAAGGGGTTCAGCACGACGGTGTAAAAGTCTTCGTCTTCGTTGGTCAGGTACACGTAGTGCCAGTGGGCGCCGCCCGTGGGCATGAAGTCGATTTTGACCTGCGAGTCCGTGGTACTGGAGCCGTCGGCAAACGCGATGCGGTCAATCCATACGGCGTACACACGCGAGCCGTCCCCGCGCTTGCGGGTCGGCATGTCATGGAAGCCGACGGGCTTGCGGGCTTCCTCATCATCGCCTTCATAGTAGTCGCCCTCTTCAACCGTTATGGGCGCCCAGACGAAATAGCGCTGCTCGTCTTCATCCAGCCCGTACTCGACTGTGTAGCGACGTCCGTTGATCGCGCTCAGAGTGCGCACGTGCTCCAGGAAGCCGCCTAGCTGGCGGGCTTCATTCTTGAGCTGCTCCTTGTTGCGCAGTCCAAACGCCGCCGCAACCGCAACCATCATGATCAACAACCCCATGATCATCACGACCATGACGATTTCGATCAGGGTGAAACCGGATCGCGCAAAACGGGCGGCCCTGTGCGCGCGGTTCAAACCGCGCAGGCCGCCCGGCAACTTATGGCAGGTGCGCCGCAAGGGCTACTCCTCTTTGACTTCTCCGGCCTGGTTGAAGAAAATATCCTTTTCAGGCACTTCCGCGCCGCCCTCGGACTGGTCTTTGCCCAGGCATTGAAGATCAAAGCCTTCTTCGGTGACGCCGTAGATGAAGTCGTCCTTGGTCCAGGGGTCCTTCGGTACGCCGTTCGGGAAGTGCGGGTCACGCAGTTCTTCGAGGGTGTCCGGGTAGGACTGGTCGTGCTCAAGCGAGTAGTGGGACAAAGCCTGCTGGATCTGGGACATGTCCGATCGGGCCTTTTCCCACTTGGCTTTGTCCGGCTTATCGAGCACGAAGACGAAGGCCATGGTGCCGATAATGCCGAGAATGACGATTACGACCATCAGTTCGACAAGCGTAAATCCTTTACGGTCCTTGCGTTGAATCATTGGTAGCCGCTCCTGTATCGCGATTTCGCTGTGTTCTACAGCTTCCCATGATACGCATGAAGGGGGCTTTGGGCTGGAAATTTCCCCGGTTTTGGGGCGGGTGGCGCCTAATCTTCCGGTTCCGGGTCGAATTCGACGAGACAGCTCTCGCCTTTCTTGAACCCGGCATCGGTGAGCTCGTGCTCAAGCTTGCCGTTCTTGATGACTTTGACCACCCCATCGCCCGGCAGACGGGGGCAGTACCAGGTTTCGACGCCGTCGTTCTCGACTACGACGCACGGCAGCTTCAGCTTGCCAAGCGTGAAAGTTTCTTCTTTGACCTTCGCGCGCTTGTCGCCCGGTTCCGGCGCTTTCAGCTCGATGGATTTTTCGCCGCGTTTGACCTTGTCCTTGCCGGCCGGCGCAAACGTGACGACCTCATCACCGTACGCAAGCCACTCGCCTTCGCGCGTGTCGTACAGGGGCAACTGCGGGTCGTCCGCGATGCTGAACGGCCTCAGGTCACCTGCGGCCTTGATCAATTCCGCAAGCTGTTTGGTGTCTTCGTCGCCGTTCTTGGGCTTGCCGACGCTGGATTGAATCCATGACCACTTGTGGGCGATTCTGCCCTGCGGGTCGATCCAGAACCCCATGTTCGGCAGCAGGCCCCAGGCTTCGTGAGCGCGGTCGTCCATGGCGTCCACCAGCACCACCCAGTCTTCCTTGCCGGCGCTCTTTAGGTCCCTGGCGGCTTTCTCGCGGTTCTTGTAGGTCTGGTGGGTGTCGATCTTGATCTTGTTGCCCTTCATTTTCCATCCGCCTGTGGATGATGCGTCGCGACGGTCTTCGGGGCCGTCGTCCGGGTGGGCTTCCCTGGTGTAGACGAACAGGAAGGCGACTTCTTTGCCGTGTTCCGCCTGGAGTTTGTCGAGGGGCTCGAACTGAGCCACGCAGGGCGGTCAGGTGTAGCTGCCGAACTCGATGAATACCCAGCGCCCCAGATAGTCGCGCAGGTTGACCTCATCGCCGGCGGTGTTCTGCAAGTGCAGTTGCGGCGCGGGTTGCCCGATGGCGAGAGCCTCTTTTCTGTGAAACTCGCTGAACGGGTTGCTGCGCCCGCGCTGGGCGCAGACACTGGTGATAACAAGCAGCAACAGGGCCGCACTGATGGCGTATCTCATGAGATTCTCCCGTGGCCATGTAACCCGGGCCGATGGCGCCGGTAGCGTCCTAATCCCCGCCGATAAAGTAGGCCGTGATCAGTTGCAGCGCGATCGTGTACTGCCCCGCCGCCGAGAATGTTTCGCGCAGGTGCGTATCCAGCCAGTCCATGCGCAGACCGAGTTCAAGAAAGGCGAACAGCAGCGCATAGGGCGTCAGCAGGATGACGTAGCCGACGCCGCGGTCGAAATAGACACGTTTGCGCGGGCGCGACTTCCACATAAGGAAGACTGCTGCGCTGACGCAGATCAGGGCGATCGGGTACCAGCGCACGAACAGCCAGAAGGCGTGGTCCGGCGCCTGCATTCCCGTCGCGTTGGTGAGTTGCCGTTGCAGCAACTCGCTGAGTATGCACGCAAGCGGCACGATCACGAACAGCGCCAGGTTGACGTGCCTGCCGAAGTTGCGCTTGAGACGGTCCTCGCCCAGGTTGACCAGACGCCAGCCCAGCAGGCTGGCCATCAGCAGCGCGACCAGCGTGTATGAGGGAAGTCTGCGAGCTTTCAGCGCAAACATCCCGTCCCAGGACTCACCCGGAACCAGCCACAGCAGCCCGCAGACAACCAGCAGCCCGAAGCCGACCCAGCCCGTGTACCAGGCAAATGCCTGCACGCCGCGATCAAATGACCTCTTGGCGCGCGAGGCTTTGCGGATGCTGCCCTTTGCTGTCATGTCTCAATTAGAAAGGCCCGCGCTCGCGGGCCCAATCCAAAATCCAAAATCTACAATCCAAAATCCACTAGACCGTGTGATGACGGGCCGGCGACTTGTCGTTGCGAAGGTCTTCCAGAATCTCGTCGAGCTTGGCGAAGTCGAGGTTCTCGTAGTACTCGCCCTGGTTCACCTGGAGGCACGGGGCCGTGCCGCAGGAGCCAAGGCACTCGGCCTTGCGCAGCGTGAACTTGCCGTCGGGCGTCGTCTCACCGTTCTTGATGCCGAGTTTGTCAGACAGGTAGTCAAAGACCCGTTCGCTGCCGCGCAGGGCGCAGGGCAGAGTGGCGCAGGTATAAATGATGTACGTCCCGTCAGTGTCGCGGCGGAATGTGCTGTAGAAGCTTACGACGCCCCAGACCTTGGCGGGCGCCATGCCGATGGCCTCGGCGACCTGCTCACAGACATGCGGATTGATGAACCCGACTTCGCGCTCGGCGATGCGCAGTGCTGTCAGCAGCGCGCCGTCGGGCTCTGGGAAGCGTTTGGTCAGCGCGCGCATGGCGTCCATGGCGTCGGCGGAGAGTGTCGTATTTTTGGTTTCCGTGCTCATGATGCAGCGGTTTTAGCAGCCCCCGCCCGCAAGCCAAGGGGTTTGGCTGCCCTTGATCGTGAGTGCGATCATGCCTTGGCCGGTCACGCGGACAACCTGTTGCCCCTTTCACCCGTGCGGATTCGCGAAGTGATTTCGGCTGCGCGTTGCCCCGCGGCGCAACGGCGGGGTAAACTACTTCTCCCGGGGCGTCCCTGCGCAGGCGCCTGTTATGCAGACGCGTTTCTTCGTGATAGCCTTAGCCGCCGGCCTTGTGCTGGTGCTGGGCGCGTTCTGGCAGCTTGCCGCGCCCGCAAAGCGAGCGCGCCCGCGCATTCCCGACCGGATGCAGCTGGACGCCCCGACAACGGACCACGCCCCGCAGCCTTTGCCGGGGCCTGTCGTGGCCCAGGCGCCCGTGGAACTTCCCGACCTGCCGGCCGCCCCGTCGCCACCCCCGCCGGTCGTCGACAACAACCCCGCAAGCGGGCGCGTCTGGTTGCGTGTCATCGACGCCGCCACCAACCGCCCCCTGGCCGGCACCAACTGCCGTCTGATGCCGGTCGGCTGGAACGAGTTCTACGGCTACACCACATACCTGAGCGAACTGTCGCCCGCCGCCGGCAGCACCGACGCCGACGGGCTGATCGCCTTGAGCGCGCAAGTGATCTCCGGCAACGAGGTCGCCGACGATTCCGTGCAGGTTGTGATCGACGCCGATACCGTGGCCGGTGTGCGCTTCGTGGTGCCCGTGCCCGAGGGCTGGTACCCGACCCAGGATACCGGACAGTTCAGTGAGGCCCTGGGCGACCTGTCCCTGCAGGCCGACACAGCCCCGATTGATGTCCCGCTGATGCGGACGGGATCGGTACGTATCACGTCCCGGGACAGGTACGGCGCGCCGGTGCCGGACGCGCGCCTGTACGCTTCTCTGCTGGTCAATCGCGACACAAACGAAGAGTGGGTGTCGGCCTTCTGTGCCCCGCTGACAGGCACGTGGGCCGAGGACTGGCGCGAGGACACGGACGATATGCACCGGGTCATCCGCCGAGACCATGTCAGTTGCCGTCTGCTGGGTGCCGCGGACGGGCAGGCGGAATCCGGCCCGCCCTCGCTTGCCGGGGATGCTGTCAGCAACCAGTTCGGCACGTTTGACTATCGCGATCTGCCGTGCACGGGCATCGGCGTGCTGGCCTGGCATCCGCTCTACGGCACGGCCCACGCAAGCATCCAGGTGGCCGGCGGGCACAACGCGCTTGACGTGTACTTCACGGATGAGCTGTGCTGCGAGTTGCGGGTACGGGTTGACTGGGCGCCCCTGCCGCGGCAGGCGGCGGACCTTGATGTCGCGCTGCATCGGACGGGGCCGCAGGGGCTGGCCGAGTGTATCGAGGACAGCGACGACTGGTTTGCGCGGGACTGGTACTTTGACGACGCCGGGCACGGCCCGCGCGAGCTGGTGTTCAGTGGGGTGCCGCCCGGCTGGTGGCACGTGGGCATGGACGACGGCGACACGTCGGCCGGCGCGAACATCCTGCTGGCGCCCGGCGAGTCCCGCACCCTGCGCATGCATTTGGGGGAAGACGCGCAGGCGCACTGGACGCCGGTGATCCGCAGCGGCGGCGTGCAGTTGCAGGAGAGTTCGTTGTACCTGCTGGGCGGGCACGATCCTGGTCGTGACGAGCACACGGTCTACTTCGACCCCGAAAGCGGTGAAACGGACGCGCTGCTGCTGGCGCCCGGCCCCTACACGGCGTGGCTGCCGACGCTGGAGCCGTTTCACTTCGTCTTGTCGCCCGGCGAGCAGCGCACGGACCTGTTTGAGCTGCTGAGTATCAACGTGGCGGTGACCCTGGGCAAAGAACTGGCGGAGTGGCTGGGCAACCCCGAAGCCGGCGCGCGGCTGGACCTGCTGCCGAGGGGCGTGTGGGACGACGCGCGTGCGCACCTGTATGCCCTTGACGCGTCAGTGCGCAAGCGCGACCCGGATTACGACCTGCTGAAACCGGGCGTCACGCGCGCCTGGAGCCTGCCGCCCGGCGAGTATGAGTGGCAGATTTACGGCGACAGCAACGAGCTTTCCGGCACGGTCAGCTTTTCGCGCAGCGGCCCGACCGCGCTGCACTTCGGGCTGGACGGCCTGCCTGGCTACGCGCTGCTGGACGTGAACCTGATCGGTTTTCCGGTCGATGACCCGCCGGACGTGGAACTGGACGACGATTCCCGCGAGCATCTGGGGCTGCAACCCGCGGAGCGTCACTGGTACTCGGGCCCGTCCATTTCCATGCCCGGGATGTTTGAATCGCAGTTGTTCGAAGTGCCCACGGAGCGCGTTGAATTGTCCGACACGCGCCGCATTTTCTTCGCGCCCGCCGGCTTGATGCGCTTGCGCGTTCGCCACGACGGCGACACGCGCGTTTTTGCGGTCAACTTTCCCGCGCGTATCACGATTCACGCGCATGAAATCGCGCGGCATGGTTTCCGCACTCTGACCGTGCGCTGCGAGGGCCCGAGCCCTGACAACCCGACTGTCACGCCGGAAGAGGTAATCGTTGAGATGTACTCGATTGAGTTGAGCGACGGCGACACCTGGTTCCAGCGCGCCGACGACCATGATGCCTGCGAAGTCCCGCCCGGTGAATTCACGGCCCGGGTCATGCGTTCGCGCTTCCAGGGCCAGGGGCGCGGGGTTTGCGACTACGCCGAAGTTTCCTTCGCCAGGGGTGCGGAAGACCTCGCATTGAACCTGTGGACGTTGAAGTACAAGCCCTGCGCCACGCTTGACCTGGTGTTCAAGGGGCGCGGCTCACCGGAACAGGCGACTGATGCATGGTGGTTCGCCGGCCCGCAGGCGCCGCGGCTGTACGCGCTGGATGGCCCCACGCCGCGGCTGGTCAGCGTGACAGAGATCAGCGAATACATGCCCAACGGACGCCTTGAGTTCGCCTGCCGCGATATCTCCCTGCCCCCGGGCAAATATCGCGTTGTTCCGTGGGTTGGCGCGCCCGCCCGCTACATCACGGAATTCACCCTGCAATCCGGGCGACACAGCGTCGTCACGGTCCAGGGCGGCTGACCTAAGTGGTTCAGTACGTGCGGCTTACACCACAGCAAGAAAATCTTCCAAATGCGCTTGTGCGAATTGGGCAAAGTGTGCGTTCGTGTGGTACAGTTTGGAAGGCAGGGCGAGGCGGACCGAGGTGTGTGATGCACATGGAATCTACCCTGACGGGGTGCAAACGCTTTGAGGGGGTCAAGACGATCCTGCTCAGCACCAAGCCGGACGAGGTGTTTCAGCCTCAGCAGCTGGAACGGACATTACTGCTTGTGCTGCTGCCGCTGTTCGCGTTCGCCAGTGTAGCGGCCGCGACCGTCGACATTCTGATGGGCACGGCCACATGGTTTGAGCGCTACCAGCTCATACCGATGGCGTTTGTGTTCATGGGCATCTGGTGGTGGTGCGCCAACACGCGCTCAAACCAGGTAGCGCGGATCCGCTTGGCCACGCTGATTGTCGGGCCCGGCATAATCATGGAGCGCTTCCTGCTGGGGCTGTCCATGACCTATCGGGACGGCTACTCGCCGAACCATTTCAACTCCATTACGGTCTGGGTGATTCTGGCCTCGTGCATGTACGTGCTGCTGCTGCCGGGCAGGCACGCATTTCTGGCCGGATTCGCGTATTACCTGGTGACCGTCTTCTTTATCGCGCTGTTCGCGGTGTTCAATCCGCATCCGCTGCCAGAATCCGTCTGGCAGGAAATGATGATCGCGCACATCGTGGCCACGCCGATCTTTCTTGTCATCATCGGCGGTTTCTCGCGCCTGCGCACGGCGTACGGCAGTGCGCTGACAAGGGCCGAGGCTTCTGAACACCTGGCCATGCAGGATGGTCTGACCGGGTTGTTCAATCGCCGCGCCTTCGCCAGTTCGATGCGCCGTGCGCGCTCGCGGCAGGCCCGTCGCCAGACGCCGGTGTCGATGGTGATGCTGGACCTCGACCACTTCAAGCGCATCAACGACACTTACGGGCACGAAACCGGCGACACGGTACTGGTGAAAATCTCCAAGATTCTGACCGATACCATGCGCCGCACGGACGACATCATCCGCTGGGGAGGCGAAGAGTTCATGATCCTTATGGAGGAAACCAGCGCTGACAAGGCCGGTCTGGTCGCTGACCGCCTGCGCGAGATCATTGAAACCACTCAGATTCTCAAGAAGGGTCGCGTGACGGCGAGCTTCGGCATCACCGAGTTGATCCCTGGCGAAACGGACACGGATTTCTTCAACCGCGCCGACGCCGCGCTGTACGACGCCAAGGACATGGGGCGCAACCGTGTGGTCGTGCGAAAGCGTTCCCGTCGCCCTTCCGACCCGAAGGTCAAGCGCATTTGCGACATCATTGACTCGTCCAGGTTCGGATCGGAGTAGCATGACTGCGCAAGGCCGCCCCTCCGAAGAACAGCCAGCTAAGCGGTCCTGCAACACCTCTCAGAACTTGTTTAGGACCGCTTAGCGCACATCGATCTCGCGGGATACGGCGTTCACGTTGGGGCCGGTCACGGTAACCCAGGCCTTGCCTGCCTTCAGGCCGCTGACCGGCACCCGCACTCGGCCTTCTTTGTCTGTGGTGGCTGTGGCGAAGCAGTTTCCGGCCTGCCACACGCAGACAGTCGTGCCCTCGACGCCGGTTGTGACGGCGAGGAACTTGGCGTCTGTGCCGACTTCGCGTTGTCCGCCGATAGTCAGATCGGCTGGTTCGGTTGTGCGGAAGCTCAGCGTCGGGTCGCCGAGAAGGTTCACCTCGCACTGGGTGAAGTGGTCTTTCACACCACGCATGCCCTTCAACTCCGGGGCGACGGCAACGCGCGCCTTGGCGAACGCCTCACCGACAGTGAGATCGCTGTCCTCGACTCCGTATTGCCAGAAGCGCGTATACAGCAGGTTCAGCCCATCGATTTCCGTGTCCGCCACTTCCTCGCCCGCGACGGCCGGCGCGGCTAGCCCCGGCCGGGCGGGCGCAAGTACCAGCACCGCGCCACCCTTGCCACGCAGCATGCCTTCGGCGGCGCAGGGCTCCTTGTCGCCGTCGAATCGGCCCGTATGGCAGGAAACCGTCGTGATCAGCACGGGCGTTTCGTTGGTGAGCCCGCCGGCCAACTCGGCCGTCAGCGCGCCGCCCTCAAGCACCCAGGCGTTCGGGTTGCCGTGCCCGATCAGATGCCACTTCGCGGCTGTCCCCTTGTTGATCAGTGCCGTCACGTTGTTTGGGTCGAGAGCGAAGTCGCCCGCGTTTTTCTTGTCCCACGGGGTGGAGTCCGTGAAGTACTTCGAGAGCGAGCCGCCCCAGCCCTTGTTGATAATCGCCCACATGTCGTCAACGCGGTCGTAGCCGCGCTCTTCGGTGCAGGTGAAGATCATCTCCGTGGCGAATTTCCCCTGGGGGAACTTCGTTTCGTAGGCGATGACCTTGTCCGTGAAGGCCCTGATGTCGGCGGCAGTTCGGACCGGCACGCGTCCAATGGCGGCGCGGGTGGCATAGCTTATCGCCGCGCGATCCTTGCCCCAGTCGCCGTACTTGCCGTCGCCGTTGGCGTCCCAGTCGGTGTCGCTGACGTACCACAGGTCCGTTGGCACGTCCGCCCACTCCATCTTGGGGTGTGCTGTGTCGCGGTCAGGCACGATGCCGCCGTCGGCGGTGCTGTCGCCGCCGAGTATCACCCAGCGCGTCTCGCGCGTTTCGACGTAATCGGTAATGCAGGCTTTGATGCGCGCCTGCACGTCGGCGCCTTCGTAGGATTTCTTGATCGTCTCAACGGTCACGATCTCCGTGCGTTTGCCCAGCCGGGTCTTGTGGTCCGCGAAGGGTTGCCATGCCTCTGCAAGCTCACTGCTGGTGATCAGTATGACGCTGGCGGGCCAGTCTTCGCCGGCGGCGACCTTGCGGACGGGCTTGTCCACCTTCTGGGCAACGGGCTCGTTGCCGGGTGTTGCCAGGCACGCGGCCAGCAGTGGACAGATGGCAAGCGCGCTGAGTGCCACTCGATTGGTCAGAATCGACATAGGATCTCCGGTGACGGCCTGGCTGTTGGGAAGGAGTACGAGCTTAGGGCCGTATGTCACTGTTGACAATCTGGGACCGTCCCGAATGCGATCGGGTTGGGCGGAGTGATGGGGTAAACAGGCGGAAGTGCACGTGCAAGCACCAAGGGTAAGAAGTACAAACAACGAGTGTCACCCATGTGCCCGGTTCAACACCGCAGGGTGCCTGCCCCCTTTTCACCTTCTATCCTGCGCCGATGGACGTTCCGAAAATGGCCGGGTGGAATCTTGCGCTTCGCTTCCTGCTGGAGCTGGCGGCCCTGTTCGCCATAGGCGCGTGGGGCTGGAGCCTCTCGGAGCATTGGCCGCGCTACCTGCTGATGATCGGGATGCCCCTGGTCGCGCCTGCCCTGTGGGGAACGTTCAACGTGCCCGGCGACCCAAGCCGATCAGGCAAAGCGTCCGTACCCGTCCCCGGGCTCGTGCGCCTGATGATCGAGCTAGCCATACTCGGAACCGGCGCCTACGCCTGCTACGCCGTCTGGAGCTACCCACCCGCCCTGATCTACACCGCCGCACTCATCGTCCAGTATATGGCAGGCTGGAAACGGCTAGTGTGGTTGATTCGCCAGTAAGCAGTCAGAGCCCCGTGCGGAAGCGCGGGGAGTTCGCGAAGCGAACAAATGGCATCCACGGGAGTCGATCAAGCCCCTTCACCCGCCACCTCGGCGGGTGCCCCTACCCTTTCGGGCAGGGCTCTACGCCTTCAGCGGTTGGTATTTGTTCGGCTTCGAGCAGCCACACCGGAGGGGCAGGTGGGACTACTCAACTTTCGGTCCGTTCCGCTTCGCAAAGGCCCAATATCCATCCGCCCTGAAGTCCGCCGGGCTTCAGGACAAGTAGCCCAGCCTGCAAAGGCTGGGGAGTGCACGCTCGCTCATTCCCAACCGCAAGACTCACGCCAGCCCTTGCGGGCCGGGCTTGGGTCGAGGCCCGCTCCCTTGCTGGTTTCCAACGTCTACTTTCCTTCATCTTTCGGCTTGGCCCGTTGCCAGACGCGGACTGAGCCATCGAGACTCCCGGAAAACAGTGAATCTCCATCCGGACTGAACGTTACGCAGGTTACGCAATCGACATGGCCTTCGAGTTTGAACAGCGGCTCGCCCGCAACCGCATCACTTATGCCGACTTCATGCATATCAGATGCTGACGCGAGCAACTCTCCGTCAGGACTGAAAGCCAATGACCAGATTGGGGCGGCGTGGCCGGCGAATTCGTGCGTCATTTTTCGGCTCTTCACGTCCCACAGTTCGATCTTGCGCCAATTGGTTGTCGCCTGGATCGGCTGCTCGCCGGCCACAGCGATCCGAGCACCGTCCGGACTCCAGGCAACTGTGTAGATCTTGCTTACGGAAGGCGCTATTCCTAACAGCTGATCACCACTGGCAACATCCCACAACTTGAGTGTCTCGTCGCTGCTGGCCGACACTATTGACTTGCCGTCAGGACTGAATCCCACGCAGTGCACTCGATCCGTATGGCCCTTCAGGGTTCTTATCTCCTTGCCTGACTCCAACTCCCACAACTTGATCGTGGAGTCGTCGCTGGCAGAAGCCACTGTCTTGCCATCCGGGCTGATCGCTACGCAGCCGACGCTTGCAGTGTGGCCCGCAAGAACGTGCAGGGCCTTCCCGCTTGTGGCATCCCAAAGCCTCACTGACTTGTCTTCCGAGCCCGTCGCGACAACCTTGCCATCGGGGCTGAACGCCACGGATCGAACAATATCCGTGTGCCCGTCGAGCCTTTGAATCTGCGCACCGGTGGAGAGATCCCAGAGTTTAGTCGTCCACTCTTCGATCCGAGAACGCCGGGAGTTGCCCCCAGCCGACGCCAGTACTTTGCCGTCCGGGCTGACCGCCACCGCCCGAATCGCCTGACCGTGGCCTTCGATACACTCCAGCTGCTTGCAACTCGTAACGTCCCAAATCCGGACTGACATATCCTTGCCACCGGAGGCAGCCGTGGCCCCATCGGGGCTGAACGCAACTGCATAGACTGACCCCGTATGGCCGACAAACCCTGGCAACTCGCTGCCAGTCTCAACCTCCCACAATTTTATGGTCTTGTCCGTTCCACCAGCTGCCAATTTTAGGCCATCGGGGCTGAATGCCAGAGCGGCAGTCGCTGAGGAGAGGCTGCGTGCTTCTTCGCCGGTCTCCACGTTCCATAACTTGATCGACTTGTCTGCTCCCGCGGAGGCGAGTGTCAATCCGTCTGGACTGAACGCGATTGCCGATACGCTGATGGTATGGCCTTTCAATGAATGCAGCTCTGCACCAGTCGAGGCGTCCCATAACGTGATCGCCAGGTCGTATCCCACTGTGGCGATTGATTTCCCGGTTGGGTTGAAAGCGAGCTTCGGTGCGCCGCGAGCGGCCACATCGATCTTGAGCAGTTCCTTGCCGGATGAAACCTCCCAAAGTCTTGCAGTATTGTCGACAGATATCGATGCCAGCGTCTTTCCATCGCCGCTGAACGCTGCCGAGGTAACAGACTTTGAGTGACCCGCGAAGACACGCAGTTGCTTGCCCGTCGTAGTTTGCCAGAGTCTAACTCCATCGTCGCAGGCGGTGACAATCGACTCTCCATCTGCGCTGAAGGCCACAGAGTTGAAATCCTCTGCATCTCTGGTCAACGTGCGAACGAGCCTGCCACTGGCTACATCCCAGAGGTTGACGCGGCGGTCCTGCCCCAGAGTTGCCAAAGTCTTGCCATCCGGACTGTAGGAGACCGACCACACGGCCCCCATGGGCCCTTCGATAACCCGCGTCAACTGAAGCGAAGGTTGATCGCCCTCCGAATCTTGAGCCAAGCTGACTCGTTCACTTGAACTCGTCCATGCGAGGGCCACAACGCAAGTGAAGACTGCCAACAGCCACGAGATTCGACGCATCGCGTCCTCTTTTCGAAGTTGCAAAGGGCTTGGCTCTGACACACGGTGAGTCGTAGTTTCAGTCGCGGCTAATCAAACACATTGAGTACCAAAGGCCAATACTCTGTTGGCCTCACCACTTGGTGAGTTTCTCCACCGCGTCGATGACCTGGTCCTTCTGGGGCAGGACGCCGTTTTCGAGCGGCTTGGCGTAGGGGCAGAAGCTGTCTTTGGCGGCTACTCGGCGGACTGGGGCATCTAAATCTTCGAAGGCTTCTTCCATGATTCTTGCCGAGATCTCGGCGCCGAAGCCCATGGTTATGGTGTCTTCGTGGACGACCAGGCAGCGGTTGGTTTTGGCGATGCTGTCGAACACGAGCTGCTGGTCCCACGGGAGGATCGTCCGCAAATCGATGATCTCTACGTTGATGCCTTTGCTTTCCAGGTCCTGGGCGGCGTTCTGGCTGATCATGACTGTGTTGCCCCAGGTCACGAGCGTTACGTCGCTGCCCTCGCGCACGATGCGGCCGCGGCCGAACGGCAGCACGTAGTCCTTGTCAGGCTCGGGGCTTTTGCAGCGCTCCTGGCGGTACAGATTCTTGCACTCCATGAACAGCACCGGGTCATTGCCACGGATGCTGGCCTTCAGCAGACCCTTGGCGTCGGCGGCGTTGCTGGGCATGGCGATTCTTAGCCCCGGGCGCGTGGCGAAGATCCCCTCGATGCACTGGGAGTGATACATCGCCCCCTGGATGTAGCCGCCAACAGGCACGCGGATCACCATGGGCGAGGCCCAGTTGCCGCCGGAGCGGAAGCGGGTCGTCGCGACTTCGTTGATCACCTGCATCATGGCCGGGAAAATGTAGTCGCCGAACTGGATTTCGCAGACGGCCTTGCGGCCTTCCTTATAGCTGTAGCCCAGGCTGGTGCCGACGATGGTGGCCTCGGCGAGGGGCGAGTTGAAAACGCGGTCGGTGCCGAACTTGGTGCTGAGCCCTTTGGTCGCGCCGAAGACACCGCCCTTGCCGTCCTGCACGTCCTGGCCCCAGCAGACGAGGTTTTCGTCGCGCTCGAACTCTTCGTGCAGGGCGTGGTTGATGGCCTCGATCATGGGGATCGGGGTGTCCGACAGGACTGTCGGGCTCACCGGTACATTGCCGGTGCCATCAAGCAGCGGGTTCTCGCCCTCAAAGAAGACGTTGCTGGGTCCGTTGGCTGGGTCCGGGTGTGGCTTGGCGTCGGCGCGGTCGGCTGCTTCGTCGATTTCGTTCTTGATCTGGGCTTCGAGGGCGGTGATTTCGTCATCTTCGGCCAGCCCGTGCTCGATGATCCATTCGCGCAGCTTGGTGTTGGGGTCCTTGGCGCGCTCGGCGGCGATCTGCGCGTCGGTCATGTACAGCTTGGGGTTGTCCGAGCTGCTGTGGCCCCACAGGCGCACGACCTTGCTGACGACGATGGCCGGGCCCTTGCCCTTGGTGCACCACGCGTGGGCCTTTTTGAAGGCTTCGTGGCTTGCGAACAGATCGAGCCCGTCGCAGGCGAATACACCGAGGTTGTTGAAACCCTTGGCCCATTGCTCGATGGGCTGGGCGCGTTCCTGGCTGGCGGGCGTGCTAATGCCGTAGCCGTTGTCCTGTACGTGGAACAGCACCGGGCACTTGTGGATCGTCGCGAAATTCAGGCCCTCATAGAACTCGCCCTGGGCGCAGCCGGCGTCGCCGCCCGACACGTACGTGACTTCGTCGGTGCCGTCGAGCTTGCTGCCGTATCCGCGCCCGGCGGCCTGCAGCCACTGGGTGCCGACGCAGCTTGACTTGCTGATAATGCGGTGTTCGGCGTGTCCGAAGTGCGAGGGCATCTGGCGGCTGTTGCTGGCGGGGTCGCCCTCGCGTGCCATGAAGCCGGTAAAGATTTCTTCGGTGGTGACGCCGAGTCCGAGGCAGAAGGTGAGATCGCGGTAGTGGCAGAGGGACCAGTCGTGGCCGGGGCGCATCACCATGGAGCCCGCGACCAGCGCGGCCTCGTGTCCGGGGCCTGAAATCTGGAAGGTGCCGCCCTTGGACTGGCGGAGGATGATGGAGCATTTGTCCTCGACCATGCGCGAGGTGATCATGGTTTTGTATGCGTTGAGAATCTGCTCGTTGGAGAGGCCTTTGGAATCGACGGCGGCTTTTGGCATGGCTGTTTCCTCTATGGCAGCAAACGCGGGCCAGGCGGCCCGAGTGTGATTGGATGAAGCAAGTCCAACGATTGTGGCGGGAGGCAAAGGCCCGGTCAAGCAAACCAACCAGCAAGTTTCTGACAGGGGTAAGCGGGTTTTATCACGGGCCAGCGAAGGCAGAATGCGGCGGGAGACAAACATGGACATCAAAGACCTGATCAACAATGGCTGGGGGCGGCACGACAAAGAGTCGGAGGCTTTGGCCTCTGACCTCGAAGAACATTACGCGCTTGCCGAGACGGCTGCCCATGCAGCGGCGATTATCCAGCTGGGCAATCACACCATTGGCGAGCACCTAGGTGATTGGCCGCGGGCTTGCGCGCTGGCCGAGAAAGTGATGGATGGGCGTGAAGACGCGCATGAGCTTGCGGTGCCCTACAGCAACCTGGCGGTTGCTCAGTACGTCTGCGGCAAGGTTCCGCAGGCGCTGGCCAGTGAAGCGAACGCTGTGCGTTTAACAGACATGGAGAAAGTAGGCGTGGTGATTCGCACGCGCGCGCTGGTGGCTTCGGCACTGGTGGGCAGCAAGCGCCTTGATGAAGGCGCGGTTGTCTACGACGCGGCGCTGGCCCTGGCGCGGGCCCAGGATGAAAAACTGAAGTGCGACCAGGCGCTCGCGATCACCAGCAACAACCTGGCCAGCGAGTTGAGCGAAAAAGAGACGCGCACGGAGGCCGAGGACGCGCTGATGCTCAAGGCCGCGATCGCCAGCAAAGAGTTCTGGATGAAATGCGGGACCTGGGAAAATGAGGAGCGCGGGGATTACCTGCTCGCGATCGTACACAACAAACTGGGACAGCCGGACAAGGCGCTGGAGCACGCGGCGAAGGCAATCGAAGTCATCCAGGCCAACGGCGAAGAGGAAGTGGACGAGGCGTTCATCAACCTTGCCATGGCCAGGAGTTTTCATCTGAAGAACGACCGCAAGCACTACGACGTCGCGATGGCCCGGGCACAGGAGCTGGCGGACGAGTTCAAAGATGACGGGCTGACAACCTGGTTCAACGAAACCAGAGCCAAGGTTGAGTGGAAGTAGTCCCAAGTACCAACGGCGCAAGCTGAGTCAGCGTTCGTTTGTGGACGCGTTGGCAAACTTCCAGCGCATCCGCGGACTATGGTACGAAGCTCCCTCCAGCCAGTGCCGCAAGCTGCTGCCCGAAGCTCGCGTTGCTGGGGTTCTTGCATATTACGGTCAGTCCCCGGCCGGGGTCACTGGCTGCCCAGATTGGGTAATCCGCGAGAATGCTGCTTGCGTCGGCGGGAGTTGTCCAGGTGAACAAGAGCGCATTGTCAATGCCTGCATACGTTGCGAAAGAAGCCTGTAGGGCCGCGTAGCAGGCGTTGTCCGCGCTGCCGGCGGGCGTGAAGTTCGGGCCGTTGATCCAGGCAGTCGCGGCCGCCACATTGCCGCTGGTCGCTGGCAGAGGCGTCCCCCACATGCTGGTCACGTAGCCCGAAATCGCGGAGTTGAAGACCATAACATCGAATTCATCGCTGCTGCTCATGCTTGCCAGCGAGGCCGACAGTTCGGTCTGCAAGTTGGCGAGCGGCTGACCGGCGGTGGCGCTTGATACGTCGCAGATGAACAGTGTACGCCCGCCGGCACCCTGACCGAAGTAAACAGGCGGTGGCTCAGGCGGCGGTGTGGGCGCGAAGGTCACAACCAGTGTGTACGTCATGGTCGCAGTGGCGAAGTTCGAGTCGGTCACCTGCACTGTGAAACTGGTGTAAGGGATTGTCGCCAAGGTGCCCGTGATCGTGGTGTCGGGCGTACCGGTGGGGGCGAGCGTCAGCCCTGCGGGTAGGGTGCCGGAGACGACGCTCCAGCTGTAGTTTCCGCTGCCGCCGGTGGCGCTGATGGTCGCGTTGTACGGGGGCAGAGGCCCCGGCATTCCGGGCACCACGAAACCGGGAATGGTGGTTGTCGTGATTGTCAGCGGTGCGGGATTGCTGGAACCTCCCGACGACCCGGAGTCATTATCGCACCCGGCCACAGTCAGCAACGCAAGCAGGGCCGCGCAAGCAAGGTATCGCATGATTGTCCTCCTCCTCGCGTGGGGTGTTGCAATCAGCGTGCCAGCGCCACAAACCCCTGAATTCAGGGCGTTGCGAACAGCGCAGGTTACATGCGAGAAACGGCCGGGTTACGCAAGGCGAAACCGCATCCCGTTCAGGCTATGGAACGGGGCCCCGGAGCCCTGTACATTGACAACAGCTTAACGTTGCGAGCGAAGATGCTGCACAAGGAACTGACGCAACAGGTCATCAACGCCGCCAAGGCCGTTCACGCCGAACTGGGCCCCGGGCTGCCGCACAACTTTTATCGCGAAGCCATGGAGCTGGAGTTGCGCGAGGCCGGCGTCGCTGTCGAAATCGACAAGCCGGTAAAGATTCACTATCGCGGGCAGACCCTGGGCGAGCTGGGCGTGGATTTCTGCGTGAACGACGGCGTGGCCTGCATGTTGGTGGACGGAGAGGAAATCGCGTCCGACGAGTACGGCAAGTTGCGCACGCTGCTCAAGGCCCTTGAGCTTGATGTCGGGCTGCTGCTTAAGTTCAACGGCGGGCGACTCGACGTGCGAAGGGTGGAAGCGGTTCCAGGCAAGAAGCAGTCTTCGGCAGCATAGCGAAGCAGACCTGACCCGCCCCGCCCGTGACGGCGGGGCGGTTTTGTTTTGGTGGTTGAGGAAGGCAATGGCGCCGCTATCGTTGCGGCGCGCAAAGCCCCTTCCGAAAGGAAGGGGACTGCCGGCGAAAGCCGGCAGAACGGAGACGGAAGCATGGACGACGAACGGAAATTCCCCGACTTCGAGGCCAAGTGGCAGAAGTTCTGGGACGAACGCAAGCAGCCCGCAAGCAGCGGCACCGAGCCGAAATCGGACAAGGATTTCTACATCCTGTCCATGTTTCCGTATCCGTCGGGCAAGCTCCATTTCGGGCACGCGCTGCCTTACACCCTGACTGACGCCATGGCGCGCTACTTGCGAATGCGCGGCTACAACGTGTTGAACCCCACGGGCTGGGATGCCTTCGGGTTGCCGGCCGAAAACGCGGCCATCCAGAACAAGACCCACCCGGCCACGTTCACGTACGCGAACATCGAGGAGATGCGCAAGCAGAAGCACGCCTTTGGTTACAGCTTCGACTGGGACCGCGAAGTCTTCACCTGCAAGCCGGATTACTACAAGTGGACGCAGTGGATCTTCCTGCAAATGCTGGAGAAGGGCGTCGCCTACCGCAAAACCGCCCGCGTCAACTGGTGCACCCAGTGCAACACAGTATTGGCCAATGAGCAGGTGCAGACCCTGATCAAGGACGGCGAAGAATTCCAGGCCTGCGAGCGCTGCGAAAGCCGCGTGATACCCAAGGAAATCCCGGCCTGGTATCTGCGCATTACGGACTACGCCGACCGCCTGCTGGAAGGGCTGGACAAGCTGGGTGACAAGTGGCCGGAGAAGGTGGCCAGCCAGCAGCGCTACTGGATCGGGCGCAGCGAAGGCGTGAACATTGACTTCACCGCGAAGTTGAAGGATGAATCCAGACTGACCGTTTTCACCACCCGCGCGGACACGGCATTCGGCGTGACGTTCGTGGCCCTGGCGCCGGAACATCCGCTGGTGGACCAGATCATTGAACAGTCCGACGCCAAGATCGCGAAGCAGTTGAAGGAGTTCGTCAAGGAAACCCTGACGATGTCCGAGCAGGATCGCGCCGGCGATGTGGAGAAAGAAGGCATCAACACCGGCTTCAAGGCCGTGAATCCGCTCAGCGGTGAAGAAGTGCCGATCTTTGTGGCGAACTATGTACTGATGTACGGCACGGGTGCCGTGATGGCCGTGCCTGCACACGACCAGCGCGACTACGAATTCGCGCAAGAGTACAAGCTGCCAATGAAGCAGGTCATAGAGCCCCGGCCAATCCGCGAAGCGGATGACGGCCTGTCAAAACGCATGCGTTTTGACGACGGCCATGGCCGGGGGGGCGCCGAAGGCGCCAAATGTGACTTGGAGGAAGAGGCTTTCACCGAACACGGCGTCCTGGTCAACAGCGGAAAATACGACGGCAAGACTACGGTAGAAGCAATCGCCGCTATCGCCGGCGACCTGGCTTCGCAGAACAAGGGCGGCGCGCAGGTGAACTACAAGCTGCGCGACTGGGGCATCTCGCGCCAGCGCTACTGGGGCTGCCCGATTCCGGTGGTGCATTGCAACAGGTGCGGAATCGTGCCGGTGCCGGAAGACCAGTTACCGGTAGAGCTGCCGGACGACGTGGACTTCCTGCCGACGGGGCAGTCGCCACTGACCCTGCACCCGGACTTCCAAAAGACCAGATGCCCGAAGTGCGGCGCCGAGGACGCGCGGCGCGACACGGACACCATGGACACCTTCGTCGATTCAAGCTGGTACTACCTGCGCTATACGGACCCGCGGAATGCCGACAAGATTTTTGACCGCGCCAAGGCCCACCACTGGGCGCCCGTGGACCTGTACATCGGCGGGCGTGAGCACGCGATCCTGCACCTGATTTACGCGCGCTTTTACACGAAGTTCCTGCACGACATCGGGCTGATCGACTTCGATGAGCCCTTTCAACGGTTGTATGCCCACGGGCTGATCCAGGGCGAAAGCATTCGTGTTGTGAACGAGCACATGAATCGCTACGTCAGCCACGCCGAGTTCGACAAGCTCAAGAAGGAAGGCAAGGCCGGTGACAAGGACATCACCCGGCGGATCGAGAAGATGTCCAAGTCCAAGAAGAACGGCGCCGACCCCACCGAGTTGATGAACCAGTACGGGGCCGACGCCGTGCGTCTGGCAATCCTGTTCCTGGGCCCGGGCGACGCCGACAGCGCCTGGGACCCCAATGGCATGAAAGGCCCGTACGGCTTCCTGCGCCGCTGGTACGACACAACGCTGCAATGCGCGCCCATGATTGAGGAGATTACCCAGGCGCCAGAGGGCACCGAGTATTCCCCTGAGGCCAAGGCGCTGCGAGCCGGCGCGCACACGCTGATCGACAAAGTGACCCGCGAATTTGAAGGGCGCTACGCGTTCAACACGGCCATCGCAAAGGGTATGGAGCTGTTGAACGAGATCGGGACATTCGTCAGAAACAACAAGAAGCCCGATGAGGCATCGCGCTACGCGCTGCGTGAGGCTTTCGAGGCCATGATCGTCACCCTGGCCCCGTTCGTGCCGCACATCGCCGAGGAGTTGAACGAGTTGCTGGGGCACGAGGGCAGCGTGTTCGACCGCCCCTGGCCGAAAGCGGACCCGGCAGCCATGCAACTGGACACCATCGAGATTCCGGTGCAGGTGAACGGCAAGCTGCGCGGTACCATCAGCCTGCCCCGCGAAGCCGACAAGGCCGCCATGGAAAAGGCCGCAATCGAAAACGAGAACGTAAAGAAGGCCGTCGAGGGTATGAAAATCACCAAGCTGATCGCCGTACCGGGGCGCATCGTCAACATTGTGGCGAAGTAGGCCCGAGGTGTTTCTTACCCGCCGCGGGCGCCTTTGATCAGCGTGCTGACCATTGCCACCAGGATTGCGCGTGCCAGATTCATGTGGGCACCTGATCCGTCACGGCAAGGGTATCCCGCCTGTGTAAAGTCACGGGCTGGATGGCGCGGGGCTTGCGTGAAGATTCGGTCAGGGCAGGTCGACGGGAGGGCGCTCGACCCCGCACTGGGCGAGCATGTCCTTCAGCTCGTGGCTTAGATACGTGGCTGCGCGGTCGATTTCGTTTTCGCTGCTGACATCCAGCCATTGCACGCGCGGGAAACTCTTGAAGAACGTCATGCTTTTGCGCGCGAAGGTTTTGACGTCACGGATTGTTTCCTTTACGCACTCGTCCCAGCCCAGTTCGCCGTCGATGAACTGCTGCAGGCGCCGATAACCGTGAGCCTTGCCGCTCGTGACGGAGAAACCACTACCGGCACGGATGCGCTTGACTTCATCCAGCCAGCCGTTGTCAAACATCTGCTGCCCACGTTCCGCAACCCGCGCATACAGCAATTCCCGGAGCCAGCGAATGCCGGTGAACATCCAGCGGTAATCGGCTCGGGGCTCGCCCCATTGCTCGACCTCGCTGGGCAGCCTTGCGCCGAATTCGATGATTTCGAGGGCGCGCACCATGCGCTTTCGGTCCGTTGGCCCGATGCGCCTGGCCGAGGCAGGGTCCGTGGCCTTGAGTTGCGCATGGAGCTCAGCAAGTGGACGCTGCTCCTGCTCGTCGCGAAACTCTGGGCGTGGTGCGGGCCCGCGGTCAACGCCGTAGACCAGCGCCTTCAGGTAATAGGGCGCCGTTGCGTCCAGCACGGGCACGCGTTTGCGCGCGACGATCTTCGCGAGTGTGGGCTCGGCGTAATCGATGAACTGGGCGACGCTGAATTTCTCGTTCGCGTCAACCAGGTCAATGCCGTGATGGGGGATGCGCGTGCGCTCTTCGGGTGTGGGCTTGGCGGTGCCGATATCCATACCGCGGTAGACTTTCAGTGCATCCACACTCAGAATCTCGCCGCCCACGCGCTCGGCGACGTGCATCGCCAGGCGCGACTTGCCGCTGCCCGTGGGGCCAAGCACTACCAGCACCGGAAACCGGGCGTGCGGGTCAAAGCCGTGATGATCGTGATGGGTGGCGTCCGACATTAATACACACAAAGACACAAAGCCGCGAAGAGTTCAACTCCCCATGGCTTTGCTTGTCGTGTTTCGATGCAATCCACAATCCTCAGAGCTTCCGCTTGTCCTCGGCCTGGACGGCGGTGCCGGCCACGGTGATCAGAACAAGCCCGTCGCTGGCCAGGTTGGCGAAATCGAACGTGATGCCGATGATCGCGTTTGCGCCGAACTCCTTGGCCTGGGCCTCGAGGCTCATCATGGCGGCGTGGCGAGTCTCAAGCACAAGCTGCTCGAACTCCGGGTGCCTGCCGCCCCCTTCGCGCCGGATGAAGTTGGCGAAGTCCCGCAGCTCAATGGGCGCAATCGCGGCCTGCCCGGACACTAGCCCGAGGTACTTCAGGATGACGAATCCTTCAAGGTTTTGTGTTGTCGTCATCAGCATGGGTTGACCTGTCAAACCCTCTACATCAAGCTAACACGGGCAATGTGATTATAGATTCCGGATTTCGGATTTTGGCTGGTTTCTTTGGAGGCACCAATGCGACGCCTTTTCGTTCCTGCCCTGCTAGTGCTTCTGGTGGCGCCGGGCGTCGCACAGGATACCCAGACGCCGCGCGAGTCGTTTCAGAAGTTCATCGACGCCGTGCAGATCAAAGAAGCCACCGAAGAAGAACGCACGGCGGCCTTTGATCGCTACTTCGACTTCGACACCTGGCTCGCCAACAAGCAGAAATCGGAAGACACGATCTACACCGAAGACGAGCAAGGCGCGCTGAAAGCCGACTGGTACAGGGTCTTTCGCAGCGCCGAGTTCCGCCGGCGCTACTCGGAGAACGAAGTCGTTATCGAAGAAAGCAGCGTCAAGGGCGACAAGGCCGAGTTGACTCTCACCATCGGTAAACATACGCGAGTCATGCAGTTCCGTGTGCTGATGAAAAAGTCGGACGACGGCACACACTGGCGCTGGTACGACATACCGGTTGTTGAGGGGCCCCTGGGCCCCGCTTCACGACTCAAGGATCTGGAGAAAGCCCTCACGGACTTGCGCCTTGAGCGTGCAAGACTCAACGAAGTCGAACAGGCGCTGCTGGATGAGATCGCCAGGCTGCGCGCCGAACTGGCCGAGGAAGGCGCCGGCGACTCCCCGTACGCCACGCCGCGCTCGGTGGTTGAGACCGCCTGGCGAGCGATTGAAGCGAATGACCCCAGCGCGCTGCTTGACTGCCACACGGGCACACGGGTCACGGCGGCCGACGCCGATTCCGTTAGATTGAACGTGCAGCGAACAAGCGAACGTCTGATGTCATGGGAGATTCTGGATTCCACGATCGACACGGATGACCCGGGCCAGGCGATCGTGCGCGTGCGCGTAAAGCTGCAACGCACCGGCGAGCCCGATGATCGCACCGTCAACGTGCGCGTTGTGCGGGCGGGAGACGTCTGGAAGATCGATGAAGAGCCGTAACAGACCATGAGGAACCGCTATGCCTGACGCGCGGACAGCCGCCGGTTTTGTACTCGCGAACATTGACCACGGCGTCATGTACCTGCTGTTGCGCAGCGCGCGACACGGCGCGTGGCTGCCCCCCAAGGGGCACACGGAGCCCGGCGAAGCGCTCCTTGCCGGGGCCTTGCGCGAGACACGCGAAGAAACCGGCATCGAAAGCGTACGCGTAGTGGACGGCTTTGAGCGCAGCTTTGAATACGATGTATCAGGCAAACGCGGGAAGTACCGCAAACGTGTGACCTACTACCTGGCCACTACGGACCAGACACGGCTCGCCCTCAGCGATGAGCACGATGACGCCGGCTGGTTTGCGCTGGATGAAGCCCTGGCGCGGGTTCAGTACCAGCAGATGCGCGACGTATTGAAGCAGGCGGACGCGTTTCTCGCCGACAGGGTCTAGCCCACGTACTGAGCTTGCTATTCGTCGTCACCGGGCGGGGCGGACTCGGCCTCCGCGGTTTTCTTGACGCTCTCGGCCAGTTTCTTGGCCAGCCATTCCGCGGCGTCGCCGGCGCTGTAGATGTCCATGCGTCCCGGGCGCTTCAGGGGAGGATTCAGCTTCTTCAGCAACGCTTCATCGTTCCAGTTGTCGATGATCGGCTGCGTCAGTTCACGCACGGTCAACTCGTCCTTGGCCAGTTTCACCATCTTGGCGCTGTGGCGCACGGCCTGCTCCATGTGCGTCCAGCTTTCCAGAATCTTGAGGGCCTGGGCCAGGTCCGCGTGAAGATCCGCCTGGGCCTCGGATTTCAACTCGTCCTCCTGAAGCAGTCGGGCAATCAGAGCGTCGCCCGCCATGGCAATGAACTCGCCGCCGAGTTCCTTCGCCGTCGTCGCGACCAGGAAGGCGGCGTAGCGCGTCACCATGCGGTCGCCCGTGGTCAGCGCCTCCAGAAAAAAGCGCAGTGACGCTTCTTCGGTGAACGAGGTTCCGTCGAGGCGCAACTTTTCCTTTGCCATGCCAAGCGAGATGGCAAGGCGCTCGAGGTCGCCGCGCTTCAGGTGGTTGCGGTAGGACGTGATCAGCCCCTCTTCCGTCGGGTTCAGCTTGAGGTCGATGCCCGCCTTGACGTTTTCCAGAAGATTGCGGTGCGAGCGCGTCAGGTCTGTGTTCGCTAGGTATTCGCCCAGCCACTTGCTGGCCGCTTCGTCGTCACCCAGCCCGAAGGAAACGAACTGGACGTACTCGAATGCCTGCTGCCCGCGCATGACAAGCGGAATGTGCCGGGCTTCCAGCTCGGCGCAGGCGCGGTGCAAATCGGCGGCCTTGTTGATGAACTGGTTGTAGCGCGTCTTCGTTTCCGGGTCGTCCAATCCTTTCTTCAGGGCGCGGGCCTTGAAATCCCAGCACGCGGCCAGGGACTTGCGCGCCCTGAGTGCCATCTGCGGGTTGTCCTCCACGGTGACCAGGTCGTGCATCTTCTCGAAGTGGACGATGGCATCGTCGTAGAGTTCGTCGCTGAGGTATTTCGTCCCCGCCACCTGATGTGCGCTGAGCTTCTGAACCTGCGTAAGTTTTCCCCCCGCGAGCAGTTGTTCAATCAGTGTCTGAACGTCCGCATTGCTGGAGGAGCGCGCGTAGACCTTCAACACGTCTTCAAAGTCAAACCCCAGCTCGGGCAGTTTCTGATTCGTCCAGGGTTTGATCATCTCAAGGACTTCTTTGGTGCGCGGCGGCTGGTACTGAAGGTAGACCTCGCATTTCAGCAGGATGGCGCGCAGGAAGTCGGGGCGTATTTCCAGGGCCTTGTCCAGGGCCTGCAGGGTTGCACGCGGACTCACGCCCTCGATCTGCATCAGGCGCGAGTACTCGACCTGTGCCAGCAGGAGATGCGGGTAGGCGAAATCGGGTGCGAGTTCGGCGGCTTCCCGCAGCAATTTCTGCGCTTCGGCGGCGTTCGGGTTGCCCGGCGGATAATACAGCAGCACGATCGAGTACAGGACCTTGAAGATCGGCGAATTCGCCTGGGTGCCGCGCGAGTACTGGTCGAACAGCTTGCTCAGGGTCGAGCCGAAATCGAGTTCCGACGAAACATAGGCGAGTACAAGCTGTGCCATGGCGGACGTGTATTCGTGGCGCTCATTCTTACCCGTCGGGTTCTTGAGGTTGAAGACGTCGTGCTTGCTGCCCGGGTCGGTATTCGGGTACAGCGTTTTCAGGTACTTGTTGTAGTCAACGGGGATGCCGACGACCTCTTCTTCCGTCGGCTCGGGCTCGTCGGCAGGCTGCGAGTCCTGGGCGCACAGGGGCGCCGCCAACAGCAGCAGAAGCAATAGCGTGAACAGTCGCTTGGTCATTACGCTCTCCGGCCCGGTTCAGGGGGCAGGTTTCAGGGAAACGCAGCTACGCACGTTCGTTCCCCGGGCCTGACCTCTAACCTCTTGTCTACGTTCAATCGTCACTTATGCGGCGATTTCTTCAAGCAGGTTGTAACGCGAATCACGTCTGCACGGCACGCGCCCGGCGTCGGTGACCAGTTTGCGAACATCTTCTTCGCCCAGTTTCTGGGGCGTCCCGCTGCCCGCATCGTGGAAAATTCGTTCGTGCTCGTAGACGATCCCGTCCAGGTCATCCACGCCGTATCCAAGCGCAACCTGTGATAGTTTGAGCCCCGCACTGATCCAGTAACATTTCAGGTGCGGCACGTTGTCGAGCATCAGCCGGCTGACGGCGTACACTTTCAGGTCGGTCATGCCGCTTGCACGCCGGACACCGCGCAGGGCGTTGTTTTCCGGGTGGTAGGCCAACGGGATGAACACCTGGAAGCCGCCGGTCTTGTCCTGAAAGTCGCGCACGCGCATCAGGTGATCGACACGGTCCTCGTCGCTTTCGATGTGCCCGTACAGCATCGTCACTTGCGTTTTCAGCCCCATCTCATGGGCGACGCCGTGAATTTCTAGGTAGCGGTCGGCGCCGATCTTGTTCGGGCAGATCTGTTTGCGCACGTGCTCGGCGAATATCTCCGCGCCGCCGCCGGTCAGGCTGGCGAGCCCGGCCTCGTGCATCTCGCGCATGACGGTCTTTACGTCCTTGCGGCTGATGCGGGCGAACCAGTCGATCTCAACGCTGGTGAAGCCCTTCAACGCCGTGTCCGGCAGCACGCCCTTTAGCCCGCGCAGCATCTCAAGGTAGTAGTCGTACTTCAGGGCCGGGTGCAGCCCGCCAACGATGTGGAGTTCCTGGACGCGCTGGCCTTCGAACTGCTTCGCCCAGGTGACGATCTCGTCCACAGGCTTCGTGAAACTGCCGGGCTCACCGGGCTTGCGGTAGAAGCTGCAGAACTTGCAGGTGTCCCAGCACACGTTGCTGTAGTGCAGGTAGCGGTTCACTATGTACGTTGTGCGGTCGCCGTGCAGGCGCTCACGCACCAGGTTGGCCGCGTAGCCCAACGCCGCGATGTCCGCGGTCTTGAACAGGCGCAGCCCGTCCTTGGGCGTCAGGCGTTGCTGATTCTCGACCTTGTCGATCAGGTCGGCAATGTCGCTGCTCGCAAACAGAGCGTTCATGGGACGGGAGTCTAGCAGCGCAAAACCGTCAGCCAAAGCCCCCGCACGGTTGTTCAGGCCCCGCGGGGCGGTTACAGTGGCCGTACCCCGCGGTTGTCCCCGACAAGGACCAGGCAGTGAAACGTCTATCCATTCCCGCACTCGCGCTGGTTGCCCTGCTGGGCGGCTGCGCGGAATACAAGGAATACACCTACAAAGAGTTTTCTGTCAGCCGAGAACAGGCCTACCAGTCGATGGTCAGCATTCTGACCGAAGAGGGCTACCCGATCGCGGAGCTTGAGGAAAACTACGTCAACGATCTGCCGGAAATCTACATTGAGACGGAATGGAACCTGCGGCAGACGGGCAGCCCCTACCAGGGAAACGACATGCGTCGAAAGGCCTACGTCAAGGTCACTACGGTCTACTCCGAGCGCAAACCGTTTGAGTACCAGCCCCTCGACGACATGGACGGCGAGCGCATGAATGAGAAGAAGGCGAAGGTTGAGGAAGACAAGAAGGCCGGGCTTGAGCAGACCCGCATCGGCGTTGCCGTGCGTCTTGAGCGACGCAGCGACATCAACCGCCCCCTTGAGGCCGACTGGTACTACGACGGCCCGGACAACTACGAGGCCGCCGCCCTGATGGGTCGTTTCGAGGCCGCATGGGGTGAAAAGAAACACGGCGGGTCCACAGAGCCCAGTGCCAAGGGTATTAAGCAGAAACGGGAAGAGCTGGAAAAAAGATGAGCGAAGACAACGCAGACAAGCCGAAGATTATCGTCGATTCTGACTGGAAAGAGCAGGCGGCCCGCGAGAAGGAAAAGCTGGCCCAGGAAGTCGCCCCTGAAGACAAGCGCGAACTGCCGCCCGCGGACTTCGTGACACACTGTGCGTCTCTGGCGACCCAGGCCATGATTTTTATGGGTGCAATCGCCAACCCCATGACCGGCCAGGCGGACATCGACTTTGACCAGGCGCGCTACGTGATCGACACTCTGGACATGTTGAAGGAAAAGACCGAGGGCAACCTCAAGCCGGATGAAGCGGACGCCCTCGAAAGCCTGCGCGGCGAGTTGAAGATGATCTGGGTGCAGGCCCGCAAGCACTACGGTCTGGATGACGCGGGGCCTGGGGGCGCCGACAAAAAGTGAAGCACACATGCCTGCTGGTCACCGCACTGCTGCTGACCTGCTGTGGCGGCGGCGCTGACAATACGCCCGCGCCGCCCCCAGTGCCCCGAAAGAGCCGCCTGGCGGCTTTCGACACAGGCGGGCTGGATGCGGGGCTGACCCTGCCCGATTTCACGGACTACTGGACACTGTCCGAGCAGCGCAACGGGAACTCGTACCCCGTGAAGGCGGACGTCACGGACGAGGCGGTCATGGTACTGCGCCTGGGCGCCGACGGCGCCTTCGCCGCCAACAGCGGCGAGTGGGTCGTCGAGTCCCTGCCGACGATCGGGCGCAAAATGGAGGCGCTGGGCAAGAAATTCTGGAACAGCGAAAAAAAGGCGAGCGCCGCGGCCATCATTCTGTTCGCTGATGTCGGTGCGCCTTACGTGAGTTTGCTGGAACTCTGCCGCGAGCTTGTGGACCTTCAGGTACGGAACCTGTGGCTTGTGACGCGAGATCGCCGGGACGACGCCGCGCGCCTGCTGCCCCTTAAAGTGGACACCGACCAGCTTTTCCGTGAATGGTACTTTCTTGCCCCGGAAGAGATCGCGACGACGTTGATCGTTGACGCGGACGGCATCCGCCCTCGCGCAGGCGGCGCGAACATTGACCTCAAAGCCCCACTGTCTCCGGAAAACGCCAGGGCGCTTGCCGGCGCTACCCGCGTCCAGTTCGTGCTCGCTGCTGACGCCGATGTAGGGCGCTTCGCGACAGCGGCGAACCTGGCGGCGCCGGTCGGCTACGTGGATGTGGAGCCCTTCTGGCCCGTCCTCGACATGCCCCACGACAACGAGCCCTTGCGCGTCAAGCGCGAACTGGTCGAGTTCGATGACGACCTCGGCATCGCCGCCGGAATGGACCTGCCGACCCTCAATGAATACTGGCGCGCCGTCGCGAGCGGCGAACGCCTGCCGGCACCGGTTGAGATCGATGACGAATCACCGTTGCTGGGTCTGCGGGTCGCGTCGGACGGACGTTTTTCGACACGGGCGCGCGGCGAGCCGGAATGGACCATGCACCAGGACGACATGGGGTTCATCCAAGCTTTGCAGCGCAACGCCGGTGAGATCGACTTCGACACCGGTGTCGGCACGTTGCAGCTTGTGCTGGCCGTTGAGCGCAAAACCTCCTGGGAGACTTTTCTGGGCGTACTGGAGATCGCCGCTTCTTCGGGCGTACACCGCATTTTCGTTGTCACGAATGATGTTGTGGGACCGACCCCGCGCCTGCTGGACCTGAGCCTGCCTATTGGCGGCGGGCTGGAAAATGCGGTCCCTGCAAAGGTCGACCTGACGCGCAGGGGGATCGCGGCGGACGGGAACTACACCGTGAAGTTCAGCATCGATGGCAAAACCCACGAATACTCCGGTGCGCGCTTTGCTTCCTCGCTGACGGACTGGACGGCCGGGCGCCAATCCGACCCGGACGTCCTGCTGGTCAGGATGCCGCGGGACGAACCATTCGAGACGCTGTTCACGATCTTGAACGCCACCGCCTGGCTGGGCATGAACGGAATCCGCATCGGGGGCTGACTTCCTGCGGGCTGCTGCTAAATTGTGAACCTCACGGAGGACAACTGTGAAGATCGCATTTCATGGGCAGCGCGGCTCTTATGCCGAGGCTGCCGCGGCGTGGATGTACGCCGACCGGGACATCGCCACGGTCCCCTGCAATACAGCGCAGGGAGTGTTCGACGCGCTGGCCGACGATCATTGCCAGTACGGAATCGTGCGGGTTGAGAACTCCGAGTGGGGTATCAGCCACGAAATCCTGGACCTGCTGCGCGCCACGCGGACTTACTTCGTACGCGAGACGCGGTTCCATGAGCGCTACAACGTGGCGGGTCAGACCGGCGCCGACGTAAACAGCGTCAAGCGCGTCTACGCGCACCCCGCCATCCTCAACCTGTGCAGCGCCTATCTGAGCCGCCTCACGGATGTGGAGTTGATCGCGCGCTACGACAGCGCCGAATCCATGGCCGGCATGGTACAGCGTGGCGACAAGGACGAGGCAACCGTCGTAAGCGACTTCGCCGCGAGCATCTTCGGGCTGAAGGTGCTCAAGCCAAGTATTGAGAACAGCGTCACCGGCGTGACGCGATTTGTCTCCCTTAGCAAGACCAAGGCTGTGCCCGCCGATGGCGCGGCTAGTGTGGCGACGACCGTGATGTTCGAGTTGAAGCACCAGCCGGGCGCACTGATGGACGCACTGGGTGCTTTCCGCAGCCACGCCATAAACCTGACGAACGTGTTCGCCCGGCCGAACCGGGCCAACAAGTGGGACTATACAGTGTACGTGGAATTCCACGGACGCTTTGACGATGAGAATATCCGTACCGCCCTGGCCGAGTTGCGCAAACACACCACGTACCTGCAGATGGTCGGCAGCTACGACAGTGTGGAGGCGCACAAGGCCTCCGCTTGAGGGTGCGGCGCAGCTTCCGGAGTTGCGCTGAACCCGTGGAGCCATAGAGATGCCTGAGCTGAAGCTGGCCGCCCGTGTGGGGCGGATTCAACCATCCGCAACGTTGGCACTGACGGCCCGCGCCAAAGCTCTTCGGGCTGAGGGGCAGGACGTGATCGCGCTGACCGCGGGCGAGCCCGACTTCGAAACGCCGATCGCCATCCGCAACGCGGCCATCGACGCACTGAAAGCCAGGGGCATTGTCGACAGATACACGCCGGCTTCCGGTTTGCCGCAGGTGCGCAAGGCCGTGGCCGACAAGTTCAAGCGCGACAACGGGTTGGACTACACGCCAGAGCAGGTGATGGTCAGCTGCGGCGCGAAGCACAACTGTTTCAACGTGATCGCCGCGCTGGTCGATGACGGCGACGAGGTGATCATCCCGGCGCCCTACTGGGTCAGCTACCCGGAGATGGTCAATTTCTTTGGCGGCAGGCCGGTTGTCGTTGACACGTCAAGTACGGGATTCGTGCTGACAGCGGACGCGCTCAAGAAGGCCATCACGCCGAAGACCAAGCTTGTGCTGCTGAACTCGCCCGGCAACCCGACCGGTACTGTCTGGTCCCGTGAAGCACAGCAGGCTCTCGCGGACGTATTGAAAGACACCAGTGTCTACGCCCTGTCTGACGAGATCTACGAGAAGCTTGTGTACGACGGCGAGCACGTGAGCTTCGCGTCGCTGAGCCAGGACGCCTTTGAGCGCACCATTACCGTCAACGGCGTTGCCAAGGCCTACGCCATGACCGGCTGGCGCATCGGCTATGCGGGTGGGCCGATGCCGATCATCGCCGCCATGGGTGCTTTGCAAAGCCACAGCACCAGCAACCCGGCGACGGTCGCCCAGCTTGCGACACTGACAGCACTGGCCGGCGATCCGGTCGAGCTGCCCACCTGGAAAAAGAACTTTGTGACGCGCCGCGACATGATGGTGGACGGGCTCAACGCCACGACCGGCGTGAAGTGCGACAGGCCGGGTGGCGCGTTCTATGTGTTTCCGGACTTCCGGGAGTGGCTCGGCAAGCGCCACGGCGATCTGGTGCTCAAGGACGATGCGATAATCTGCGAGGCGTTGCTTACGCGCGCGCTGGTCGGCGGCGTGCCGGGCAGTGAATTCGGCGCGCCGGGTTTTGTTCGCTTCAGTTATGCTGAATCCGACGACAACATCCGCAAAGCTGTTGAGCGAATCCAGAAGTTTGGCAGCGAACTGACTTAGAGTTCCACATGCGTGATGCAGAAGCTGAAAAGGAGCTGGATGAGTCCGCGGGGTTGTTGGCCCTGAAGTTCTTTGCGCTTCTGATGGTCGGCCTTGCACTCGGATTCTGCGTTTACGAGTTTCTTCAGCCGCCGGAAAGCTTGCCGGGCCTGATTGTCGTCCCGCACCCACTGGTTTATCTGTTCGGACCTTGAGTGCATGTGAATAACAATTGGATAGCGTTGACAAGTGCGCGGGTCGGCTCTGCGCTTGGGTTTCGGGCGAGATGTGAAGAATCTGTCAGTAATCGCCTTTGACTGAGTCAAGATCAGCGGGTATCGGTTAATCGTCGCCGTGGGGGAATGCCATGAACGCCGAAACAGTAAGCCGGTTCTGCAGGGTCCTTGAACTCGACTATGTTGAGCAGGGCATGAGCGCCGGCTGCAAAGGCGCGTGGTTCCAGACCCGCAAGCGCGAACGCAAGTTCTACACCGAGGACGAGGTCAAGGCCTTCAACACGAAAGTCCAGACCGAATCCGGGCGCCACGCGCGGGCTGCCAGTTTCACCAGTTAGCGGCATTCCCTGTAATCGCGACCGCGGCTACACTTCCGCGACATGCCTGATTCCGTACAAGTCCCGCCGCCGCCGCTTGAGACCGGCGAGCACGCCGACAGGGCGCCCAAGGTCGGCTATCTCGACAAGACCTTGCCCGGCCCGGCCATCGCGTGGGTGTTGTACGACCTTGCCAACACAGTCTACGTCGCGACCCTGACGTTCATCTTTGTGCCGTACCTCGGCGAGCTGTTCGAGATGCGCAGCGTCGTCGGCATCGTCAGCAGCATCAGCATGATCTGCGCCGGGATGCTGGTGCCCCTGTTCGCCGCGGCGGGTGACCGCACCGGGCGCTGTCGCCTGTACCTGATCGTCGCGACCCTCTGCTGCATCATTCCGATGGCGTTGTTCGGCGCCTCGACTTCGTTGATCCCGCTGATGGCCGCGTTCTTTCTGGCCAATCTGGCCTACAACGGGTCGCTGGTGTTCTACAACGCGCTGCTGCCGAGCGTCGCCGCGGACCGCAACCAGGGGCTGATTTCCGGGCTGGGTGTCGGGCTGGGCTATATCGGAACACTGGTAACGCTGGTGATCGTGCTCCCATTGCAGGACAAGATCGGCGCACCGAACACCTTCTACCTGACAGCCGGGTTGTTCCTGCTCTTCGCCCTGCCGAGCTTCATGCTGGTGAAGGAACGGCGAGTACTGGTAAGCGAGCGGTTCAGCGTTGATCTCGTCAAGCGCAGCTTCGGCGCAGTAATCAAGACCATCAAGTCTCTGCCCGCGAACAAGCCGGTGATGTGGTTCCTGCTCGGCAACTTCTTCTGCGTCGATGTGCTGAACACGGCGATCCTCTTCTTCGGCGACCTGACCAGCACCACCTTTGAGCCGTCAATCAACGCCGGCAAGGCAACGATCTTTGGTTACACGATCAAGTCCACGACCGCTCTGTTGATGCTTGCCGGCATCACTCTAAACGGCCTGGCGTTGATCTTCGGCGTGACCCTGGGCTTCCTTACGGACAGGCTGGGCTCGCTGCGTGTGCTGCGCTTCTCGGCCGCGTGCCTGGTAGTCGGGCTGCTGGGGGCTGCGTTCGCCGCCGGGGAAACCGTGCTCGGCTACCTGATCGGTATCTGCGGCTTCGGCGGCCTGGGACTCAGCGGCATCTGGACGGCCGGTCGCAAACTCCTGATCGAGCTCAGTCCGCGCGAGAAGGTGGGGGAGTATTTCGGGCTCTACGGCATCACGACCAAGCTTAGCGTGCTCGGCAGCGCCGCAGTCGGGATTCTGCAGGACGTCGTTTCGAACCAGACCGGCAGCGAGCTCACAGGCTGGAAGGTCGCTATCGGGGCGCAGGCCTTGCCGCTGATGCTCGGCATCTTGTTCCTCACCATGGTCAAGCAGCCAACGAAAGAGGTGTCGAATGGGTCTTGAGTTTGACTGGGACCCGCGCAAGAGCGAGTCGAACTTGCGCAAGCACAGAGTCACCTTCGAAGAAGCCATGGAAGTCTTCAAGGACCCCTTGTCGCTCACTATTCCCGATGTAGACGACGAGGAACGATGGATCACGATAGGAAGGTCCCTAAAAGACCGAATCCTCGTTGTGGTGTTCACCGAGGCTACCGATACAATCAGGATCATCAGTGCACGGCGTGCAACGAAGCACGAACAAAATGCCTACGAAGAAAAATAAGTCTGAAGACATGCGCCCGGAATACGACTTTTCGAAGGGTGTTCGCGGGAAGTACGCAAAACGCTACGCCAAGGGCACGAATGTTGTGCTGCTGGATCGGGACGTTGCGAAGCGCTTCAAGGACTCAGAGGCCGTAAACAAGGCCCTGCGCGGGCTGCTTGAGGCGGCCAAGGCAATCGACAAACCAGCCGGCAAAAAGAAGACCGCCTGAGTCGCCCGCCACTTCCTAACGATTTATTGACACGGTTGCGGTGCGGGGGCGCACCCCTACACTGCCCGCAACTCAGGAGATTCAACATGCGCGCGACCCGTGATGCCTTCGGAAAAGCCTTGCTTGAGCTCGGCAAAGAGAACCCCAACGTCGTGGCGTTGACTGCGGACCTTGGCGGGTCGGTCAAGACCGACGACTTCGCAAAGGCCTACCCGGACCGCTTCTTCCAGATGGGCGTCGCCGAGGCCAACATGGTCGACGTCGCCGCGGGCATGAGCACGGCCGGCAAGATCCCGTTCGCCACCACCTTTGCCATGTTTGGCACCGGGCGCGCCTGGGAAAGCGTGCGCAACACCATCGGCTACCCGGCCCTGAACACCAAGATCGCCTGCACCCACAGCGGGCTCGGCGTCGGCGAAGACGGCGCGAGTCACCAGTCGCTGGAAGACATCGCGCTGATGCGGGTCATCCCGAACATGACTGTCGTCGTCGCCGCGGACTACGCCAGCGCCCATGACCTCACGCACCGCGTCGCCGAGCACAAGGGCCCGGTGTATTTGCGATTGGGGCGCCCCAAGGTGAAAGACGTCTACCAGGACGGCGAGAAGTTCGAACTCGGCAAAGCCAAAGTGATTCGCGAAGGCAAAGACGTCGCCATCATCGCCTGCGGGCCGCAAGTAGGGTTCGCTGTGGACGCCGCCGAGACACTGTCGAAAGAAGGTATCGAGGCAACCGTCGTCGACATGCACACCATCAAGCCACTCGACGAAGAGACGCTCATCAAGGTCGCGACAACATGCGGCGCAGTCGTCACAGCCGAAGACCACAACGTACTCGGCGGGCTCGGCGGCGCAGTCGCGGAAGCGCTCGCACGCACGCGCCCCACACCGATCCGATTCATCGGCACGCAGGATACGTTTGGAGAAAGCGGCGACCCGGACAGCCTCTGGCGCAAGTACGGCGTCCACATTGACGACATCGTCAAAGCCGCCAAAGCAGCCATCGCCGCCAAAAACTAGGTGGCGCGGCCGTCCCGGCTGCACGTGGCGTGGGCATCCTGCCCGCGCGGGGGCCGGCGGATGACGGCTTTCGCGGCAGCCTTGGCTTATCTATCGTGAGTTATCCCTGTGGCGCCCCTTGGGGAATGTGCCATGCGTTTTCGATTTCTGCTTGCAGCCGCCATGGTCGTGCCGCTGGTTGTCGCGTGCTCGCGGCCGGAACGTCAAGACCAGGCACCACGGGAACTACTGAAAGCTGCGGAAACACCCGACACCACGCCGGCCGCGGACAACCGGCCGGCAAATCAGTTTCGTGAAGGGGACAGCGTCCGTAAGCCGGATATTCTCCGCGGCGATCGGATGTTTGAATTCGTCGGCTACGGCATGGTCGAGACGCCATGGGGTTTCACCAGTCCCGCCATGGGGGCAAGGAAGAACGGCGGGATCGGATTCACGATCAAGTTCTTCCGGCCGTCACTGTTTTCCGTTGAGAAGTGGGCACCGCTTCCCGAAGCCGGTGATGTCACGGGCGTGATCATCAGAGGAAACGAAGTCGTCCGCGAATCCACTCCGGCCGCGCCGATCATTGACGGCTGGCTCGGGTCAACATTCGAATCGCAAGGCAACCTGAGCATGGCTTTCGAGGCTCTGCCTCCCGACCTGTCGGATTACTGGATTCGCGTTGACATGCTGGGAACCCGGCACTGGTTCTTGATCCCTTACGGCTTGTGCGGCCTCACTACCAGCGATTCGTCGCCCCGGCACGAGGGCGCGACGCCGGAGAGGCCGCCGGCGGCCGCCGAAAGCGACACCGTCCACCGCTGGGTCCATGTGAACTACGAACTCGGAAAGATTAGTGAGAAGGACTGGAGCGTGAGCCTCATCGTCCGTGATACGTTCACCATCGAACTCTACCACGAAAAGGGCGGCTGGTCGTTGTCGACGCCGCGCACGAGCATCGCCTACCTGCCCTTGGGCGGCGTTCCGCGGTTCGGATCATTGACCGGCGTTTCGCGCGAAAACCGATACGACATGCGCCGCTATGACCTCTACGACTTCGGACAAATCCCGCCCAGTAATCGAACCTGGGGCCTGTTGCGCATTACGGTCGATGACTTCGTCCTTGAAAAGGTGGTACCAAGCAGTCTGTTTCAATACACCTACGGAAAGCCTGACTCAGAGTAGCTTCTACAATGTCGAGCCGAACAAGTGTTCTGCATCAGGCCAGGCTGCACGTGGCTTGGGCATCCTGCCCGCGTGGGGGCCGCCGGCCCCCACGCGTGCCGCAGGCACGCGTTGCCAGCGGGCGGGACGCCTGCTGCACGTGCGCGCGAGACGCGTGCAACCCGTGCGGGCAGGATGCCCGCACCACGCTACTCCGCCTTCAGGGACCGGGTCATCAGGCGGGTGACGGCTTCGCGGGGGTCGGCGTTGTCGTAGATGACGTTGCAGACTTCTTCGCAGATGGGCATCTCGATGCCCTTCTGGCGTGAGAGCTCGCGAAGCGCGCGCGCCGTGTTGTAGCCTTCGACCACCATCTCCATTGACGCGATGATCTCTTCCGGCTTCTCGCCCGCGCCGATGCGTCGCCCGAATTTCAAATTGCGCCCGTGGCTCGAAGCGCAGGTTGTGTACAGGTCGCCGATGCCGCTGAGCCCGCTGAAGGTGCGTTCATTGGCGCCCATCGCGACACCCAGACGCACGATCTCGGCGAGCCCGCGGGCGATCAGCGCGGCCTTGGCGTTGTCGCCGAGTTGCAGGCCATCAACAATGCCGGCCGCAATGGCGACCACGTTCTTGGCGGCGCCGGACAACTCAACGCCGGCGAGGTCGGTGCTGTAGTAGACGCGAAAGCTTGGCGTACTCACCAGCTCAGCCAGGGCCTGGGCGCGGGATTCGTCGCCGGCACTTACGACGACAGCGGGCAGCCCGCGCGCGACTTCTTCGGCGTGGCTCGGGCCCGAAAGACACAGCAAGTGCTTCGCGGGCGTGACCTCGGCAAGAATCTGGGTCGGGAATTTGACCGTCTCCTGCTCGATCCCTTTGCTGAGACTGACGAGGGGCAGCTCGGCCGGGTAGCGCGCGGCGATGCTGCTGAACTCGCCGCGAACGAAACGTGTCGGCACGGCGCTGATGCACCAGTCGAAGCGTGTCAGGTCGTTCAGCTCGTTGGTTGCATCGAGCCCGGCCGGAAATGCGATCCCGGGCAGGAAGATGCGGTTCACTCGAGTCTTCGCCAACTCGGCCGCGTAGTCCGGCAGGCGCTCATACAGCGACACCCTGTTGCCCGCGCCTGCCAGCAGCACGCCGACGGCCGTGCCCCAGCTCCCCGCGCCGATAATGAGTACTTCAGCCATTGTGCGCCTCCGCTTTGCGCCCTACGCGCGGCTCACTGCCTGCCATGATGCGTCGGATGTTGCCCCGGTGTTTTACCACCACAAACAGGCTTACCACGCACAGAAAGACAAACCGCCACTGGTAAGGGTCGGTCAACATCACGCCGCCGAGCCAAGCGTAGTAGAACGCCGGGATGGTGAGCGCCGCGACGATGCTGGCGGCACTCACATAGCGCGTCACGAACATGATCAGGGCAAACACGCCCAGGGCGCAGAGTGCGGGCAGGGGCGCATGAAACTCCGGCACGACTGTCAGCACCAGCACGACGCCGAGCCCGGTTGCAACACCCTTGCCGCCCTTGAACTTCAGGTACACCGAGTACAGGTGGCCCAGCAGCGCGCCGATGGCCGCGAACAGCACGAGATCAACGGTCGTGTATTGCATCAGCCACATGCCTGCCAGGCAGGGCCCTGCGCCCTTGAGCGCGTCGAGCATGAGCACGATGGGAAACCATTTCCAGCCGATCACGCGGGCGGCGTTCGTCGCGCCGATGTTGCGACTGCCGTGCTCACGAATGTCCACGCCTTTGATGACCTTGCCGGCGATCAGTCCAAACGGAATGCTGCCCACCAGGTAGGCGGCAGTCAGCGTTCCGATGATCCAGAGCCAGTCCATACGATCTCAAAAAGTTCACACTAAGCCACGAGGTCACCAAGAACAGCTGTAGACCTTCTTTGTGTCTTCGTGTGCCACTGCCGCTCATGCCTTGGCGGGCGTGAGTGAATGTGCGAAGCGGGTCAGCTCGGCGATCATGTCGTAGCGGTTCATGGGCGTGATTAGATAGAAACCCTGCACTTCCGGCGCGATCTCATGCATCAGCTCTTTGCTGATCTCGACGCCGAGTTTGCGCCCGCTTTCGCCGCGCTTGCCGGCCATGCGCTCGCGGATGCTTTCCGGCACGTCGATGCCGGGTACCTCGTGATGCAAAAACTCGGCGTTGCGCTCACTGACCAGCGGCATGATGCCGAGAACCAGCGGTACATTCAGCGGTCTCGCGGCTTCGACCACTTCGCGGGCTTTGGCGATGTCGAAGACCGGCTGGGTCATGATGTAGCGGGCACCGGCCTGCACTTTGCGTTGAAAGCGTTTGACCTCGTTTTCAAGTTTGCGCGAGGCCGCGTTGAACGCGCCGCCGACGAAGAAGTCCGTGCGCGCTCCGCCGTCCTTGCCTGTGGCGAAGTCGCCCTGGTTAAAGCGCGAGATCAACTCGATCAGCTTGTGACTCGCCATGTCGAAGACGCCGCTGCTGCCCTTGTAGGCCTGCGTCGCGACGGGGTCACCGGTAACGGCGAGAATATTACTGATGCCCATGGCGTAAGCGCCCAGCAGGTGCGACTGGGTACCGATCAGGCTGCGGTCACGGCACGCGACATGCAGCACGATACGGATGTCCGAGCGCCGCATAAGCATTCCCGCGAAGGCCAGGTTGCTCATGCGCATGATCGACAGCGGGTTGTCCGCAATCGTGATGGCGTCACTGCCGGCCTCGATGATCTGCCGCGCGCCTTCGAGTTCCATTGACGCGTCAATGCCTCGTGGCGGATCTACCTCGGCGACCACAACGCGGCGCTGCTTTAGGGCGAGCTCCAAGCTGGGCTGAACTTCGATGGGCTGCGCGGGTCGCTGACTTGGCGCAGCCTGGGCAGATACACGCAACTGGCGCATACTCGGCTTGCGGGCGCTGACCTGGGCCTTCAGCTTGCGAATGTCTTCGGGAGCCGTGCCGCAGCAGCCGCCGATCAGGTTGGCGCCAAGATCGGCAAGGCGGCGGGCACTGCGCGCGAAGTAATCGCTGCTTTCGATGTAGATGGGGCGGCCGTGATCGTCGAAGTCGGCCAGGCCTCGGTTGGGGTAAATGCTGATTGGCTTGTCCGTCAACTCCACGAGGCGTTTGCAGACCTCGATCGCGGCGCTTTCGCCGCCACCGCAGTTCGCGCCGATCACGTCCACGGGCTGGTTGTTCAGGGCGGCGATCATGCGCTCGGGTGAGGTGCCCGTCGTCGTTGTGCCCGCCAGGGTGAACGCCATCTGCGCCACCAGCGGCACGTCCCCGGCGACGCCCCGCACGGCGCCGATGGCGAACACCAGCTCATCCAGATCCGGGAATGTCTCCAGCAGGATCGCGTCCACACCGCCGTCCACGAGTCCCCTGGCCTGGTCCGAAAAACACTCGGCGCGCTCGGCGTCCGTCAGCTTGACACTGGAGCGAAACAGCGGCCCGATCGCGCCAAGCACGTAAGCTTTGCCGTTCGCGGCCTGCCTGGCGAGGCGCGCGCCGGCTTTACAAACGTCATAGCTGGTGACGTCGGCCTCGGCGGATGCGAGCGCCAGCCTGTCGGCGCCGAAGGTGTTGGTTTCGATGACGTCCGCACCGGCTGACAAGTACTCCTGATGCGCGGACAGCACGAAGTTCGGCTTGGCGACGTTCAGCACCGGGCCGCCGCCGGCCACAAGCCCGCGCGCGGCCAGCAGCGTGCCGTAGGCCCCGTCACCGACGAGGACTTTGTTCTTCAGGGCTTCGAGAAACGGCTTCATGACATTCCGTGACAGCAGGTTCGCGCGAGAATAACAACCGGACCACGAGGAACTACTGTCCGAACGCCGCCGCCGCTCCGCGCGTTGACAGGCAAAGTGTACGACTGGGCGCGAATCATTCCCGGGATTGCCCGCAAAGGGCTACAGTTCGCGCGAAAGCACGAAGTCGGCTACTTCGTGCAGCAGATCGCGCATGTCGCCCTTGGGCAAGACATCCAGCCCGTTCTTGGCGGACGCCACGTACGCGCCTGCCTTGGCGGCCGCGTATTTGAAACTCTCTGTCTCGTGCAGTAACTCCATCAGCGTCTTGCGGTCGCCCTTGGATGCGGCCTCCAGGGCTTTTTTTCGCCCCGCCCCATTCACCTGCTCGAGGTGGTGAATCAGCGGCAGGGTAGGCTTGCCCTTCTCGACGTCGCTGCCGAGGGTTTTTCCGACTAGGGACTCCTCGCCGATCATGTCCAGCAGGTCGTCCATGATCTGAAAGGCGCGGCCCAGGTTCATGCCGTAGTCGTAGAAAGCGCGACACACAGCCTCGTTCGCGCCCGCATAGTGCGCGCCGAGCATGGCGCTGGTGGCGTAGAGCTCGGCCGTCTTGCCCTCGATGATGTCGAAGTATTTGGGCTCAGGAAGGTTGAAGTTATTGCGGTTATGCACTTGCATGATTTCGCCGAAGCAGGTGCGTGCCATGGCGCGGCTGAACTCGCGCGCACCGACGGGTGTCGTGCATTCGAGGCTGATCTCGAAAGCATGGCTGAAGATGTGATCACCCAGCAGCACGCTGACTTCGTTGCCGGCAAGCGCGTTGATGCTGGTTCGTTTGCGGCGCAGCAGCGCGTCATCAAGAATGTCGTCGTGTACCAGTGTCGCCGTGTGCAGCATCTCCGCCACGACGCCGAGAATGATGTGGTCCTGGGTCAGCTTGCCGCAGGCCTTGCCCGCCAGCAGCAGGAGGGCCGGGCGGAGTTTCTTACCACTGTAGTCTTCGATGTATTCGAGCAAGTTGGCGATGTACTCGTCGTCGCTGCTGAGTTCGCGGCGGTACATCTCCTCGACCTGTCTAAGCTCAGGCAGGATTGGCGTGTACAGACGTGCCAAAATCGCCTTGGCGGCTTGTTCGGGTGGCGTAACTGGCGCGGTGTTGTGTTCTGGGCTCATCGTTGCCGCTCTCTTCAGGAACGATACCACGCGGGGATAGGGTGGACAACGCGGGGGCGCAGGGTAGCCGCTAGCTTACGCGTCGCGCTCCATCTCTTGCTCCAGGTCTTCCAGCGTGTTGACGTTGGCGAAGGTTCTGTCCAAGGGGCGGAATTTCGCCAGATCGTCCTCGCCCAGAACGCGGTGCGGAAGCGCGTCCCAACATGGTAGCACCTTGTTGACGCCCATGGACAGGGCTTTCCGGACGCCCGCGCGCGCCGGGGCGGTTGTCAGCGCCACGACCAAGGGCTCCGGGTTCCCCGAATGTTGCGTGTACACGCAGTCACAGTTGTCGCTCAGGGCTTCCAGCAGGCGCCGCAGCAGCGGAGGCGGGACGTTCGGAAGATCGCAGGCAAGCACCAGCGTGTGCTCGTGCTTCGCCGCTTCCAGCCCGGCAAGAATGCCGGCCAGGGGGCCCCGTCCCGCGAACTCCGGCGCATCCGGCACGGCGTACGGGACGGGCAGGTCACGTGCGCCCGACGAAACAAGAACCTCGTCTGCGACGTGCGCGACAATGCGCCGGCTGTGTTCCAGAAGTGTCCTGCCGCGCAGCAGACGCAGTGGTTTTTCACCCTGCATACGGGTTGCGCGCCCGCCGGCAAGAATCACGGCCGTGACGCCCACTACTCGGACGCCTCGCTGTCCTCTTCGGCGTTGGCGTCAGGCTCATCGGCCTTGTAAAGGACGATCTGATGGTCTGCCAGAAGGGACGCCGGCGTGATCAGGTCGCGCACGACCTGGCTTGTGGCCAGGTGACGGTTGCGCCAGATTTCGGCGGGCGAGCTGCCCCACTGCTTGTCCTTCAGGTTGTCCTCGGTCAGACGGCGCTGGACGGCGCGGCGGTCCACGATGCGGGCCAGCAGGTATGACCATTGCTCGTTTTCGGCGCGGCGCAGTGGATCGGCGTTGCGTTTCTCGGAGATCACCTTGGTGACGCCCTCACTGGGATCAATGTCCTTGATGCGCGTCATGAACGGCTGGTCCGGCGAGGTGCTGCTGGGGCTGGCGCTGAGCTTCAGCACGTCGTTGTCGCTGTCGCTGTAGACTTCCGGCAGGTCCATTCTGTCGGTGAAGTAGCCCGTGGTGCGTACTTCGAAATGTTCGCCGTACTTCTCTTCGGCGGATTTCATGGCGGCGTCCCAGCCCCGTTTCAGCATGTCGCGACGAATCTCGCGCAGGGCTTCAACGGTGAGTTCGCGGGCGCGCTTCATGGCCGCGATGGTGACAACCTTTTCGAAGGCGTCCGCGCGGCTGAGGGTGTACTTCGGGGTCTTGTCGCCCAGCACCAGGACGATATAGCCCTGCCCCGGCACGGCCATGATGTCGCTCGTGGAGCCGGCCGGGTTGGAAGGGTCTTCGAGGAACTGGCGGGCGCTGTCAACGTTCTCGAGGAATGCCAGGCGGTCATCGCGGACAACCTGTTCCCAAGTAAGGTTATCGCCGCCGTCATCGACCTTGAGGCCCGTGAACGCGCGCCCCTGCAGAATCTTGCCTAGGTCCCATTTGCGGGTGTCGCCGGCGTCTTTGGCGATGCGCTTCTGGCGCGCCTGGTAGTCCGCGCGGATCAGTTCGGCGCGGTCTCGCAAGGTGTCGATTTCATCCTGCGGGGTGATTTCGTCGCGCGCCTCGGCGACCAGCTTGCCCAGTTCTACGGGAATCTCGACCAGCAGCTCGCGCAGGAAGTAGCGGCGCAGGGTCAGGTCGCCCGAAGCCTGTTTGGCGTTGCGAACGACGAGTTCGTACTCCGCGAGCCTGCGGCGCAAGTCCGTTGTGAAGTCCTTGACTTGGGGAACCTTGTTGTCGCGCAGGGCCATGCGGTCCTCAATGGCCTGAATTTCCAGGTCGAACTGCTTGAGCCTGGCGGCAACTTCCTCGGGCGACATGGTCTGCCCGCTGTCTGTTGTGTGCTCTTCCTCAAGTTCAAACTCTTCCCGGGCCGCGCGCTTGTCATTCAAGTCGCGCTCAAGGGGGCGTGACACGGCCTCGGCCATGGAGATCAAGCTTTCGATCTGCTCACGGTCGATGTGGAACAGCTCCAGGGCTAGGGCGTCCACCAGGTTGTTCAGGGCGCGTGAATTGGCCTCGTCATTGGGGGTCGCGTCTGCGGACTCGTCGATCTTATTGTCCACGTCCCGCAGCTTGGCGTGCATCTGTGTTTCAAGGGATTCAAAGCGGCGGCGCAGGTCTTCGAGGTACTGGGCCTTGCCGGTCCAGACGGCTTCTTCCCGCTGGAATGTGGTGATTTCGGCGTTCAGCTTGCGCGTGCGATCGGCGGTTTCCTCTTCGACGTAGCGGTTGAAGGCCGCGATGGCGCCCTGGGCTGCCTGCACCGACTCGCGCCGCATGAGGGCATTGCGCAAGTCGGGCTCCGCCTCGAAGAAGCTGAGGTAGTCGAGCATGTCTGGCCTGCGGTCCGCCTTGAACTTGGCGATTTCCGGCTCGCCCCAGTCGCGGGTTTCCTCGGAATGTACGGTCGTGTAGCGGTTAAGTTCGCGGTCCAGGCGCTCAGCGATGTTCGCTTTCTCGTCGGCGTCCGTTTTGAACATCTCGTCGCGCACGGCCTTGTAGGTCAGCTCCAGAAGACTGCGGTCGAATTCGACGCGTCCTTCGCTGACCATGACTTCCGGGTAGGCCTTGATAATGCGGAAGCTGAACGTGGCGTCGCTGGTAAGGGACTTGTCACGGTTCTTGTCGTAGGCTTCTTCAAATCGGTCGTAGCCGTATCCGTCTGTGGCCGCGCCGAACCCGGCCGCCCTGTTGGCGGCGCGGAAGGCGTAGTGCTCGCGCAGTACGTCCTGGCGGGCCTCGCCCATGAAGTAGTCGATCTTGAGGCGGGCGTATTCGGCCTTGAGTTCTTCGTTGTTGCCGGCGGCGATGCGGGCCACGCGGTCCAGACGCGCGCGTTCGTCAGCGATCAGGGACTCGACGTAGTCGCGTACCATGAAGGCTTCTTCGAAGTACGGCAGCATCTCCGCGATATCGGCACCGTAGCTGGTTTCGAACTCTTTGGTCAGCTTGGAGCCGTCGAACTTGTTCAGTTCTTCGCGGCTCTGGTTCATCAGGGCTGTGATAACCCGCCCGATGTACGGTTTGCCGGGGGGCTGGATGCCGGCCTCGCGGGCGCGTTTGGCAAGTACCGTGTGGCACCAGACGTGCTGGTCCTGGTAGCGCGGCCAGACTTCCAGCAGGCTGGTTTCCGTGGGCCGCATGGCGTTGTAGGGCCAGTCGTGCCCGTACTGCTCCTGCACGGAAAGGGTCGGCACGCGCGCGTAAATGTGCTCCGGGGCTTCGCTGTCCGTGGGGTTGGAGCCGCGGTCAAGCCAGGTGACAATGCCCAGGGCGCGCAGCTTGCGCTGGTGCTCCATGAGTCGCACGGCCTGCCCGTCGATGGTGCCCTTGTCCGGTGGGGCGGCATTGCCGCCATCGCCGAGGATCGCGATCATGGAGCCGGTGACGGTGAACAGCGCCGCGAGCGCGACGACAAGTGTCACCATGAAGATCTTCTGGCCTTTGGTGTAGTTCTCAAGCGCCACAGATTCGTCCTTCGAAAAGGCTATTCAATTGAGCCGCGCAGGATAGCAGCGCCCCAAGCCGGGGCAATGACGGGTTGGGCGCTTCCTGAATTACGGTTTCTCGGACTTTGGGGCTCAGAGCTTCTTGGCCACGGGGATGCGCCGCCCGGCCCCGAAGGCGCGTTTGCTGATGCGCAGGACAATCGGGGCCTGCCGGCGCTTGTACTCGGCGATTTCGACCATGCGGACGATCTTGCGGCAGAGCTCCGGGTCCAGGCCGCGGTCCTCCATGGCTTGCAGGTTCAGGTGGTCGTCGAGGTAGGCTTCCAGAACAGCGTCCAGGGTTTCGTAGGGCGGCAGGCTGTCCTGGTCCGTCTGCCCCTCACGCAGCTCGGCGCTTGGCGGTTTGGTCAGGATGGCGTCCGGGATTTCCTTGAAGCGCCGTGCAATCTCATACACGCGGGTTTTGGGCACGTCGCCGATGACTTCAAGGGCGCCGTTCATGTCGCCGTACAGGGTGCTGTAGCCAACGGCGAGTTCGCTGCGGTTGCCCGTCGCCAGCACCAGGCTGCCTTCAGCGTTGCTGCGGGCCATCAGCAGCGCACCGCGAATGCGGCTCTGGATGTTTTCTTCTGCCACACCGCCGGGGCGCCCGGCAAGCGTGTGCATGCCCTCATAGGCGTCGTCGATGTTGATCACTTCAAAGCCGACCTTCAGGTTGTTCGCCAGCACGCGACTGTCTTCGACGCTGCCTGTGCTGGAATAGCGCGTGGGCATACCGATGGTGTGAACGTTCTTCGGGCCCAGGGCGCGGGCCGCCAGGCAGGTGACAACGGCGCTGTCGATGCCGCCGGACAGCCCGATCAGGGCCTTGGCGTGGCCGGTCCGGGCGAAGTAGTCGCGGATGCCTAGGGTCAGCGCTTCGATTTCGTCCGCGACGTCGTCGTCGCGCCATTCCAAAGGGCGCGGCGGCGCGGCAAGGTCAACTACCTGGGCGTGTTCATGGAAGACCGGCAGGCGCGCCAGGGTGGGGCCGCTGCCCGCGACAACGACACTGCCGCCGTCAAAGATCAGGTCGTCGGTCGCCCCGATCTGGTTGACCATGATGGTGGTGAGGGCGGTGTGTTTCGCGACACCCTGCACGAGTTTTTCGCGCAGGCGGTGTTTGCCCGTGCCCCAGGGCGACGCGCTGAGGCACACCAGCAGCTCCGCGCCTGCGCGCAGGCAGGCCAGCGCGGGGTCCGAGTCATAGTCAATACGCCCCAGCAGTTTCTGGTTTGTCCAGATGTCTTCGCAGATCAGCAGCCCCAACTTGCGCCCGCGAAACTTCGCCACGCAGGGTGTTGGGTCGGGCTCAAAGTAGCGGCGTTCGTCGAATACATCGTAAGTCGGCAGCAGGGCCTTGTGCTTGGTCGCGACCAGATTGCCCCGGTCGGCCAGCACGGCGGAGTTGCGCAAGGGCTTGCCCCAGTCGTTGAGATTGGACGTGACAAGCCCGAACAGCAGCCCGCAGTTGATCTCGCCACTGAGAGCTACCAAGCGGTCACGGGCCTCGTTGTTGCGGCGCAGGAAGTCCGGGTACAGCATAAGGTCATGGGGCGGATAGCCTGACAGGGCAAGCTCGCCGGCAACACACAGGTCGGCGCCGCGCGCCACGCACTCGCGCGCGGCACGCTCGATCGCCGCGACGTTACCGTCAAAATCGCCCACCGTGGGGTTGAGTTGCAGCAGCCCGATCTTCATGGGCGGAATGATCAATGATCAGAAGTCATTTATCAATGGAAGGGGCTCATTGAACATTGACCTTCGATTGTCGATGATCGCCGTTTCGCAACCATGGAGACAGTATGATCGGTTATTACCCCATCAATCCAGGTGGGCCCGGCGCAGAAGAAGACGCCTTCGGCCCGGCGTTCTTCCGGACGCACTTCTTTGACCGCATGAAACAGGTCTGCCAGATCGATAACCAAACCCCGGTGCTTGAGCTTGTGCTGACTACCGGGCAAGTGGTCGATGTGTCGCACATCGTGCAGGTGAAGGCCGACTACATGCTGGTCAGCGCCTTTGTTGACGCGCGTGACTGCAAGTTCACGTACGAAACGTACATCCGCTATCAAACCATCTATCGCATCAACGTACAGACGCCTGGCACCGAAACCCGCGCCATCGGCTTTACGCCCCACATACCTGAAGAAGAGGAGCCCGCGGCAGTCGCCGCGAAAGCCGCGGGTAAAAAGAAGTAACCGGCGCGTCAGGCGCTGCGCTCGATGCGGTACAGGCAGCGGCGTTGTCCGCTCAGGATGTGCTCTTCGCGCTCGATTTCAACGCCGCCGAGTACGCGGCTGAACAGGCGCAGCTCGCCACGGCAGAGGCCCTGGCAGCTTTCGGCCGCGGCGCAGATGGGGCAGTTGTTCTCGATCAGTGTGAAACTTCCGACAGCGACTCGGGGCGCATCTTTGGCTCCGTCAATGCCTCCTATACCAGCCTGAGCCCGTCGCAGCCCAGTTCGGCAGCGACGAGAAGAAGCCCATCGAGATCGCGTTCCAGTTCACCTACCAGATCGGCAACTGGGCCCGTCACCGCATCTACGACTACGGCAATGAAGAAACCATCGACGCCTACCACGCAAGATTCGACCAGACCTTCGGCGTCACCTTCGCATTCCGGTTCTAGCACTGTCATCCGTCAGCGAGCGAGCCCGCGCCAAAGCCGATGGCAGCCTGCGACTACTAGGGAATGCGTAGCTCCTCAGGCCAGCCGTCCCGCCGCCATGGTTGGGTGAGCTTTGGTTTGAGTTCGTCTGGCAAGCTTTTCAGGACGTCCCGGTATGTGAACGAGACGTCCTTGCGAGCGCCGTCGCGATGCACGGTCCAGGTCTGGTAGTCCAGGCCGGTGTACCAATGCGGGTTGCGCATGTCGGTGATTTCCACTCCGTTCACGGCGACTAGCAAATCTCCGCTACAGAAGCCGGCCTGCGCCATGGAGCAGTCCTCGGGCAACTCACAGATTCGATAGCAGTCGGCGTCGAGGGGCAGAAACTCGACGGTCATGTCGAAGTCGACCGTGACGCGCTGGCGCCCGATGCGGTCGTACAGAATCCAATCGCCGGCGGGCACGTAGGGGAAGCAGGTTTCGTCTTCGCGCTCGACGACTGGAAGCACGATCCCCTTTGGTGATACCAGCCGAAGCTCGCCGGGCTGCGCGCCGCCCGCAGCGATGGTCAGCTTGTGCAGCACGGGATAGTTCACACTGAAGTCGTTGCGCCCGGCTTTCAGCTCGAGCTCGTATGTGTCGAGGACCAAGTCGCCCCAGCCGCCGGGTCCAGGATTCGCTCCACCACGTACGGATGCAGTCCTGATGATCTCCAGCGTGTACATGCCGGGACGCACCAGGGCACTTCGGAATGGAGACGTGTATCGGCCTCCTCCGCCCGGTGACTCTGAGCTCGGAGAGTCGTCCGCCCGCCAGAACTCGCCCAGTTCACCAACGAGCTTCCAGAACACCCGCCTGTCGCTGTTGCCATCGGCGTTCGGCACCTCAAGAATCAGGTAGGCTGGCTCGACCAGACGCACCTCAACTTCGGTGGCAGTCACGGGCAGATCCAGCTTCTCGAACGCGTAGCCTTCCACCAACGCGTACACTGCCATCGTCGCGCTTTCGCTGATCCTCAACTCCCCCGGGATCGACAAGTCGAAAGGTCCGCTGCCAACCAGGTCCCTTTCGCGGAACTTCTTGTGCCAGCCTCGCTTTCCGTTCAGTCCCGGCTTCACCTCTACTGCGATCAACACCGGTCGCACTGGCTCTCCGGCCGGATCGAGAACGGTTACCCTGAGCGAGCTCTCCTCCTGCAGGTTTTCCGGCTGCATGTCAGCGACCGGTTCCGTCGGCTTCATTTCTGAATTTGTCGCGGTTGCCCCGGGCTCGTCAGGAAAGATTGCGACATTGCCCGCTGACTGTGAAGGCGCGTTCCCCGATCCCGGCTTGGGCACAGTATCCGCAAGAACCTGGTCGGATTTGGAATCGGTGGTTGTGGAATCGATCTCGAGTGTATCCGGACTGGCCACGTACCAGCCCATTTCCAACAGAATGAAAGTTACCAGCAAGGCTGAGACGACTAGGGCGATGTACGGAACGATCCGCTTCATGGCCCCATTCTGCGCATTGGCGTTTCAAGGGGCGACTACAATCTCGATGGTCGGTGGTAGCAGGTCAGGCCAACTGTTTTGCGGGGGCGATCCGATACACGCAGCGGCGTTGGCCGCTGAGGATGTGCTCTTCGCGTTCGATTTCGACTTCGCCTAGCACCCGGGTGAACAGGTTCAGCTCGCCTCGGCAGAGGTCCTGGCAGCTTTCGGCCGCGGCGCAGATCGGGCAGTTGTTCTCGATCAGAGTGAAGCTGCCGCCGTCGTTGGCCAGCCACTCGGCCATGTAGCCCTCGTCGCTGCGGATTTCGGCCAACTGGGCGACCTTGTCTCCCAAAGTCTTCTTCTTCGCGAGTTGTTTGCCGTAACTCTCGGCCTGGGCTTCTGTGCGCTGGGCGATCAGCCGCGACACGCCCTCTTCGCCGAAGGCCCGGCGTGCGGCGTTCAGGATTCCAACGGCTAGCTCGCCGTGGCTGTCGGGGAAACGATCGCTGGTCTCGCGAGTCAGGTTCCAGATTCGGGCCGGCCGCCCGACTTTGCGGCGCTCGTCGGTGAACTCGACGGCCCCTTCCTCTTGCAGAGAATACAGATGTTGCCGCACCGCCATGGCCGTTACGCCAAGGCGCTTGGCGATCTGCCCGGCTGCCTGGGGGCCCTTGGTTTTGAGGAAGAAAAGAATCTTCTCGCGGGCTTTCTCGGGTATGTCAGTCTTCATCTTCCTTATTAAGGCGCTTTGGCGGAATAAAGCAAGGTCTTGCTTGACTTATTAGGTAAAGTTATTCCTTTACTAATAGGGCTTGGCAATCGGGCTGGGCTCATGGCCGGAGGACTCCAATGACCGTCAAGCACATTGATCATCTAAACCTGAGCGTGGTTAACTTCGACGAGACCGCGGACTGGTACAAGCGCATGTTCGGCTTTAACGTCGTCGAAACGGGCACCGAAAGCGGACAGCCCTGGGGCGTGATCCGCAGCGGCGACGCGATGCTGTGCATCTATCAGCGCCCAGACTGGAAGCGCTACGACAAGGACGAGTTGGGCGAGCAAGGCCTGCAACGCATCGCCCACTTCGCCTTCCGGATTACGGACCGTGAGCAATGGGACGAAACCCTGAAGCGCGAGAAGCCGCAGCTCTATTATGGCGGTGTTAACCAGTACCTTCACTCCACTTCGTGGTACGTGCGCGATCCGAACGGCTACTCGATCGAGGTCGCCTGCTGGGAAAATGACACACCCTCCTTCAGTTAATCTGCATATACAACGAACATGGGGCGGCGTTATGATTGCCGCCCCATGCCTAAGGTCGAACTCGCGAGACATCTGTACGCGTTCTTCCCCCAACTCGAGGGACAGGAAATCAGCGTGGAAGCAGACACCGCAGCCGGTGTCGTGCAAGCCATGGAAAAGATCGCCCCCGGGTTTTCCTTCTATATATGTGACGAGCGCGGCAGCCTGCGCACACACGTCAACATTTTCATTGAGCAAGACATGGTCGCGGACCGCAAAGAACTGACCGACAAGGTCAAGCCGGACTCCCGCGTCTACATTCTGCAGGCCTTATCAGGCGGCTAGGAGCAACTATGTCGGACCGCATATTGCTGGGCACACGCAAGGGCACGATCATTCTGGACCGGAACGGCGCTGGCTGGAAGGTCGGAACTGTTGGCCACTATGGCGTGAACGTCAGCTTTGTTTCACGCGACCCGCGCGATGGCACCCTTTGGGCCGGGCTTGATCACGGGCACTGGGGGACGAAACTCTCGCGCTCGACGGACAACGGCAAGACCTGGGCCGACGCGCCGCAGATCATGTACCCGAAAGATGCGCGCTACATCGACGGCTACGAGAAAGACGAAAACGGCGAAGACAAGCAGCCGAAAATCAAACACGCCACCCTCGGCAAAATCTGGAGCATCGGCTTCGGCGGTGCCGACCAGCCCGGCCGTATCTGGGTCGGGACAATCCCCGGCGGCCTGTTTCGCAGCGACGACGGCGGCGAAAGCTGGGAGCTGAATCGACCATTGTGGGATCACGAATCCCGCGGCGGCCCGAACCTCGACAAGCCCACACACTGGTTCGGCGGCGGGGCGACCGTAGATGGCGACTCGACGCCGGGCATTCATTCCATAGTGGTAGACCCGCGCAACAGCAAGCGCGTGTTGATCGGCATCAGTTGCGCCGGCGTGCTGGAAACCACCAACGACGGCAAGACCTGGGTCGGGCGCAACAAGGGCAGCAAGGCCTGCTTCCTGCCGAACCCGGACGCCGAATGGGGTCACGACCCGCACTTCGTAAGCCTGTGCCCCAGCAACCCCGACCACGTCTGGCAGCAGAATCACTGCGGCGTCTTTTACAGCGCAAACGGCGGACAGCAGTGGCAGGAAGTCAGCAAACAGAGCGAGGGCGTGCACTTTGGCTTCTCGGTCGCCGTTGACGAAAAGGACGGTCGCACGGCCTGGCTCGTGCCCGGGCGCTCCGACATGGCACGCATGTCCGTCGGCGGCGGGTTGTTTGTCGCCCGCACGCAGGATGGCGGACAAAGCTGGCAGCAACTGCGCGAAGGGCTGCCGCAGGAACGCGCCCACGACATCGTCTACCGCCATTCACTGGACATCAAAGGCGACATGCTCGCTTTCGGCAGCACCACCGGAAACCTCTACTTCAGCGCCGACCGAGGCGACAGCTGGCACACCATCAGCAACAACTTCCCACCCATCCACTCAGTAAGATTCGCCGAAACCAGCCCAACCAGAAAACCCGCACCCAAAAAGAAAGCGGCAAACAAGAAGCCAGACGCCACCAGCCCCGGCCGGAAGGCCGGGGGAGCCAAAAAGAAGCCCGTGAAGAAAGCCACGAAGAAGAAAGCCGTGGCGAAAAAGAAGGTTGCCAAGAAGGCCACCAGGAAAGCTGTCACGAAGAAGGCTGCTCCCAAGAAGAAGCCAGCAAAGAACCCCAAGGCCAAGAAGGCGACCAAGAAGGCTGCCAAGAAAAAGCCGGTCCGGAAAGCTGTCAACAAGAAGAAGGCTCCGGCGAAGAAGAAGGCGGCCCCGAAGAAAGCTGCCAAGAAGCCTGCCAAGAAGGCCAAGGGCAAGAAGAAGCGCTAACGAAACCAAACCGCGACAACACGCGAGGTATCAACCATGTCAGAGATCATCCTCGGCACCCGCAAGGGAACGATCATCCTGCACAAGCGCGACGGCTCCTGGCGCGAGAAAACCCACGCGCACCAGGGCACCAACGTGGCTTACGCGGACAAGGACCCGCGCACCGGCAACTACTGGTCCGCACTCGACCACGGGCACTGGGGCAGCAAGATGTCCCGCAGCACCGACGACGGGCAGACCTGGGCGGACGCTGGGCAGATTAAGTATCCCGAGGGCTCGAAGTACATCGAGTCGCCGTTCACCGACCCAGGCCCCGAAGGGCCGGCCGTGCGCGAAGCCAAGGTGCTGAAACTCTGGGTAATCGGCTTCGGCGGTGACAACCAGCCTGGGCGCCTCTACTGCGGCACGATCCCCGGCGGGCTTTTCGTCAGCAACGACAACGGCGAGAGCTGGGAGCTGAATCGCAACCTGTGGAACGACGAGTCCCGCGGCGGCGACCTGTTCAACAGCAGCAACGGGCGCGCGCCGGGTAAGCGGCAACTCTGGTTCGGCACGCCAGCGTCCGGCGAGTCGGGCGAATTCGCGGCCGGCATTCATTCGATCGCCGTGAATCCGCAGAATCCGAGCCACTACATGCTCGCGGTATCCTGCGCCGGCGTAGTGGAAACCCAGGACGACGGCCAGACCTGGCGCCCGCGCAACAAGGGCATCAAGGCCTTCGGTATGCCGAACCCGGAAGATGTCGAATGGGGACATGACGTGCACTTCCTCGATATCTGCAAGAACGATCCGCGCCACGTGTGGCACCAGAACCACGGCGGCGTCTACTACAGCAACGACGGCGCCGAATCCTGGACCTGCGTCGACGACAAGGACAAGGGCGTCCACTTCGGCTGGCCGATCGCCGTAGATGCAAATGACGGGCGCACGGCCTGGATCGTGCCGCAGCAATCGGACCAGGCAAGACTGGCAGTAGACCGCAGCCTGTTCGTCGGAAGAACCGAAGACGGCGGCAAGTCGTGGAAGCAGCTAAGGAAAGGGCTGCCACAAGAAAACGCCTTCGACACGGTGTACCGCCACTGTTTAGACAACAGCAACGACGCACTCGCCTTCGGCACGACCAACGGCAATCTATACGTAAGCGAAGACCGCGGAGACAGTTGGTACACCATCGGCACCAACTTCCCACCTATTCACTCAGTCAGATTCGCGTAGGAAACCCAACAAACACAAAGCCCCGGCGAGTTCGCCGGGGCTCTTACATTTTACTTCGGGGACCAGGCCGGGTGGCTTGGTTGGCCTTTGGTTTCAATCTGCCAGCAGGTCTGGGGCTCGCCGACTTTCCAGACCCAGAGCTCGCGATGGGTGTTGCCGTTGCTGGCCATGGTGCGGATGCCAGCGATCCACTTGCCGTCCGGGCTGATGGTTGGGTCTTCTACGTTCTCGTTGAACAGGTCGGTCAGCTGCACAAGCTGCTTGTTCTCCATCACGATCGCGCAGACGTTGCGCCCGCCCCAGCCAGCCGGGTTGCTTGTCATGCCGGTGAACAGGATGCCGCTGGCATCCGGGAACCAGCAGGCGTCTTCTGAAAACAGCATTTTGTCGCCGCTCAATAACTCCGTGGCCTTGTCGGCGCCCGGCTTCAGTGTCCATAACCCGCCTGTGTAGGACGTGTAGACCAGCGTGTTGTCTGCGGGCGACAGGTTCGGGTCGCTGCCGACCAGTGACCCGTAATCGTCGCTGCCCGGGACGCCGCCGGCCGCAGCCACACTGAAGAGACTACCGGTCGCAAACGTGATTGACTTGCCGTCCTTGCTGTAGGACGGTGATGAAGCGTTTACGTGCTGGAGTGTCAGGTCGACGGTCGCAACGCCGCCGTCGGCGGTTTCGCCTGCCAGCACGTCTACGGTTGCGCCGCTGATGGCCGACTTGCCGCCGACGCGGACGATGATGGTCTGCAGTACGGCGTCGCCGAAATCGACGACGTCGTCGATCAGCAACTCAGTCTCTTCGCTGGCGGTTTCTGCGGGGCCCAGACTGAAGAAGCCGAGCTTGCGCGCGCCGTCGATGTAAATGCCGCCTTGGACGTTTTCAAACGTCAGGTTGCGCACCTTCAATTTGACACTGCCGGTCTTGCGGTCATCGCGCAGCAGCTCGTCGCGCCCGGGCGGGTTGGTCACTCGACGTACGCCTTTTTCATCCAACGCATAGAGGTCTGCACTGAAGTAGCTGTGGGCCATCTCATGTGTGCTGCTGAAACAGAGTTCATTGCCGTCGTGCCGCCAAGCCAGCCCGTAGTTCTCCACGCTGAGCGATTCATGCCTGAACATGCTCACACGTTTGCTGCCATCGGCGCTTGCGGCGTTGATTTCAAACTGGTCGCGCCCGCCGTCGGGGCCCTTCACCCGGGTGGTCTCGCCATAAGCAATGAAGGTCGGGGCCTCGGGTGGCGTGAACTCGCCGTCAACAGTCAGACTGACTTTGTCCACGTCGAGTTGCAGCAGATCGCCGTTGATGCTGGCGATCAGCACAAGCTGGGGGCGCTGGCTGCGCCTGGTGTTGATGGCTTTGAGCTCCGCCTCGCCCAGCTTGTGGTCGATCTGCTGCCACTCCCAGCCGGGGAAGTTGGCCGCGTTGACTTCTTTGATCGTCGCCGCGCTTTCGAATTGCGAGTGCTCATCAAAGCTGCCGATCGCGACCGTCAACCCTTGCAGGTTCGCGCCCTCACCCTTGCTGACCAAGCGCCAGTCCAGCTTGAGCGTGCCGTCAGTAAGCTTGTCCGGCAGGTGAAGCATCTGGCATAGAAAGCCTGTGGTCCCGAAGGTGTTGTTCACCTGGATCGCGGCGCCGTAGTCCTTGTCGTCACCGGCGCGACCGGAGTCCGTGCCGACGCCAGCGATGCCGCCATTCATGGCCCAGGCACTGTTGCCGTAATCGAAACCACCGTTGCGGATTACGTCGCGCCCGCGCCATGTTTGCCTCTGCGGTTTTGTATCGGCGATCTTCCGCAGCTTGAAGTCCGGTGCTGGCTCTTGATCCTGTGCTGTGGATGTCAGGACGAGCACGAGCAGGAACGCAGCCGCAATCGCGACACGATAGGGCATGATTGTCTCCGTTGTACGGTGAGCGCTATGATTGTGCGTCAGTACCAGCAACGCGTAAAGCCCGTTGGTGGGGATGACTCTCCGACATGTTTCCGGCACCACGGGGGGGGTCGTTCGCGGCCGGTTTCAGGCGGCGCCCGGTTACTCCGGACTGTCGAGATCCTTCAGCACATGATAGCCGCGGGCGATGTAGTCACGGACGAAGGCGACCGCCTCAGCGTGGGGTGGATCGCCGGGGCGGCACAACTCCAGCACGTTGCGGGCGTGGATGATTCTCAGCTCAAGGCGCGGCTGCACTTCCGTGTTTTCATGCAGCAGGGCTTGCGCGGTGTCCAGGTGGTTCCGGGCCGCCTTGTGCTGGCCCCCCAGGCGGAACAACTGCGCCGCCATGCACTCCTGCGCGAAGCGCGCCATCGGATCCTGCTTCTGGAGCGTGTTGTCGATGTGCACCAGCAGGCGCTGCGCCGCCGTGCCGCTGCCTTCGGACAGCACCTCGCGCAGGCACGAAAGGTGCACCGCGAGAATGTACTCCGAGTCCATTCCCTGTTTATTGACGCCATGTTTGAGGACGAAATCGACCCATTCCTGATTCTCACATGCGGCGCTGCAGCTCGCCAGATATGACCACTTGGCATCGCTATCGCCTCCGAATGCCGCGGCCTGTTCAATCGTCATGCTGCCTTCAAGCAGCTGCCCGCGTGCGAGTGTCTGCTCGATGTTGCGGCGGTAGCTGGTCGTAGCGTCTGGAAGCAGGCGGCGCAGATCATCCAGACCCCGCCGCAGGTCGCCGAGTTCAATGTCGATTGCCGCCGCAAGGGCACGCATCTGCGGGTGGTCACCGTCAAACAGCTCGATGGTCGCGCGGGCGATGCGGCGCGCCTCCCTGACGCGGTGCGCGCTCAGCAGGATCATCACGTAGTTGTGCGCTTCCGGCCTAGTCCATTCGTCTAATTCGGTGTGGTTCAGCAGGTACGCCAGGAAGCTCTTCTTCTGGTGCGGCAGGGCCTTTTCAGGCTCGCCGCAGTTATGATGGAAGTGAGATTGCGCGCCCTCAAGCTGGCTTTGCAGCCACCAGTCGTCACTCAGGCGCGCCACCTGTTCGGCGGCCTGCAGCAGGGTCTCGGCGCGGTTAAGGTCGCGCTTCACGTTGGCGTTGCGCACTTCCTCTATGAGCTTCAGAAACACTTTGCGGCTGTGTTTGTTCAAGTCGGCGCGCAGTTTCTCGTAGTCCTGCATGGCGTCGTTGAGCTTGCGCAGCACACCAAGGTGGTGCTTTCCAGCCAGGCTGCCGAGACGCATCCGGTTCACGGCGCCCATGGCCTCCACTAGCGCCAGCAGGTCGCCGGCCATTTCCGCCGTGCCCGCCGACACATCCGACAGGTAAGGAGTGCCCTCACCCGTAAGCAGCCAGGCCGGGTTGATGCCCAGCCCTTCCACAAGGGCGGCGGCGAACTCGATCGGCATGCGCGTGCCGTTGACGTAGCGGCTGACGTTGTTGCGCGAGAACTCGGTCTTGCGAGCGATGTCAGCCTGCGAGTGCGTTTCCGCCAGCTCAGCAAGGCGCTTGAGAATGCCCTCGGCGCGTTCAGCGTTGCGGTCGGTGGTAGTGTTCATGTGTGTCCCCTGTCTCGTATCCGTTTCGGCAGGAACTTGTTGTACCAAGTGCGGTACACAACTCAACAGTCAAAATTCTAATTGCATAACTAATCCGGTACAACAGGCGCATGACGGTTCCTAACGGAGGAGTACACATGATTGCCCGAGCCACTTGCCTGATGACGATAATCGCGCTGTCCGCCGCCCTCGCGGCCCAGCCCAGCGTTACGTCAACGACGCCCGCGCGCCACGCCAACGATGTTGCCGACAACAGCAACGTAAGCGCCGGATTTTCAACCAACATGAGCCCGCCCGGCAGCAGCAGCTTCCGCGTGCACAGCAACCTGCGCGGCTGGCTCGCCGGCGCCTTCAGCGGCGGAACGACCACGGCGCTGAGTTTCAACCCGACCAGCGACCTGCTGCCCGGCGAAAAGCTCGAGGTCATCCTGACCGACATGCTCGAAAGCACCGGCAATGCGCCTCTTCATCCGCCGCAGTCGTGGCGCTTCAACGCGGAGAGCAGCGCCGGGCCTAGCGTCTGGGACGTACGCGACGTCACCAGCGGACAGTGGAAAGGCTGGGATGCGGCATTCGGAGACATCGATGGCGACGGTGACATCGACATGATCTGTGCCGGAAACGTCACCGTCGGCTACGACTATAAGTGCATCAACGACGGCAACGGCAACTTCACGAATACCTGGTTCACAACCAACGTCGACGGCAGCTACTGCTGCGCCCTTGCCGACATGGACAGTGACGGCGACCTCGACATCCTGATGGGCAACGCGCCGATCAACACCGGCGGGCAGACATACTCCGGTGCGAACCGCCTGTACTTCAACGACGGCAACGGCAACTTCCCGACCAGCACCACGTTCGGGAACAGCACAAATAACACCATCGACCTCGCCGTCGGCGACCTCGACAACGACGGCGACCTTGATGTCGTCACGGCCAACGGCGCCATCAACCCCGAGCAGAGCTACATCTACCTGAACAACGGCAGCGGAGTTCTTTCACAGCAGCCCTTCCTATATATCCCTAACGTGAACGCGCCGTTCTCCGCGGCGACTTGGGAGGTCGAGCTGGGCGACGTAAACAACGACGGGTTTCTTGACGTCATCTCCGGCTTCTGCGGTATTGCCCTGACCGCCACCAACTACGTGTGGCTCAATGACGGCAGTGCCGGCTTCAACCTCCAGAACACCATCACCTACGAGACGGCGGCCGTCGTGCAGTCCATGGCCGTGGGCGACTTTGACGGCGATGGCGACCTGGACATGATCGGCGGCGGCAACGGGTTGTGCCCCAGCAACGTCTACCTGAACACCGGCAGCGGCGCCTTCATCATCCAGCAGTGGGACGCAGGCACTTTCGCGGTGTGGGACCTTGAGACCAACGACATGGACGGCGACGGCGACCTTGACGTGATCGTCGCCAGCGAAAGCGGCGTCTGCTACGTGATGTTCAACGACGGTTCAGCCAACTTCAGTAGTACTGCCGCAGGCAACGCGCCTGTCGGCAACAACGCAAGCATGGACTACTTCGGGCTGACCGCTGCGGACGTAGACGGCGACGGCGACCTGGATATCGGCACTCCCAACAACATCATCTTCAACGGCAGCAACCTGCCAACAGTGACCGTCACGGTCGGCGCCAACAGTGTGGCGAACGGCGGCACCGCCAATGTCAACAATAACGACACCGTGCTGGCGGCCGGCATCACGATCTCGATCAACGACCCCGACAACGATCAGGTCAGCGTCAGCGGGCAGATCAGCAACGTCACGAATCAGGGTTTCAGCCTGGCCGAGTGGTCATCCGGCGCGGCCCCTGTGTCCTACGCGCTGACGCCGACGACCGGCACCTTCACGCAACCCAACATGAGCCATACTGTCACGCTGACTGTCAACGACGGCACGGAGACCCTGATCTTCACGTTCCATATCGATGTCGGTGCCGCGCCCAACATTGCGCCGACAATCAGCGTGTCGACAGGCAGCGGCCCCGTCACAAACAACGGCGCCATTAACGTGAACTACGCCTCCACGCTGCAGGCCTTGAGCCTCGCCATCACGGTGGCGGACGCCGACTTCGACAACGTTTCCCTGGTTGGCAACGTCAGCAATGCAAGCGGTACGGCCATGCTTAGCAGCCACTTCAGCAGCGCCTCTGCAGGCACACCTTACTCGCTATATCCGCAGCAGGGTACGTTCAACCAGCCGGGCGTGACGCACGTGGTTACGCTCAATGCGAACGACGGCGTCGGCGGGACGGCCGCGTTCACGTTCAACATCGTGGTTTCCGCCACGCCGAACTACGGGCCGGGCTGTATGGTCTCGCGCAACGGCACGGCCTTCAGCCCCAACAGCTCATTCAACGTGAACTACGGCACGACGCTGGCCTCGCTGAGTCTGGTCATCACCGTCAACGACAACAACAACGATACGGTCAACCTTACCGGCAGCGTCAGCAATGCCTTCGGCACGGGCATTCTGAACAGTGAATTTAGCGGCAATGCCGTTGCGCCGTACTTGCTGTACCCGACGACCGGCGTGTTCAATCAGCCAAACACCTCACACGTGGTTTCGCTCAACGCCAACGACGGCAATGGCGGCAACACGGTCTTTACGTTCACAATTAATGTCGGCGCCGCGCCGAACGATCCGCCCGTGATCGGCGTCAGCCGGAACGCCACCAACGTCGCTGACAGCTCCGTCATCAACGTTGCGTACGGCGCCACCGTCGCAAGTCTCCAACTCGCGATCTCGGTGACCGATGCCCAGAACGACACCGTCGCCCTCACCGGCACCGTGAGCAGCGGCAGCGGCACCGGAATCCTCAACAGTGAGTTCAGCAATTCCGCGCCCGCGCCTTACACCGTCAACCCGACCAGCGGCGTCTTCAACATTGGTGGCGCAACCCATACGGTCACCCTCAGTGCCGACGATGGCAACGGCGGAACCGCCAACTTCTCTTTCCATGTCATGGTTGGCGCCGCGCCCGCACCGCTGATTCAGGTTTTCGAAACCAGCATCACCGGGGTAGCGATATCCCACGGTTCGAACGCTTCCGGCGGGCGCGATTTCGGCTCGCAACTTGTGAGCGCCGGCGCAACGACCGGCCTTGTCGTGGTGATCTACAACAACGGCAATGCCGCCCTGGATGTCACCAGCGTGAACCTCACCGGCGCCGACGCGGGGCACTTTGTTCTGAACACGACCACCACGGCCGGAGTTGTTGCGCCAACCGGCTACACGCAGTTTACCCTGGCCTTTGACCCGGCCAGTGCCGGAAGCAAGACCGCGACCGTCGGGATCGACCACAACGACGGCAGCGTCGCAAATCCGTTCACGTTTGAAGTCACGGGTGTAGGTACAACTCCTGCCCCGGTGCCGCTGATCGTGGTCAAGCGCAATGGTGCGACCATTGCCAACGGCGGAAGCATCAACGTGGGCACCTATGCCGTAGGCGACAACCCGTCGCTGGTAACAATCACCATCGAAAACGCCGGCAACGCGGCCCTCACCGTTGGCATGCCGACTCTGGGCGGCGCTGATGCGGCGCGCTTCACCATCATCCTGAACGGCTTCAATGGACTGGTTCCTGCCAGCGGCAGCACAAGCTTCAGCATCGACTACGACGCCGCGGTTGAGGGCACGCACGGCGCCACGCTGAGCTTCAGCCACGATGACACCACCACCGCGACACCCTTCAGCATCGCGCTGACGGGCGTGACCACGGCGGCTCCGCCCAGCGGCGGCGGCTCCACCGGCGGGGGAGGCGGCGGGGGAGGCGGATGTGCCGCGAGCGGCGGCACGTCGGCGACTCTGCTGATTGTCCTGCTGGCAATGGCAGCACTGACGGCGACACGCACCCGCCGTCGCACCAGCTAAGGCTGGGCGCCACAAACCTCGCGGTGGGCGCCCCACGGCCCCCGCGAGGTTTGGCGTTAACTCGATAGAGCGGGCGGAGTCTTGGACTTGAGTGTACCGACCAGATCGGAGATACGCTTCACGCCCGTGTCGATCAGGCGTTCTTTCAGTCCGGCGTGGATGGTCTGCCCGGCGTCGGGCTCGACAAACAGAATTGTCCCGAGTTGCACCGCGCTTGCGCCGGCGACCATGAACTCGAGCACGTCGTCCGCGTTGCTGATGCCGCCGATGGCGATCACCGGAATGTCCACCGCGTTGGCGGCCTGCCACACGCAGCGCAGCGCGACCGGCTTGATCGCGGGACCACTCAGCCCGCCGGTGTAGTTCGCGATCAGCGGCTCGCGGGTGCGCCAGTTCACAGCCATGCCGACAAGCGTGTTGATCGCACTGACGGCATCGGCGCCGCCGCGCTCGGCGGCCCTGGCAATGCCCGCGATATCGGCAACATTCGGCGACAACTTCACGATCAGGGGCAGCTTGGTTTTCGTGCGGCAGGCCGCGACCAGTTGCTCGCAGGGACCGGGCTCGGATGAAAACTGCAGGCCCTCGGCGACGTTCGGGCAACTCAGGTTCAGCTCGAGCGCGGCGATGCCATCCTCCGCGTCAAAACGCTCCACCAGCCAGACGTATTCGTCAAAGTCGTGCCCGACGACATTGACCACCGCCTTAGGGCCGAAGCTGCGCATCTTCGGCAGAGTATTCTTGATGAACGCCTCGTAGCCTTCGTTCTGCAGTCCGATTGCGTTGATCATCCCGGCTGCGGTTTCCGCCGTGCGCGGGTACGGATTGCCGAGGCGCGGCTCGCGGCTGATGCTCTTGCCGACCAGCGCGCCGTAGACACTGAGGTCGTGGTAGCGGTCGAGCTCTTTGCCGTAGCCGCTACAGCCGCTGGCCGTCATCAGGGGCGACGACAACTCGAGGGGACCAAGTTTCACGCTCAGGTCAAGCGCCATGGACCGCCTCCTGCGTCTCGGTGGGCGCATCGCTCTTCTTTTTCGGGCTGCGCAGGGACATCAGCACAAGCAGTATCACGCCCGCGATAATCGCGATGTCGGCCACGTTGAACACGGGGTACTTGAGTGGGATTTCGAAGTCGATGACCCAGAACTTGAAGCCCCAGCCGTGCATTGGCAGATCGAAGGTGAAAAACATGAAGTCGCGCACGTGCCCCAGCAGCATACGGTCGTGCAGGTTGCCGATCGCGCCCGAGGCCACCAGTGCCAGCGCCGCGAGGTACCAGCGGCGTTTCGGGTCCGCCTTGTACATATAGAGGAAGAGCACGCTGAGAACCGCTGCGGCGATTAGCCCCAGGACTACCGGGCGCCCCTCAAGAATGCTGAAAGCCGCGCCTTCATTCGTTGCCCACTTCCACCCGATGAAGCCTTCGATGATCGGCGTGACAATCGGGTCTGTCGGGCGCACATACGCGTCCGCCCAGGCTTTGCTTGCGAGGTCGGCCACGAGCCCGCCGATCAGCACGATCCAGAACAGCCCCTTGGATGTGAACGCCCGCCCCATGAATGTCGACTGCTGACTCATGGCCGGAATGTACGGGGGGTTGGTGTAGGCGGCAAGCCCGCGACGGCCGCGCCCGCGTAATCTATGCTGGAGGGATGACCTCACTGTACATCCACATTCCGTTCTGCGTGCGCAAGTGCGAGTACTGCGACTTCTACAGCGGCGTCGCGACTGAGCACGATGTAGACCGCTATCTGGATGCGCTGGAACACGAACTACGCCTGCGCCTGCCGGATGGTTTCGCGCCCGCCACAGTGTTCATGGGCGGCGGCACACCGACGCGCCTGAGTGAAAAGCAGCTTCTGCGCCTGGGCGATGCGCTGCGCTCGCATATTGACCTGAGCAATTGCGCGGAGTTCACCAGCGAAATCAATCCCGGAACGCTGACGCCCGAGAAAGCCGTTGCTCTGGTCTGCCTCGGTGTGACCCGCGCCAGCTTCGGCGTGCAGTCCTTCGACGCGCATTTTCTAAAAGCTCTCGGTCGCGCCTACGAGGCTGGCACGGCGACACAGGCCGTTGAGATGGCCCGCGCCGCGGGTATCCAGCGAATCAGCATGGACCTGATGTTCGCCCTGCCGGGGCAGACACTGGATCACCTGCGCGAAGACTTGAACGCGGCACTCGCCCACGGCACGGAACACCTGAGCCTGTACGCCCTGACCTTCGAAGACGACACACCCTTGACGCGTCAATTGCTGAACGGCGAAGTTGAGCCCTGCCCCCAGGAGCTTGAGCGCGAAATGTTCACCGTCGTAGGCGAAACCTGTGCGGCCAACGGCGTGCGGCGCTACGAGGTCAGCAACTTCGCGCGGCTGGGCGCGGAGTGCAGACACAACATCGTCTACTGGACACTCGGCGACTGGCACGGAGTTGGCGCCGGCGCGCACGGGATGCTTGATGGCAAGATCACGCGCAACGCCGCCGATTTTCACGCGTATTCCCGCGCGCTGCTTCAAGAGAACCGCCTGCCCGAAGTAGAGACCGAACAACTGAGTCCCATGGCCCGTGCGGAATCTCTACTCCTGATGGGCATGCGCTTAACACAGGGCGTGGAGTTGGCGAGGTTTCGGCAGTTCGCGGGCGTCGAGTTCGCGAGCGTCTGCGGCGAAGCGGCCGCGCGCTTGAAGAGGCAAGGGCTGCTTGAGATGACGCCCACACACGTGCGCGCCACGCCCGCCGGGCTGCTCATGCTGGACAGTGTAATTCTCGAGCTCGCCAGCGGCATGGAGCAACCCGCGTGAATTTAGGATTTTGGAGTCTGGATTTTGGATCCAGCGGCGGCAGCCGTCAGCGTTGTTCAATTCAAAATCTGCTGCTTTTCGTCACGGCTGCACTTGTGCTCTCTGCCTGTGCGACGACCACGACGTTCGAATCGATCCCCGACCCGCAGTCTTCATGGAACCGCACGGGCTACGAGAAGGCGCGTTTGTCCGTGGTCGCGCTAGTGGTCGAGTCCGGTGGCGCGGGTGACGCCTTCGGTGCGGGCATCATCTACGACAACCGCGGGCACATACTGACGGCGCATCATGTGGTCGAGAATGCGACGCGTATTCTCGTGCTCGTGTCGGGTGGGTATACAGTCCGCGCGAGTGTCGTCGGCGCGGACCCGGTATCGGACTTCGCCATCCTGCGTGCGGACGCCGTGATTCCCGACAAGATGCAGCCGGCCGTGATCGCGAAGTCTGACCCCGTCCCCGGCGAGCCTGTCTGGAACCTGGGCAACCCGTTCGGGACCAGCCGTTTTGGCGGCGAGGCCAGCGTCGGGCACGGGGTAGTCAGCGCCGTAAACCGGACATACCTGAACGACGAAACCGGGCGCCTCTACCTGGACGGCATCCAGCACGACGCGCCCACCAACCCGGGCAACAGCGGCGGCGGCATTTTCAATGAACGCGGCGAGTTGTTGGGGCTGAACGCCCTGATTACCACCACGCGCGACACGCCCAGTGACAGCGGCGTCGCGTTTGCCATTCCGGGCTATGCGTTGAAACGCCTGGCCGAAGACCTGCTGCATGGGCGCGTGCCTCAGCACGGCTGGTTTGGTGCGGAGAGTTACAAGCAGGCCACGGAGATCTACCCGCAGGGCTTTGGTCGCCTGCGCGCCGTGTTCGGCCCGTTAAACCCGGCCGGGCCAGCGCAACTCGCGGGAATCCAGCCCGGCGACGTGGTGATCAAGGTGGACGACACGGAAGTGTTCGGCATCCACGAAATCCTGATGCTCGAAGACAACATTCCCCCCGGGCAGCAGGTGGAAATCACCATAAACAGGGCAGGCCGCGAATTCGCGATAACACTGACAGCCGCGAGCCGCCCGTGGCCTTGGGGCTAGGAGCCGGCGCGGCGATGCCTTTCGGAAAACCTGGCGGAGGGGGGGGGATTCGAACCCCCGTTACCCTTGCGGGCAAATCGGTTTTCGAAACCGACGCAATCAACCACTCTGCCACCCCTCCGCGTTTCTCCGTGCGACGCCGTTTCGGGCGCAACCTCAAAGTTAGTAACAGGATGCGAGGATTTTGCCGGGCCGTCCACCCCTCGCACGAAAGTGGACTCAATCACTTTTGGGTCCGTATTTGTCCGATGCTGTACGGCCTGTTGCACCAAGCCAGCGCCCAAGTTTTTCGATGGCGAAAGCGTAGCCGCCAACGTCGGAATGACCGGGAAGTTTTCAATGGCCTGCCGTTCGATGTCCTTAGCAGAATGAGCGTAGACACCCAGCGTAAGATTCGGCGTGCTATGCCGCGCAAGCGATTGCATCGTCTTTGGCGAGCATCCAGTCCTCTCCAACATCGTAACGAATGTGTGTCGCAAAGAGTGAAAGTCGGCATACAGCCCTTCGGCGTTTACATAGTCAACTCCTGCCGCTTCTAGGTCCGCACGAAGCATCTTCGCGGCGTGCCCTTCCGGTGGCATTGTCAATGCAGGACTGTCTTTGGGCTTCCCGCTAAAGAGGAGCTTCAACTGTTCGGCCATGCCTTGGGACAGTGGTATCTCGCCTGCCCGCTTTCCTTTGGCGTCAGTGGCCTTGATTCGCACGGTTGGCTGTTCGGAATCGAGGTCGAACGATGAGACCGTAAGACTGCCAAGTTCCTTGAGTCGCAGGCCGGTGAACATTGCAAGTTGGTAGAGTATCGACCGGTACTCGCTCGGCACTTTCTTTCTCACCGTATCCATTTGAAGCTCACCAAAGAGCTTGTTTAGCTCGCCCTCGGTCAACGCCCTCCTCGGGTGCCTGGGGTCAAGGGCCACGTTGGCTTTCTTGATCCCTCTGGTCGGATTTTCAAATGCTCGCCCTACTTCGATCATCCATAGGCAAAACTGCTGGAACGCCACTAGGTAGTGGTTGAACGTCTGCGCACCGAATCCGCGCTCTCTCTGTAGACTTGCCAGCGCCTCGCGAACTGTTGCCGGGGTCAAGTCCTGCCACCACTTGAAGCGTCGATGCTCGACTAGTTTGGCCAACATCGACGCTCGCATTTTGACGTGCTTCTCCGAGACTCGTTGCTGCCGGAGGTAGTCGAGAAAATCCGCAATGTGTTCGGTCAACCTTTTCAGCGATCCGAGTTCGCAGCCCTTCAACAAACCGCACGCCGTAAGCCGGTTCCTGTTCTTGTCATCAAGACTCTCCAGCCACTTGCGCGTTTCGGGTGGAAGCTCACGCCCGGACTCAACCAACTCGGCAAGTTTTTGCACGTTGCAGCCAAACTCATTGCTCGCCTTCTTGTCGCGATAGGCGGGGAGCCTGACTCGCTCGCCTCGGAACCTCAGTTCGACATACCAATTGCGCGTCTTTCGCAAAGGCCCGCCTTTACTGGTGTAATCTTGCTTGGACAGCCTCATCTAACATCCTCCACTTCGATTTCAGTTCCGCCGGGGCTGGTACTCCCAGCGCGTGCGGGGTGGACACTTAGCGTCCATCCATGCAAGCAGTTCCGCCGTCACCCATTTTGGACCTGCACACTCGACCGGTTGTGGGACTAAACCGGAACTCCTCATGCTGTGCCATGTAGAGCGCGACACGTTTGCCAGTTCAGCCGCTTCTTTCGGCGTTAGCAGTTCCGGCAATCGCCTTGGGGCTGCGGGGACCGCTGCCTTGAGAGGCGGGACGCTTTCCTGCTCCGAATGCTCCACCGGATAGAAATCAGCACCGCAAATCGTCGCGATCCGTCCGGGCTCTCCAAACTCCAAAATCCTGTCGCCTGTTATCGTGACCGTGTGCATACCCAATAGCCAACCGTTCGCAGCCCCTATATGGAGCCGCGTCCAAACCACTTGATCGTTTCTGGAATCAGGGGCGCAACGCCCGAAGACTCACAACTTAAGGAACCGTACCACTCGCCCCCTAATTTTTTCAAATTTGGCGAGCAACAAAATTCAGAAAACTTGTGCTGCCACAGCACTCCCGCTCAATCAAGCTCCGCGAGTCGTTGACTGACCTCCGGCCACAGTTTCTCAATGGCCATCTCAACCACTTCCTGCTGAGTACAATTCAGTACAGCCGCTGCGGCCTTGAGCCGCTGTGCTGTTTTCTCGCTGACTTTGACGGTGCGAGTCGCCTGCCGCGATCCATCCAACGCCTTCGCTGTCAATTTGACGCGCCGGGCCGCCGCTGCGCTCGGTTTCAATTCCTTGGGCATTCCTAGTTCCTTTCCGCTACGCCTTTGTCGAAATGATCCAGTAACAATCGTTGTTGCTCCGGCGGCAGTTTCAGCACCAGCCGGACCAACCTGGCCTCGCGTTCGGTCAAGCTGCTGAGGTCAAGGCCGTTTCGATTCGGGCGGTCGTTTCCATCACGCTCCGCAGACTGCTTCGATTCCATTTGCCGCCCTTCTTGGCTTTCATACCCCTCTTGTTCAGTTCAACTACCAGTGCGCGTTGGGAGTAACCTTGTACGAGCAATTCCTTGATGGTTGCCAACGCCGCTTGTTCGGACTCTTCCTCAATGAGCGCCACACCGTCGGTCGAAAGGCGATAGCCAAACGGCGCATGACCCGTCACTTGTCCCTTGCTTCGCTTGTAGGCATGAACCGCAGCCGTGCGCTCCGCGATTAGGTTTCGCTCCATTTCGCCGAGAGACGCCAGAAGGGTGTAGAAGAAACGACCGAGCGCAGAACTCGTGTCCAACTTCTCTGTAAGGGAGTGGAGCGCCACACCAGCTTTGTCGAGTTGTTGTGCGATACAGAGCGCATCCACGGTGTTTCTCGCCAGACGATCCAGCTTGAACACGATCAGCGCCTTTGCGCCGCGTGGGCCGACAGAGGCGAGTGCCTTTTGGAGTTCGGGGCGATTGTCGGCTCGCTTTGCGCTCACGCCAGCGTCTACAAACACATGCGAAAGGGTCAGATCATTCAACTCGCAATAAGTCCGAATTTTGGCCTCTTGCGCCTCAAGGCTCACGCCATCGACCGACTGGCCCTCTGTTGACACCCTGACATAACCGACAACTTGCATGGTGAACTCCCTTGGTTGACAAGATGAGTATACACCACAGAGCGAATAACACCTAGTGTTTTTAGTGTTTTAGTGTTTTTTAGGTAGGCGCTGGGCCAGCACTGACCACACGTGGCCCAACGACACTCGGAATGATGAACGCATTGGGACAAAGTGCTATCTTGTCAACCTGAGTCAGACAGAGGAGTGGGCATAACGCGGCGTGAAGCCGCGTGAAATGACAACCGTTTTTGCACTGCGGCACAACCGAATCGCCAGTTCATTTGCAGACCGCAGCGCAGCGGCCACCAGTTGGTGGCCTGCTGTTGCTGTCTCTGCGTGGGCTCTGGCGAGCCCGGTTGTGGGTGGCGCGGTGGGCTGCCTCTCCTTTTCCGGCCTCTCTGCCGCTTCCCGCGCCTACCGGAGATGAGCCATGCAGCAAGACCCAAACAGCCAACCGCCCAATCAGCCATTTCAGAACCAACCGCAACAGCCGCAATTTCAGGGCCAGCAGCAGTATCCGCCGCAGCACGTTGGCCCGCCCGCCTACGGACCGTCGCCATACGGCCCAATGCCCTATCCCCCAAAGAAACGCGGGATGCCGGTGTGGGCCATTTTGCTAATCATCGGCGGCGTCGTGTTCTTCGTGCTGCCCGTCGGTTGCGTCATGCTCGTTGCTGTCGCCAGCAGTGGAAAGTCCCGGCAGAGCCACGGCGGGAACGACTCCGAAGTACAGGCCCCCAGTGTCAAACAGTCGTCACCACAACCGGAAGCCAAGGACAAGCCGGTCGGCAAGTTGGACCGTCTGGACTTCTCGCGAATTGAGCCTTGGGTTTACGCGCAAACGTTCGTGAAACAGCGGCTCAAGGCACCGGCCACGGCGGAGTTTCCAGAGCATTACGATGTTGAGGCGTGGTACGAGGGGGAGAGTCGCTATCGCTTCGTGGGTTACGTTGACTCCCAAAATTCGTTCGGTGCCAACATGCGGACGCGATTCGAGATTGTCGTTCAAGAGCAGGGCGACGGCTGGTTACTTGTCAGCTTCAAACAGCTTCAATGAAGCTGGCCTGCGAATTCGGAATGACCGGGGTGGGGGTCAATTCCGGCGTCCGTCTGGAAACGGGGTGCTAAACGGGGCCTGTCGCGGGGAAACCGGAAAAACTGAGGGGTGGGGGTGGCTCCCCGCAGGTGTTCACCCCTTGGCTCCGTCTGCGGCCAACATGTGGGGCGACGGCCTAGCCGCTGCATCCTCTTGCGCTAAGTGTTGTGTTTGCCGTTCTCTGCGCTTCGCTTTGGCGCGTCTGCGATCTTCCGCATGAGCCTTTCCCTTTCCGCCTCCAGTTGGTTGAGGTTCAGCTTCTCTATTCGGTCGGCAATCTTCTGGTACTCGTTCTGCTGCCGCCGGATCAAGCCCAGGTCGGCGTAAACGTCGTAGCGACGCATGGCGATGGACGCTGCCCTGTCCAAAGCTCGCCACTTGTCGGCACTGCCCGTGGCCGCATGTTCAACCGCCTCGACGGCTTCCGCCAACAGATATTCTAGCGTCAACAGCACGTCTATCACCGCTCGGCTGTGCCGCCGCGACAGCAAGAGTTTCGCCGCGTTACGCCTGCCTCTGTTCACGCGTTTGTGAACCGTCGTGCGGCTGGTTCGGCACACGCTGGCGATGTCGGCATACGAAAACCCGCGAATCGAAAGCAGCAACATTTCGGCGTCAAGGTCCGTAGGTCCGGGTGGATGCTCGGAAAATTGCTGCCGCAAGTCCTCAACGATCTTGCTTCGATCCTCTCCTATCAGGTCAATCCACTTTCCCATGACAACTCCTCTCGTCTCACTGTCCGTGCAAACGTTTGCACTGCCACCCTCTCGGAAGGACGGCGGCCCACGAATGCGATATGCCGCGTAGTGGGTACTGGCAGCCCCTGCTTGCCCGCCCTTCAGCAAACAGTCTGCGGTCTGTACCACAGTCACAAGTCGCAACACCGAACGCCCGGACCTTTTCAAGGCACCCCGCAGACAGTTCGCAAAGGGGGCGGGCAAGCAGGGGCTGCGCGCATCGGCTCGCTTCGCTCGCCTTGCGCCTCCGATCTTCCCAACCACCACCACCGCAGGCAGAGCGGGCACGCGCAGCTTTGAATGGTCAAGTTGAGTAAAACGTCCTGAGTATTTCTCCGGCCCCCGCCACAGCGACCAAAGGTCGGACCACTTCTTGAAACTCACTGACCGTTGCGCCACGTTCAATGCCGCCTGCTTTGCATGGCCGGTCAACTTCTCTATCTCGGCGCATCGCTCCATCGCGTTCCGCGCCCAACGAAAGCCGTTGCCATGAGCCAGCCCGCCGAAACGATAGGCGTGACACCGCTTGCCGCGTTTCCGTTTGCTGCGGCTGTACCGCTGTTTGGTTCGCTGCCATTTGTCGAGAGCGTCAACAACCGAACGCCTTGCTGCCGGATTCCAGTTGTCGCCGTCAGAAACGACGGACTTTCCCAAGTAGCGCGTCCATCCACTGTCACAGGGTTGAAGATGCAAACCCGGCAGTTGCCTGCCGACGATGCGCTCAACATCGGCCCGTGTTAGTGGGGAGCGGCTGAGTAGCTCCGCGTGAATGTGGGGCAACACCACTTGCGCCGCGTTGCTTGTCCCCTTGCGTCCCGGCGCAAACTCGACTTTCAACAGGAAGCCCACCACTTCCCCACTGGCCTGGAGTCGAGCCGCAAGGGCATCGGCCAACTGAAACACCGCCTCAACGTCACGGGGACCAAACAACGCAACATCAATCGGCCCAAGCGGAATCGTGGGCGCGAGTCGGCAAAGACGCCATTCGTTCGCGGCACGGATCATGCCTTGAACGCGCTTGCGCACGTCAAAACTAGAGCAAGCCGGACACGACAGCAACGAACATCGTTGCCGCAGGTCGTAGTCGTTGGCCTTCACGCCGTCTCGGTTCGTAGCAGCAAGCGTGCAGTGCCAGCCAACCGGCCACGGTTGGTTGGTCGCCGGAGAGTTCACGAACTACTCTCCCGTCAGCGATTTCGTTTGTTGGCGTACCGAACGAACGAGCGCGACCAATGCGGATTTGGTCGCGTCGCTCATCTCGGACCACGCCAGCACAATTTCCGTCAAACGCGGATCATGTGCGGGGCTATGGCCCAAGCAGCGCCCCAAGTGCCGATAGCACTTGGTCTGAATCGTTGAAAATTGTGGGTTCTCTGGGGGCTTGCGACGGTTTTCGAAACCGACGCGATCAACCACTCTGCCACCCCTCCGCGATTTCCGGCCCAACGTCATTTCAGGCGCGGTAACAGGATGCGAGGTTCTCGCCGTAGCGTCCACCCCCCGCTCGTCAGCACCACCAGAGCGACACGAGCCTTCCGACACCGCCGCGTTCCCTCGATAGCCATGCGGCGATTGTAGCACACACTTACCCCCGCACGATGCTGAGCGCCGCGCCCAGGCCGCCGCTTACGCACAGGGTTGCAAGGCCGCGATTTGCGCCGCGCTGCTTCATGGCGTGGGCGAGGGTGGTGACGATGCGGGCGCCGGTGTTTCCGATTGGGTGGCCCAGCGCGATCGCCCCGCCGTTCACGTTCAGGCGGTCGCGCGGGATTTTCAGCTCGCGGTCGCACGCCAGTACCTGCGCGGCAAAAGCTTCGTTCAGTTCGACCAGATCGTAGTCCTCGATCTTCAGCCCGAGCCTTTCGTTCAGCGCGCGGGTGGCGGGGACGGGGCCTATGCCCATGACCTTCGGGTCCACGCCGGCGAAGGTGAAACCCTCCAGGCGCGCCAGCACTGTCAAACCCAGCTCTTTGGCCTTCTCCGCGGTCATCAGCAACAGCGCGCTGGCCCCGTCGGTGATGCCGCTGGCGTTGCCGGCCGTCACGCTGCCGCCGTCCATGAACACCGGCTTCAGCTTGGCGAGCGCGGCCGTGTTCTGCCCTTCGCGCACGGGCTCGTCTACATCGACCTGCACAGCGCCCTTGCGACCCTGGATCGTGATCGGGCTGATCTCCGCCTTGAACGCGCCAGCCTTGATGGCGGCTTCGGCCTTGTTGTGGCTGGCGGCGGCGAACTCGTCCTGCTCATCGCGGGTCAGTTCGTACTGCTCGCGCAGGGTTTCGGCCGTGCGTCCCATGAGCTGGTCCGCGAGCGGGCAGTGAAAGCCGTCGCGGTACATCAGGTCAATCACCTCGGCGTGGCCAAGGCGGTAGCCGTCGCGCATTCGATCAAGCATGTGGGGCACGTTGGACATGCTCTCCATGCCGCCGGCGACGACGACCTGTGCTTGCCCCAGTTGGATCTGCTGCGCGCCGAGCACGATGGATTTCAAACCGCTGGCGCATGCCTGGTTGATGGTGGTGGCGACGGCCGTGTCGGGGATGCCGGCGCGGATGGTCACCTGGCGCGCGGGGTTCGGCCCGCTGCCGGCCTGGCGCGCCTGCCCCATGTAGACTTCGTCAACCAGGGCGGGGTCAATGCCGGATTCGGCCAGCACGGCGGCAACGGCGTGGACGCCCATGTCAACGGCGGAGAGGGATGACAGCCCGCCGCCGAACTTGCCGATGGGCGTGCGTTTGGCGTTCGTGATGACGATGTTGTTGAAGTCCATGAGAGCCTCCTGAGCGTTGTTTAACACGCAAGTGCGCCGTTGCCATCCCTTGCAACCGGCGTTCGTTCCTGTGCTTGACGGTGAAAGGGGCGGTGGTACGCTCGCGCCCCGCGATTCAGGCGGACAGTTACGGTCAGGTAGCTCAGTTGGTAGAGCAGCGCATTGAAAATGCGCGGGTCGCCGGTTCAAGTCCGGCCCTGACCACCAGCATGTTCAGCCCCCGGTGTTCGCACCGGGGGCTTTTGATTTGAGCATGGCGCGAGTTGAACCGTTCCGCACCTTAAGTGTTCAGGAGGGGCCGGCACCCCACAGATGCATGGTGTTGACGTCCTTGCCTTGCAGCTTCAGGTAGTAGAAAAGCTGACCTTTGTGCTGCGCCAGGTGCCCGATCATTTCGTGGCAGTGCTGGTACAGTGTGCGCTCAGGCCCGCCCCAGGGTGGCGCGCTCTTCTGGGTGATCAGGCGCTCTTCGCCGGCTTTCTCAAACATTTCGAAGGCAAGTTTTTTGTCTGCCTCAAGCAGTTTGAGGGCTTCTTCGACGCTGTTGACCGTCGCCATGCTTTCCGCAGGCGGCATCATCGCGTCGGCTGGCGTATCTTCGGGCGGCGCGTCCGTGGGGAAGCCCCAGTCGCCGGTCACGAATCCCTTGACCGTGCTGCCGCAGGCCTCGGAGCAATGCTTAAGCAGTTGCCCCACGTTCATCCAGTTCTTGCCCGTTTCCGGCTTCCAGTCCAGCGCGCCTTCATCGACCAGCTTGAATAGCCCAGCCGCGGCGTGGTACGCGCCCTCGGCGTCCTGCTTCAGAATGTCCACGTACTTCATCGTGATCTCCAGTTCAGTGCCGGCCCCATGCCGACGCGCTAGAACATACATGACGGTGCGACATCACTTGGCCGTTGCATAGATTCCCATGCGGTTGCCGGCCGGGTCCTCAAAGTAGGCATAACACGCGTTGTGCCCGGGAATCTCGGTCTTGCCCTTGATGGACTTGCCGCCGGCCTTCTCGATTTCGCCGAGCTTGGCGTCGATGTCGTCGCAATAGAGCACGAGGATCGTGCCGTCGTGACTCGGCCTGGCGTCGGTGTCCAGCGCGCCCATGGCGTTGCCGGCATCGAAGAACTCGTAGGTTTCGTTCATCGGCTTGAAAGTCCAGTTGAACAGCTTGCCGTAGAAATCCTTTGATTTGGCGAGATCGCCGCCCGCGATTTCGATGTGACAGACGTGCCCGAGCTTGTAGTCCATGGCTTCTCCATGATTGAAGTAGACGATTGATGTATGCGCGACAAACTGGCCCAGGGTCCGACCGATGAAAGGACAAACTACTCCATCCAGATGCCGACCTTGTTGCCGGGCCTGTAGGTCATGTTCACTCTCCGCTGTGGGCCGCCTCAAGAAGCCTGCGTATGCCCAGCATCATCTCAAGCCAGCCCGTGAAGTTGGCGTCGTAGAATTTGTCCCAGCGCTCGCCGCGCTCGTAGCCAGTGTTTGCAAAGTGCAGGCGCGTTGCGCCATCGTCGGATTCCAGGCGGTATTCCACGACAGTGGGCTCCGGCTCGCTGCTGGTCCACCGATAGCGCAGCAGCTTGCCGGGATTGCTTTCCAGAATTTCGCAACGGTCCGGGTTGCCGCTTTCATAGTCCAGCGTGTAAATGCCGCCCGGCTCCGGCGTCGTCAGGTTCACGGCGTGGACACCTTCCCACCACAGCGGAATCCGCTCGGCATCGGTCAACACGTTCCAGACCTCGCGAGGCGGGGCAAAAATACTGGCCGTGAAGCGAATCTCTCGTTCCATGAGTTCCCCTTCAAAGTTCCGTGCTGCGTTTCTGCGTGCGCCCGGATGCGCCCATCCGGGAGAAGCGGTTCGCGACGGCGGTATCGTAAACCCAGCGAGGCGTTGCCATGCCGATCCTGATCAGCCACCACAGGCGACGCGGGAAGTTGTAGACCCGTTTGCGCTTCGCGATCGCGCGGATCATCCTGCGCGCGGCTGTTTCCACATCAAGCAGCACGGGCATATCGAACTCGTTCTTGTCAGTCATGGGCGTGCGGATGAACCCGGGGCAGATCGTAGTTACATCCACGCCTGTACCGCGCAGCTCGACGCGCATGCCCTCCAGGTGAATGCGTTGCGCCGCCTTGCTCGCGGCGTAGCCCGCATCCTGCGGCATGCCTTGGTAGCTGGCCAGGCTGCTGACACCGACAAGATGCCCGCGCTTGCGCTCCAGCATTGCGGGCAGCACGGCGTAAAAGGCGTTTGTCATGCCGAGCAGGTTCGTGCGAAACACCGCTTCCGTGGCTTCGGGACTGAACTCCAGACGATTGACGGGGCACCCGGTGCCGGCGTTGGCAATCATGCAGTCGATGGGCCCGTGGGCGTCCACGAGCCGTGCGACCGCCCGTTTCACTTGCTCGTAGTCGCCGACATCGCAAGGCAGCATCACGGGCGTTCCGCCGGCGCTTTCAACTTTGCGCCCCACTGCATCGAGCACATCCTGCCGCCGGGCCATCAGCCCGACCGTGCAGCCCATCGCGCCAAGCTGCGCAGCCAGCTCTGCGCCGATGCCGGAACTCGCGCCCGTGATTGCGACTACCCTGTGCGGGAACTTCATTCGGCACGGGCTTCCAGCCAGCTTACGACATCAGTGATGAACCGGGCGTCCACGCGCCGATCCTCGTAGTACAGATTCATTTCGGACTTGCGCCCGTTGCACGGCTTGAACAGGTGGTCCAGATCGTCGTAGATTTTCAGGGTCGCGTCCGTGCACTTGCCGGCCAGCAGGTTCTTCATGATCTGCTTTGCATCGGCGTCCGGTTTGACCTGAAAGTCCGATGCCCCCTGTGTGATCAGGCAGGGGCAGGTCAAATCAGCATGGATTGCGGGTACGTCCAGGTTGAAGTGGTCGTGCCACCATTTGCGGATGGGTTGCACGCTCTGCCAGGTCTGTTTCACGACGGCCACCAGCTTCGGGTCAGTGCCCGCGATTTCGAAGTTCGGCTCGCGGTCTTCCTTGGCCGCGTCCTGCAACTCCTTCTGAATCTTGAGGTTCAGGTCGCGGATGCCCTTGGCCATACCCGCGTTGGCGTCTTCCACCTGCCCGTAGGTCACGTCGTACATATTGCGCCCGGCCGCCGCCATGAACACGACACCTGCCAGGCTCTTTTCACCGGCGAGGATGGGGGCGGTCAGCCCGCCCTCACTGTGTCCGACAACGAACACTCTGGCCTTGTTGACGTCCTCGCGTGCCAGCAGCGCGTCAAGCACCGCCCGGGCGTCACCGATCAGCTCGTTGTAGCCAAGGTCCGCGGGCTCGAAGCCGTCCTGGCCGAGCGGCGTGTCGCCGATGCCGCGATCGTCGCTTGACATCACGACGAACCCCGCGTTGGCGATGGCGTCAAGCAGTTCATGCGATCCCAGGTCAAGGCTGCCCTGTAACCCATGTTTGGATTGCGAGCCAGAGCCCGAGATGAACAAGACCGCGGGCCAACCCGCGTCAGGCTTCTCGCTGCTCGGTACGCGAACGCAGGCGCCGATTTCGAAGGACTTCACCTCGTCCTTGCCCATGCCGGTGACGCGCGTGACTTTAAAATTGCTGATGGTGAACTTCGCGCTGTCGGGCACGCTGTACTTCGGAACGGGTGGTGATTTGCCGGGGTCCTGGCTCAGGCAAATGACTGGTGCCAGGAAGAACAGCAGCAGGGCAGTCGTGCGATACATGGGCCGGCCTCCTTTACCGCTCAGGTTATCATTGAGTCGGTATTGCAAAGAGTATTTTGGCAAACGACAACCGCCGCTTCCATGAGCGGCGGTTAAGTGCCAGGGGGAGCCTTGCGGCTCCCCCTTCTCCTCCAAGCGATCCGACTGGTCGGGTCGGTTCACAAGTACTGCTATGCTGCGATGTACGTGCCACCGGCCAGTGCCGCGAGCTGCTGCATGAACGTCGCGCCACCGCCACCGATGCAGATACAGATCAGGTCGCAGTCGTCAAACTTCGCCCACCAGCCCGGGAAGTCGGCCAGAATCTGGCTCGAGCTGCCGGTGATGTTCGGGTAGCCGTCCGTCACGAAGAAGAACTTCGTCAGGTCGACAGGGTACGTGTTGCAGGCCGACTGCAGCGCCGCGTAGCTGGGGGTCATGCCGCCGGGGTTGGTGGCGGAGCCGTTGATCCAGCTGGTCGCCGCGGACTTGTTGCCGGCGGTGCCGACCATCAGCGAGCCCCACAGGTACGTGGTGTAGTTGTTGGACGGGCCGAACTGACCGCCGTAGGCGCAGGCGTCGAATTCGTCGTCTTCCGTCAGCTCGGTGATCACGCCGGTTGTTTCAGCGCGCAGGGTCGCGATACGGCTTCCACCCATGCTGCCCGAGGCGTCCAGGATGAAGCAGAACTTGCCCTGTACAGGCTCACCATAGTAGGTGGGCGGATCTTCGGGCGGCGGCGGGTCAGGCGGAACTTCTGTGGGAGGAATGTCGCCACCTTCGCTCGGCGGTGCCGGGGGCGGAGGCGGAGGCGGAAGCGGAGACGGCTCAGGCGGGGGAGTGCCAGTGTTGCCGGCCGGTGCCGGAAGTTTGATCGTGATGCCGCCGATCGGGCGGTCATGTGCATCCTGCTTGTTCGCGTCCTTGCTGGATACCGTCGGCCCAGCGGGTTGCTGGGCGGCCAGTGATCCGGCGCAGAACACGAAGGTAAGGCAGGCGATGCTCGCGAATACCTTGCGCATGGAAAGCTCCTCAGAAAATAAGTGTTTTGCAGCACGTATCAGTAAGCGAGGGCTGTGCCAATTTTCTGGCAGGCGGCGCAGGACGGGACCGCCCCGGCGGTAACGAGTGCAAAGTGCTTGTCGAAAGCAACTTACGCAGATCGTTACGATTCCGTAACGATCTGCGGACGGGCTGGTAACGCAGACGGTTGGTCTACTCGTGTTGGCGGGATACCGAATGGAAACATAAACCGCCCCTGGAGGGCGGTTTTCGGTAACAATTCGCTATGGAATGGTGAAAACGTGCCCGCTTACCAGCGACGATGCTCTTCGGGCACGTGTTTGTTGTAGTGTTCGCGCGCGGCAGCGAGGATGTCGTGGGCAAGCTGAATGGCGGCCATCCCTTCTTCGCCTCCGACTTGCGGGCGTTCGCCAGTGCGAATCGCGTTAATGAAGTGCTTGAGTTCTTCTTTCAGGGGCTCTTCTTCACCGATCACCACCTGCTCAACCCGAATCAGGTCGTTGAAGACGAACTGCATCAGATCATCGATGCCGGTGATGTCGACGTTCTCAACGTGAAAGTCCTCCTGGTCCAGCTTCGGTGTCTTGCTGTAGATCCAGGCCTGCTTTCCGGCAAAGTCGAGGTTCAGGTAGCGGTCGGCGCAGAAGATACGCATCTTGCGCACGGATTTGTCGCTGATACGGCTGGCGGTGATGTTCGCGACGCTGCCGTTCTTGAAGGTAAGGCGCACGCTGGCAATGTCTTCGTGGCGCTTGCTCAGCACCGGCGTGCAGACGGCCTGGATGTCTTCAACTTCGCTGCCCACGATACTCAGGATGATATCCAGGTCGTGGATCATTACGTCCATTACCACGCCGACGTCCGTTGACCGGAACGGGTACGGGCTCAGGCGGTCGGCCTCGATGAAAGCGACGGTGTTGATGGCGTTGCGAATGCTGGATAGCGCCGGGTTAAACCGCTCGATGTGCCCGACTTGCAGGATGCGCTTGTGTTTTTTGGCCAGTTCATTGAGCTTGTGGCACTCGTCCACCGTGTAGGCCATGGGCTTTTCGACCAGCGTGTGCAGCCCGTTCTCGAAGGCCCAGCTTGCGACCTCATAGTGATGCCGGGTCGGCACGACGACGGTGACGGCGTCTACCCGTCCCTTGAGCTGTTTATAGTCCGTCAGCGCTTCGCAGTGAAACCGCTCAGCGATTTCGGCTGCCTTCTTGGGGTCGTTGTCGACTACGGCGACGAGTTCGGCGGCCGGAAGCTCTTTCAACACGCGCGCGTGGTTCTTGCCAAGGTGCCCTACTCCGATGACGGCGATCTTTACGCGCTCTTGCTGTGCCACTGCGCTGTCCTGTGTTAGTGAGTCCTAAGGTTCTACTTGGTGCAAGTCGTCTTTACAAGTTTCTGACAGTCCTACAGATCATAGATCAGGCAGTGGCTGCCGTTAACACCAGAAAGGGTGAAGCTGGCGTCTTCCACCAACGCAAGGTCGCGTGCGCGGATGATCTGGACGGCATACTTGTGCCGGGCCGTCACCACGAAGTAGCGCTTGTCCAGCGTAAGCGCGATGCCGCAGGCTTCCTTCATTTCGAAGCTGTTCAGGAACGCGCCGGTCTTGATATCCCAGAAAGTGCAGATATCGCCGGCCGGGTTGGTCGCGCCGACGATGTTCAGTTCTTCGTGAATAGCGAGGCTCAGAGTTTCACCAAGCATGTTTTCGGTGACCGCCGCGGGTTCGCCCACTTTGGTCGCCGCGCTGCCGCTGGGGCGCAACGTGAGTGCGCCGGGGATTTTCTTGAAGGCATCCGGGTCCGGGCCCGGCGGGTTGTGCGGGGTTGAGCCGACTGCGAGGTCGCCTTTGCTGGAGCGCCCGGTGATGGCGAGGTGCCCAGCCATGTATACCGGGATGGGCACTCGCTCGAGCAGTGTCCGCGTTTCGATGTCCACGAAGGTGACGCAGCCCTCTTCGTCGTCGCCCGTTCCGCCGCCGTTGGTGATGGCGAGAGTCTTGCCTTCGTCAAGAATATGGCAGTCGTGGGGCATTTTGCCGAAGGTCGGGAACTCACCCAGCACCTTCATGTCTGCGGCGTCGCGGACCACCACATATCCGGCGTATGCGCCCTGACTGCGGGGCTCACTTTCGACGGCGTAAAGCGTCTGTCCGTCCTTTGACCAGGCGCCGTGCCCGTAGAACTCGCGCCCGGGCGTCGCCTGAATGTCGCGGATGACACGTTTTTCGCCCAGGTCAACCTCGCAACCGCCCGGCCCCCACTTCGCGAAAACCGCCACACGGGTGCGCTCAATGGGGTGCGGGATTACCGCGTGCCCGAAAAACGTCATCGGAATCAGTACAGGCTTGAGTTCGCCGGTGACGAACTTCGGCGTCTGGTTCAGGTCAACCAGTCCCAGCCAGGTTTCGAGGCCGCCATCTTTGCCGCGGAAACCTGTGCCGATCAGCGTGCCCAGGTTGCCGGTTTCGAGCGTGGCGGGCTCGGGCTTCGGGTCGGGGGAGTCGTTGCCGCTGGGTGCGTTCGCCTGTGTATTGCCCGGCGCGTTGTTTGTGCCGCGGTTTGAACACGCGGCAAGCAGGGCCAGCGCGCCCGAAGCCGAGGCGGCATACAGAAAGTTGCGACGGTGTTGGTCCACGGCATTGCTCCGTAAGTTCGTCCGAGTCGCGGTGCAAGCAACATACCAACACCGGGCTGTGCCGCTACTTGGGGCGCTCACCCGTCACCATGAACTTCACAGTAGCCTCGCAGGCCAGCTCGCCTTCGACGGTGGCCTTGCCCTGCACGATGCAGAGCCCGCGCTTTTCCTTTAACAACTCGACTTCAAGGCGCACCTGGTCGCCGGGTACGACCGTGCGACGCCATTTTACTTCATCGGCGCCAGTGAAGAAGGCGAGCTTGCCTTTGTTTTCATCGCGGCTCAGTACGAGAAAGCCGCCGATCTGCGCCAGGGCTTCGAGCATGAGTACACCCGGAAAAATCGGGCGACCGGGAAAGTGCCCTGTGAAGCAGGGCTCGTTGACCGTGACGTTCTTGATGCCGACGGCCGTGGTGGTCGTCTGCTCAAGAATCCGGTCCACCATCAGGAACGGGTAGCGGTGCGGGGCCACGTCCAGGATGCCCTGGATATCAACTGCACCCTTGTCGGCCGGTGTTTCATTCATCGGGATTCCTCGTACTGCTTGCGCAGCGCTTTGGCTATCAGCTGATTCTGACTGTGCCCTGACTTGATGGCCGTGACCTTTGCGTTCAGGCGCAGCCCGGTGACGGCCAGGTCGCCAACCACATCCAGCAGCTTGTGGCGCGCGTATTCGTCGTCAAATCGCAGGGTGTTCTCAATGGGCCCGTCAGGGCTGACCACCAGTGTGTTCTGCGTGTTCGCGCCCTTGCCGAAACCCATGGCCTGCAGCATCTGCGCTTCTCTTTCGAGGCAGAAGGTGCGGGCGGAGCATATCTGGTGCTCAAAGCTGTCGGGAGTTACGGCAAACTCAACCGTCGTGCGCGGCATGAACGGCACGCCGTAATCGAGCGTGTAGTTGACGGTGAGTCCGTCTTCAGCGGGCTCGATCTTGATGGAAGCCTTTTCGTCGCCGACTTCCACGGTTTCCGTGGGCGTGAACTCCGGGCGGTCGGCGTCCAACTCCGTGATGCCGGCCTCGCGTGCCAGCTCAACGAAGGCTTTGCTGCTGCCGTCGCCGGCGGGTGGCTCCGGCGCGGAAAGTTCAATGATAGCGTTGTCGACACCGAGCCCGTAAAGCGCCGCCAGCACGTGCTCAACGGTGTGGACCTCAACACCGTTTTCCATCAGCAGCGTGCGGCGTTGCACTTCCTGAATGTTGTCCGGGTGCACCCGAATCCGCGCGCCGTCACGGTCTGTCCGGATCAAAACATAGCCCGTACCGGCATCAGCAGGCTTGAGCGTCAAAGTGACCTCATGCCCCTCATGCAGGCTCGTGCCTGTCATCGAAACGGATTTTCCCAGCGTGAATTGTTTCATGCAGCGGCACTATGCCTGCAAGGCTCGCCCGTGCAAAGCACGAAGGCGGGCTGATGACCGAGCGGCTACTGCGGCGGCTTGCCGACGATCTTTAGAATTTCATCACCGTAGCGCTCAACTCTGCTCATCCCGACCCGTTCTACTTTCGCGAGCTCCGCGGTTGTGCTCGGGGGCTCGGTGATCAGATCTTTCAGCACGGCCGTGGGCAGGATGGCCTGCAAGCCTACGCCCCTGCGCTCCGCTTCCTTTTCGCGCCAGCGTTTGAGGCGCCCGAGTCTCTCCCTTTGCTGTGGGTCGAGGCGCTGAACGGGCTCCGTTGGTTTGCGTCGGGGTGGGCGCACGCCGGTTGGCGACGCGAGACCGTTTTCGACTGCCGCCAGCATGGCGCGTCCGTGGTCTTTGATGACCCACTCGCCGACGCCACGCACGCTTTCCAGCGCGTTCAGGTCCTTCGGCAACTTGCGGGCGATTTCAAGCAGCGTTGCGTCACCCATCACGCGGAAGGGCGCGCGATCAAGCTGCGATGCCAGCTCGTCGCGCCAGGCGTAGATAGCCTGCAAGGCGCCGCGCTGCTGATCGGACAAGTCGCCGTGCCCCTTGATGCGCCGGAATCGCTCCGGGTCAAACTCGCGCTTGCGAGGCTCCGATTGCGCGACGGCGTCGCACTCGAGGCGGTATTCGTCAAGCAGCTCGTGCTTCTTCAACTCGTCCTCGATCAGGTCATGCAACCGGAACAAGTGCCGGGTGTCGTTGATGAGGTACTGCATGTGTTCAAGCTCAATGGGACGGCGGCTCCAGTCGTGGCGCTGCAACTCTTTCTCGAGCTTCATGCCCAGGTAAACATGGCTCAGGGCTGCCAGCCCGGTCTGCTGCAAACCGAGCAGCATGGCAGCGACGGCCGTGTCGTGTACCAGGGCGAAATTCATTTCATAGTCGCGCTTGAGGGCCAGCACGTCGTTCTGGCCGGAGTGCATGAGCACCGGCACGTCCGGGCGGTCAAGCAGCTTCTGCATCAGGATAGCTTCACCGTTGAGCGCCAGCGTATCGACGACATAGTCCCGTTCCTCGCTGCTGAGCGTGACGATGCAGACGCGGTCGCGGTAGTTGTAGAAACCGTCGGACTCGATATCGAGTGAGATGCGCGGGGCCTGCAAGAGTTCGTCGATAACGCGTTCTAAGCCCGACGCGTCGGTGATGATCTCGGTTTTATCTGGCAAGTTGTCCTTCCACCGCCGGCGAGGGTGGAGGTTCAAGGCAGGCGGCTTCGTGAAGCAGCCAACCTCGAACCCCGTTCCCGCTCAGGCTTTCCAGTCTCCGCTTTTGCCGCCGGATTTTTCCAGCAGTCTGATGCCCGTGATCTCCATGCCCTTCTCGACGGCTTTGGCCATGTCGTAGATCGTCAATACCGCCACCGATGCACCGTGCAGGGCCTCCATTTCGACGCCCGTGCGCCCGGTACATTTAACTGTAACGCTTACCCGCATGCCCGCACGCCCTGAATCATCGGGGGATAATGTGTGGTCAAACGTGACGTCCACACCGTTGATCTGAAGCGGGTGGCACATCGGGATGGCCTCGTGCGTGCGCTTGGCAGCCATGATCGCGGCAATGCGGGCCGTGCTGAACACGTCACCCTTGGGCAGGTTGCCGGCCACCAGTTTGACGTGTGTATTCGGCGACATGCGGATGATGGCTTCGGCCGTCGCGCTGCGGGTCGTGACTTCCTTGCCGCCGACATCAACCATACGCGCCTCACCCTTGTCGTTGAGGTGCGTCAAACCCTGTTTGTCAGCGTCGCTCATGCCCCCACCATAACGCAAAGCGCCCCCGTTTTCACAGGGGCGACGCAACATCGCCTTCCAGGCGTGAAGCATGCATCGGCAGGATGTCGATGCTACGCAATCATCGCCACGGTTTCGCGGACGGCCTTTTCTACTCCTTCGGCCACGTGGGCAATGCTGGGCCCGAGCATCCAGGCCGGGGTGGTGACTATCTTGCGTTCCTTGTCGACGACAAAGTCGCGGGTGCCGCAGCTTTCGTGTTTCGCGCCGCATTTTTCCAGAGCGCCTGCTGTGCCTTCGTCGTTGCCGATCGTCAGCAGCGGGTGCTCTCCGCCGAGCACCTTCGCGAGAATCGCCGGTGCGATGCAGATGGCACATATCGGCTTGCCTGCTGTGTGGACATCGCGAACCAATCTCGCAACGTCAGCGTTCACTTGGGCGTCCGGACCTTTCAGGGCGAAGTCGCTCAAATTCAGCGCCGCGCCGAAACCGCCCGGGAGTATCAGTGCATCAAGATCATCGGCCTTCACCTGCGCAATGTCTTTAATCTCGCCACGGCAGATGCGCGCGCTTTCAACCAGCACGTTGCGTTTCTCGTCGGCGTCTTCGCCGGTAAGGTGGTTGGTGACCTTGCGCTGTTCAATGTCCGGCGCCATGCAGATTGTTTTGGCGCCGACACGATCGAGTGCCAGCAGCGTGCAAACGGCCTCATGGATCTCCGCGCCGTCCTGAAAACCGCAACCGGAAAGCATCACTCCGACTCTGTGTGGCATGACTTCGCTCCGCTCAGTAAGTCAAAAGGCAAAACAAAAGGCCGAGCTGTGATGGTAGCTCGACCTTTTGACTTTGTACTTTTTACTTTTGCCTTGGCGGCGCAAGCCGCTACAGGTCGTCACGGTGGGTAATCGTCAGTACTTCCTCAACCGTACTGGTGCCCAGCAACACCTTGCGTACGCCGTCTTCCTGCAGCGTGGTCATACCGTTCTGGCGCGCCTCGCCGCGGATCTTCAGCGAGTTCGCCTTCTGGAACGTCAACTCGCGGATGATCGGGTTCATTTCCAGCAGTTCGTACACACCCATGCGCCCGCGGTAGCCGGCCCCACCGCATTCCTTGCAGCCAACCGGGCGGTAAATCGTGCGCCCGCGAATCGCCTCGGGTTTCAACCCGACCGTTTTCAGCTCGGCCGCGTCGGGCACGTAGGGCTGCTTGCAGTGCTTGCAAAGCACGCGCACAAGGCGCTGCGCCAGAATCGCCTGCACGGCACTTGCCACCAGGAACGGCTTCACACCCATGTCCATCAGGCGGGTCAGCGCGCCCGGCGCGTCGTTGGTGTGCAGGGTGCTGAATACCAGGTGACCCGTGAGTGCGGCCTGGATGGCAATTTCAGCCGTCTCATGGTCACGAATTTCGCCGACCAGAATGATATTCGGTGCCTGACGCAGCATGGCGCGCAGGATACGGGAGAACGTCAACTCGATGCCGTGGTTCACTTGGCTCTGGTTGATGCCGGACAGGTTGTACTCGACTGGATCCTCGGCCGTGATGATCTTGACGTCCGGCGTGTTCAGCGCCGACAGTGCCGCGTACAGCGTGGTCGTCTTGCCGGAGCCGGTGGGCCCGGTCACCAGGAAGATGCCGTTGGGCTTCTTGAGGATTTTCTGGAAGCGGTCGAAGTCCGTGGCGTGCATACCCAGCACTTCAAGGCCAACCAGATTCTTCTGTTTGTCGAGAATACGCATGACGACGGACTCGCCCCAGCTGCATGGCAGGGCGCTGACGCGTAAGTCGATGTCGCGCCCCTCAACGCGGGTTTTGATTCGCCCGTCCTGGGGGATGCGCTTTTCTTCGATCTTCATTTTGCTGAGAATCTTGATGCGCTGGATCAGCGGGCCTTGCAGGCGTTTGGGCGGCGCTTCCATTTCCTGACAATCGCCGTCAACGCGGTAGCGAATGCGCAGTTTTTCTTCCATGGGCTCGACGTGAATGTCGCTCGCGCGCTGTTTGATGGCGTCCGTAATCAGCAGTTGCACCAGTTGCGCGACATAACCTTCTTCGTCGTCGGTGGTGACTTCCAGGGCGTCGAAATCCTTGTATTCAACGTCAATGCTTTTGCCTTCGTCGTCCAACATCTCGCCCATACCGCCGATCTGGTAGTACTTCTTCATGGCGGTCTTGACGTGACTTTCGGGCGCGATGACCCAGTCAACCTCATTGCCAAGAATAAAGCGCAGGTTGTCGAGGGCGTAGAACTCCAGCACGCGGTGGGTCGCGACGGTGACGTTGCGTCCCTTCTTCATGACGGGGATAATTTCGTGCTCTTCGACCACATCCTTGCTGACCAGTTTCAGCAGGTCCGCCGGAAGATCGTACTTGTTCAGGCTGACGAATTTCACGCCCTGTTGCTTGGCCAGCGCGCGGGCAAGCTTTTCATCATCGAGATAGCTGAGTTCAATCAACGACTCGCCCAGCATCATCATGTTGTCTTTGCCGTGCTTGAGCCCTTCCTTGACTTGCTCCACGGAACAGAATTTCAGCCCGACAAGGATCTTGCCCAGGGGCATCTTCTTGGACTCTGTCAACATTCGGCCTTCCCTTTAAACCGCGTATGACGCGGCGATGCTGCGGACATGCCCGCCCGGCTAAGGAAACTGGGGGATTCCCTTCAAGGTGTGGAGCGCACGGGCCAATGTACCCGCCACGCCCTACGTGTCAATGTTTCGGCGAATCCGGAACGCGGCAGGAGTCACGCCTCGCGAATGCCCAGATACTGGTCCAGCAACGCGCGCATTCCCGCCAGGGCAACCACCACGGAAGCAATCACGGCCCAGCCCGGCGGCGAAGTCCCCACCACGCCCACGATGTCCAATGACGTGGTCGCCGACACCGGAATCCACAACAGGGACAGCCCCGCAGCAGCGGTCAACAACTGGCGCAGGGTTTCGCCCGTGTTGCGCTTCAGGGGCTGCCCGCGTGCCACGCTGATCGTGTGTAACCCGTTCGCTATCAGCGCGTGGATCACGACCGCGATGGCCACGCCGATCGCCCACGGCTCAAATGCCGCCAGCCCGATCGCGGGCAAAGACTCCGATGCCCCGCGAAACGCGCGCTCAACGGGCAGGGCAAAGCGCACCCGTGATTGCAGCAGCCCGATGATGTCGGATGCGGCCGCAGCGGCCGCGCCCGGTGCAACCAGCCAGACGGTCTCAAGCAACGCGCCGCTGATCAGCGCCAGCATGGCAATGGTGGCGAAGGTAAGACGGAAATGAAGCAGCCTGGACACCATGGGGCCTAACTAGATTCGGTCAGTGATCAATTGCCAATTCGCCCGTAGTGGCGGGGCAATCAATCGTGGATGCGCCATTCAACAATGACCACCGGGCGTTGACCATTACCGACCGCTGCCGCCTGCCGCACCGAACTGCTACTCTGTGAGTATGGACTTGCAGGCGATCATCATTGCGGCTCCCAGCGCCAATTGCGGCAAGACCGAGCTCGCCTGCCGCCTGATTCGCGCGTTGCCCGGCGCCCAGGCGCTCAAAATCACACGCTTTCACCGTGAGTCCCATTGCCCCGTCCACGGCATTGACGAGCACGGCGACGACAACTGCGATGGTTGCGCGCCCGTGCCCGCCGGATTTGAAATCGTGGATGACGATGCCACGTTGCGCACGCCCGGAAAGGACTCCGACCGCATGATCAAGGCCGGCGCGTCTCCGGTGCTGTGGCTGCGCGCGGCGCCCCACGTGTTCGAGTACGCGCTGAGGGCGGCGATGATGAGGTTTGATCCGTCCCGCCCCTTGGTGCTGGAAGGCAACTCCGCTGCGACGATAATCGGATTCAAAGGGCGGGTTGTCCTGTTATGGCCGCAGAAAACCCGCGGCGTCAAGACGAGTGTCTTGCCAGCCCTGCGGCGTGTGGACCATCTGGTGCTGGTGGAATCGATGGGACGGAAAGTCATACCGAACACGCTGAAGTCAGCTTTGTCACGAAATGAGATGAAACAAAATGACCTGCCCGAGTTGTTATGGCTACCGGAAAACTGGTGGCGGCAGGAACCGAGTGAACCGGAAAAAGCTTTGATTGCAGGCCTTGTAGAGGTTTCAGGGCGATAAAATGTCAGACGAAAGTGCAACGCACTGTTTGCACAGATTGTTTGAAAATGGTAAATTCGCCGTTTTCGCTTGAAGTGGGACGGCAGAATAGCACCCTGCTACCAACCAGAACGTAGTATGTGAGTCCTGTCAAAGACCTGCACGCTGCAACGAAAGCCGTACCGCATGATCCAGACAACCCGTCGTGAACTTGACGTCCCCATCGACACGCGCTCGCTTGCGCCGCTGCGTGAGTTCGTGCGTGAGGTGTTGTCTGAAGGCAAGATCGGCAAAAAGGGCGCGCGCCAGGTTGTCATCGCTATCGACGAGGCGTGCAGCAGCATCATCCTCAACGCCAAAGAACACGGGGCCAACGGGAATCTGCGCCTTCTCATCGACATAGACCCGACGCGGGTCAAGATTCATATCACAGACACGGCCAACGACTATGACGTCGGCGACGTCACCCGCGAGGAACTGCTGAAGGAATTCACCCGCAGCAAGAAGAACGAACTCGGGACATTTCTGATCCGCCGCGTGGTTGACGAGTTCAAGTACACCTTCCGTAAGGGCTTTCAGTCTGAGATCGAGATGATCAAGTTCCTGTACGAAGAGCAGGAATCGGAAGCGAATTAGGTGTCCCTGGTTGAAAGTCAGTAGCCGATGGGCGCGGAGACGCGCCCATCGTTACTTTTTCCGGGCATTGACCAGTTGCGACCGACCACCGACTATCAGCCTATGGTCAAGGCTGTCTTCATCAAGATCATTGCCATTGTCGGCGTATTGGCCGTCCTGCGTTTCGGCAACCCGCCGGAATCATGGATCGTGGCCGCTGCGATCGTGATACTGGCGCTGGGATGGATGGCGTGGGGCGTTTTCAACGTCAACAGCGGTATGTGGGCCGATACCGCCTGGCGCTCCTATGCCGCCACAAAGTCCGTTGCGCTTACATTTGACGACGGCCCCGACCCGGAGTTCACGCCGCAGATCCTGGATGTGCTGAAGGACAAGAACGTGAGGGCCTGTTTTTTCAGCGTGGGACAGCGGGTGATCGAGCACCCGGAAATCACCCTCGAAGTCAAGAAGCAGGGGCATCTTCTGGGCAATCACAGCGACAGCCACGCCATGTGGATCAATTTCAGTCTGCACAGGCGCCTGCGCCGCGAGGTCCGCGACACGAACGCCGCCATCAAGTCAGCGGCCGGCGTAACGCCAAAACTCTATCGCGCGCCTCATGGCTTCAAGAACCCGGCTTTAGGTGACGTGCTGGCCGGCGAGGAGATGCTGGCGATCGGGTGGCAGATTCGGGGCTTTGACGCCGTCAGCACCAACGCGGCGAGAATCGCCGAGCGCATTGTGGACGGCGCGAAGCCGGGCGGTGTGATCCTGTTGCACGACGGCGCCGGGTTGCAGGGCGGCACTGATCGCGGCGCAACTGTGGAAGCACTGCCCGTAATCATTGACGGGTTGCGCGCCCGGGGGTTCAACCTGGTCAGGCTCGACGAGTTGCTGCAACTGGAGCCCTACGCTGAGTAGATTCAGATTTCCGCTTCGCACCACATGCAGCTCTTGGCCATGTGGTTGTTCTGGCGCTTGCATTTCGGGCAGGTCAGCGGCTCGTATTCCGGCTTGGACTTGCCGTCCAGTAGACCGTCCTGGATGTCCACGAAGTCCTGCATGTCCTGGTACTCGGCTTCTGTGAACACGCCCTTCTGCTGGCAGATACTCGCCAGCGACTTGACGATCAGGCGCAGCTGTTCGATTTCATGCTGCAGCTCGCCGATGTCTTCCTGGGCGTTCTCAAGCTTCCAGTTGGTGGATTTTTCAAGTGCCGCGACTTTGCCGCGTTCGCGGCGAGTGGCCAGACCCATTACTTCCCACAGCATGTTCGTTCCCCCAAAGAGTGTGCAACAGTGTACTGAGTATCGCGACGCCGTAAACGCAATCGAATCGCGTCAGGCCCGGCGGCGTGGCGGGAATTTCGGATACAGCGCGGCCTTGTGATCCGGCTGTCCGTCGGCTTGCGCGCCGCGCCCCGCGTGCGTGGGGGCGTACTGCGGCGCCTGGTGCGCGACCAGGGCATCTTCTTCGGTGCCCTTCAGGGCTTTGGCGTTGCCGCCTTCTTCGTGCCAGTTGGCCTGTCTCATGGCGTTGTGGGCTCCGGTTCCGGCGCGCCTAGTTTGTCGATCGGGCAGCACCCCTTGGCGGGCTGATAGCGCCATTCGGGTTCCTCGCCGCGTAGCAACTGCCCCAGTACCGTGCGCAGGTACTTCACGGCGACCATGTCCATGTTGCGCGCGTCGTCGATACCACCGCGATACTGCAACCTGCCGGTGCGATCGAACACGAACACTTCCGCGCTGACGCGTGCGCCGAACCGGTCGGCGATCACGTTTCCGTCATCTTTCAGGACCGTCAGCCGCAGGCGCTCCGGGTGCCCGTCGTGAAAATGGGCTTTGAGTTCGTCCACGCTTTCCATCGCGCTGCTGTTGATCGCCCAGAAACGCACGTCGGCGAAGTCTGCCGCCAGTTCGTTCAGGCGGGTTTCGTAGATTTTGCTGGTGGGGCAGAAGCTCGAGACCCAGACAACCGCCGTCAGTTTGCCGCCGGAAAGGTCAACTTCATGCTGCTCGCCGTCGATGTCCGGCAGGCTGAATGGCTCGACGCTGTCGTGCAGCTTCAGCCCGGGCAGGGCGTCCGGTATGCTGCCGTCGGCGGTCGGACCCTCGAACTGGACGTGCTCCACGCCCGGAGTCTCGGAGACTCCCTCCGGCGCGAGCAGCCCCAGGTATTCGCAGCATTCGTCAACAACCTTGTCAGGCAGAAACAGGTACGTCGCGTAGCCCGTAAAGCCCACAAGCGCAATCACGATCAGAGGTGTCAGGTATTTCATGGTCGAATTTTTCGCAACATCCCACAGTCATTAGTGTTTCATGCAGTATAACATAAGGAGCAACCCATGAAACGCGCGGTCATGCTATCGGCATTCCTCGGGTGCCTCGCTTTCGCGGGCGCGGGCTACGCCCAGGACAAACCAGACCCAGACAAAAAAGCAGAAGGCGACAAGCCCGAACAGGAAGCCAAGCCCGCACGCCCGTCCCGCACCGCGCTTGGCGACCGCCGCGTCGCTGGCGAAATGGGGCGAATCCTGCGCGACAAGGACGGTGACCGTGACAACAAGCTTAGCCCCGACGAGTTCGGTGATGCCGACGCCTTCAAGTCCATCGACAAGAACGAGGACGGTTTCCTGACGATAGAGGAACTGGTCGCCGGCGCAAAGGCCGTCAGCGCGTCCGTCGAGAAGCAGGCCTTGGGCGTCATGGAGGAAGAGTTCAGGATTCTGGACCGCGACGACGACGGGCGACTTACGAAGGCGGAACTCGGCGACGACTTCGTCGGGCTGTTGGTCAATGGCGACAAGAACGACGACAAGAAGTTGGACCTGGTTGAGTGGCAGGGCGCGCGCGCAGCTGCGAGCGAGCCGCGCAACGACCGTGCCGGTGACGACGGCGGCAGTATTATGGCCCGCATTGACAAGGACGGCGACGGCAAGATCAGCAAGGAAGAGGCGCCGGATCGTCTGAAGGAGAACTTTGACAAGCTTGACAAGAACAGCGACGGCTTCCTGACGGAGGATGAAGTGAATTCCGCCCGGGCGGTGCGCCGCGACCGCAAGCCCCCCGAAGCACCCCCCGAGCCACCCAAGGACGAGAAGCAGCCGACGGACAAGGACAAACCCGACGACGACACGTCCAGGGAAATGGAAGACGAGTTCTAGATTTCACTGAGTTACCAAGCCACCGCGCCGAGACCGTCGGCGCGGTTTTCGTTCGCGCTACCCAAGCCGTGATACCGCGGGCTACTTCCTGCGTTCACCGTCGTGACCGGCCTGCTATAACCCTGCCATGATAGTGAAGATCTCAAGCGCAGGGGTCAGTGGCATATCGGCCGTGCCTGTCGATGTGGAAGTCGATGGCGCGTCCTATTCCGGTGAAGGCGCGCCGCCGTTCCACGTGGTCGGGCTGCCCGACAAGTCCATTGGCGAAGCGCGAGAGCGCGTCCGCGCCGCGGTGCAGAACGCGAGTTATGACTTTCCCGGTATGCGGCTTACCGTCAACCTTGCGCCCGCGGACTTCAAGAAGGAGGGTCCGGCCTACGACCTGCCGATCGCGGTGGGTATTCTGACCGTCAGCCATCAGGTTGACGCTGACAGTGTTGCGCGCCACGCCATGATCGGTGAGCTGGCACTGGATGGGCGCATCCGGCGCGTCAGCGGCATCCTGCCGATCGCGCTGAGCCTGAAGAAACAGCACGTGAAATCGCTGATCGTGCCCGAAGACAACGCGGGCGAGGCGGCGGTGGTGGAGGGCCTCGACATCATCCCCGTGGGGCACCTGCGCGAAGTGGTTGCGTTCATCAACGGCAATCTGCCCATCGAGGCGTTCCGGGCCGACATAGACAGCTACTTTGACCACGCCGAAGACTACGGCGCCGATTTCGGCGACGTGAAAGGCCAGGAATCCGCCAAGCGCGCGCTGATGATCGCCGCTGCAGGCGGGCACAACGTGCTGATGCTTGGCAACCCGGGCGTCGGCAAAAGTATGCTTAGCAAGCGCCTGCCGACGGTGCTGCCCCGCATGACACTCGATGAAGCGCTGGAGACGACCAAGATTTACAGCGTCGCGGGGCTGGTAACAAAGGACATGCCCCTGATTACGCGGCGCCCGTTTCGCAGCCCGCATCACACGATCAGCGACGCCGGCATGATTGGCGGCGGCACCAACCCGCGCCCCGGCGAGATCAGTCTTAGCCACAACGGCGTGCTGTTCCTGGACGAGTTTCCCGAGTTCAACCGCAAGACGCTCGAAGTGATGCGCCAGCCGCTTGAAGACGGAACGGTCACCATCAGTCGCGCGGCCGGCAGTCAGACCTACCCGGCCCGCATGATGATGGTGGCGGCCATGAACCCTTGCCCCTGCGGCTATCTCGGGCACGGGACCAAGCGTTGCGTTTGCAGCCCGCGGCAGATTGCGCAGTACCGGGGGCGGATCAGCGGGCCGTTGCTTGACCGGATAGATATTCACCTGGAAGTGCCGAGCGTGGACTACAAGGAACTGAGCGGTGGCGCGGTGGGGCTCAGCAGCGCGCAGATGCGCGCCAAGGTGCAGGCCGCGCGGGATGTGCAGACCGCGCGTTTCAAGTCGGCCCGCAAGGGGCTGCACAACAACGCCGGCATGAGTGACAAGGAGGTCGGCAAATACGCCGAGTTGGCGGGGCCTGTGAAAGCCCTGCTGGACACCGCGATGGAGAGTCTGCAACTCAGCGCGAGGGCATACACACGCATCCGCAAACTCGCCCGCACGATCGCGGACCTTGAAGGCATCGCCGACATCCAGGCCGAGCATGTAACGGAGGCCGTGGGCTACCGAACCCTCGACCGCGCTGAGGCGTAGCGTACACTGGTCGCATGGCAACACGCTTACATCCGAGCAGGTCGCGCAGTTCACGCTGGAGGAGCGCTACCAACTGCTTGAGATGATCATTGAGAGTATCGCCAAAGAAGCTGCCGACGAGCCCGCGCCGGAATGGCAGCGCGAATTGATCCGTGAGCGAGCAAAGGAATACAGGCGCAACCCTGAGGGTGGTGAAGACGTTCGCTCGATTCGCGCCCACTACGACCAGAAACGCCGCGGACTGGGGCGGGAGTTTGTGGCGCGGCTCTTTAGGGTCGCGCGGCGTGTGGCGGAGTTCCCTGAGAGTTTCTTTGAAATAGAAGAAGGGGTCCGTTGGGACATGACCCGGCAGTTCCCGTTCAAAGTCTTTTTCATGCCCGGCGAAGCCCGATCCCGGTAATCGCCGTCACCGATGCGTCCCAATCCCCGGATGCCTGGAAACAGAACTTGGAACCGTAGAACCCTGCCGACACCCGGATAGTCACCGCAACCTTTGCCGGTTAAGGTCGTGTTATGGCCAAGGATGAAGAGTCCGGGCGCAAGGTGATTGCCAGCAATCGCCGCGCTTATCACGACTACCACGTGCTTGAAAAGTACGAGGCCGGTCTGAAGTTAACCGGCGGCGAAGTGAAATCCTTGCGCGCCGGGCATTGCGTGATCAGTGACGCTCACGCGATGATTGACAAGAAGAGCCCGACCGCCTGGTTACTGAACCTGCAAATCCCGGAATGGAACCGGGGCAACCAGATTGAAGTGCATGAGCCGAAGCGAAAGCGCGCGCTGCTGCTGCACAAGAACGAAATCCTGAAGCTGCGCCAGAAGCTGCAACAGGAGCAAGGGCTTACGCTGGTCCCTCTGGCGGTCTATTTCAAGCGGGGTTGGGCAAAGGTCGAGATCGGATTGTGCAAGGGCAAGAAGCTGCATGACAAACGCCAGGCGTTGAAAGAGAAACAAGCCAAGCGCGAAATTGCCCGCAGGGTCAAACGCTGAGTTTTGCCCGCACTTGCCATATTGATGGGGTACACTGAAGTCGCTCACGCCGCACCGGGAGTTCACCATGTCGGACGAAGTCAAGAAAAGCTGGATCATGCGCATCCAGGGGCTCGACCGTTTTGCCCGCTCAGGCGACAACGTGCGCGACAAATGCGACATCATGTCGTTCAGCCACGGCATATACGCCGATCCGCCCATGTCGGGCTCGCCACGTCGCGTCCAGCTGTATGACGTCAGCATCGTGCGCGAAACGGACGCAGCCACCCCCCTCCTGATGCGCCTTTGCCAGACCGGCGACACGCTGCAGCAGGTCACCGTCGAAATGCGCGCCGAAAAGGATGGCAAGGAAATTTACCGCCTCGTGTATGAACTGCTGAACGCCCGGATCAGTCGCCTGCACCCTGGCGGCGGGATACACGGCCCGGATTACCGTCCCGTGGAGGATATCGGGCTCAGCTTTGAAAAACTGCGCATCCATGTTAAGGAAGGCGAGCAGCAAGGCAGCGCGGAATTGACGCCTACTTCACCGTAACTGGTGTATTGAGCAGACACTGAAGTCCATGCTGACCATCAAAGCTCCTGCCAAGATCAACTGGTTCCTTGAGGTTAAGGGCAAGCGTCCCGACGGCTTTCACGAGGTCGAAACCGTCATGCAGTCCATCGGGCTGTTTGACGAGATTACCGTGGAAAACGCGGACGAGTTGGCCCTTACCTGCAACATCGACCTCGGGGACCCACGTCAGAACCTGGTGTTTCGGGCGGCGGAGATATTGCGGCGCGAATACGCAGCGGGTCACGGCGCACGAATCTCTCTGAACAAACAGATCCCGCACGGGGCCGGGCTCGGTGGCGGCAGCAGCGACGCCGCGAACGCGCTGGTGGCCCTGAACCGTCTGTGGGGGTTGGGGCTGGACAACGACGTCCTGCGCGAAATCGCTTCCCGTGTGGGCAGTGACTGTCCGTTCTTCATTGAGGGAGGAACGGCCGTATGCACCGGGCGCGGCGAAATCGTGAGCCAGATGCCGGATATCGCTGGGATTGACCTGGTGGTGCTGTACCCGAATGCGGTCTGCCCGACGGCACCTGTGTATCGGGAATTGTCAGGAGACTTGACGCACGATGTGACAAGTTGTTACTTATTTCATGATCTGCAAGACAGCCCCGGTGCCGGCGACGTGGCTCCGTTGGTCATGAACCGCCTGCAGGAGCCCGCATTACGGGTGTCGGCGCGGATGCGTGACGCGTGGAACAGAACCGCACAGGAACGTGATGTTTTTGTGCAATTTGTGAGTGGCTCGGGCTCGTCCGTTGTATTCTTGTTGCCCAACCAACGGTCAGGGGACCGGTTGGCGCAGTCGCTCAGAGCCAGGCAATTGGGGCAGGTCTTCGTCGTAAAGACTTTGCCTCGAGGTGCAGTGTGGGGATAAGCCCATGCGTGACATTGAAGTCACGGAAGTACGGGTGAAATTAGCCTCCGAAGACGACGACAAGCTACTCGGCTATTGCAGCGTGACGCTCAACAATGCGTTCGTCATCAAGGACCTGAAAATCATCCAGGGGGATGAGCAGCCGTTTATTGCCATGCCGTCCCGCAAGATCACGGACAAGTGCGGCAAATGCGGCTACAAAAACCACCTGCGTGCGAAGTTCTGCAATGAATGCGGCGGCAAACAGCCGCACAACCGTGCAGATACCGACGCCCGTGGGCGCGCCAAGCTGCACTTTGACCTGGTACATCCCATCCGCAGTGAAGTGCGCGACTACGTACACAAGGCGATTCTGGATGCCTATGCCGTCGAAGCCGCACGCCGCGCGGCCGGTGGCGTCGACGAGGACGAGTGATCAACGCTGCAAAGCGCTGACGATTTCCTCTTTTGATTTGTGATTATCGCAGATGTCCCGAAGTTCTTGACGGGTCAATACCGCGTCGCCGCGCATCTCGATTTCCGCGAACTCGTCACCGAGAATCACGCAGTCCAGCACTTCGGTCTGGTGGCCGGGGATTTCTTCCCATTCCTTTGGCTCATCGCCGTCCGCGGGCAATGGGCGCCAACTGGGTTTCCGCGCGTAGCTTGCGGCGAGACGAATCGGGCGCACGCCCATGGTGCACCAGAATCGCGTGTACTCGCCGGGCAAGCGGTAGATCGGCACAGCCACGCGCGTGTCACGCGCGAGATCCGGGTCGTTGACCCAGTCTTTCAGCCACTCGCTGGCGATGCCTTGCGTGTACTCCGGCTCAAGTTCGTTCAACTCGCCGTCCTTGAGCTGAGGGGCGAAGCCGATGTCCTCGCAACTGATGAAGTACAGCCCGTAGAACAACATGCGCATGTAGTTCAGTTCTTCGCCCAAGGGGCGCTTGCGCGGGCCGTCGCCAGTCCAGCCGGTGATTCTGTCGGGTTGCTCGATCATGGTTTGGACCAGCCGCTGCACGAACGCGTAGCTGCGGGCGATACGTAGGTAGTAGGTCGGGTTGGGCTCAATGCGCAGGCGGGGTTTGATGGCCGCTTGCGGCGGCTCGGCCGCCGAGCCAACGGCGCCCGCACTCTGCCGAATATGAGTTTCGCGGGTCTTCGTGATCATGGACTTGAATGCCTCGAGCAGACGCTGCTTATACTTTTTGGTCAGCAGCAGTTTCTCGTTCTCCGGCGCTTTTTCCGGGAGTAGCAGAGTTTCCAAGGCGTGCAGCTGGTAGTCATACCAGCCGCTGTTGGCGTCCGGGCTGAGGTCAATCTTGCCATCGCGGATCGCCTTGATCAGGTCCCGCATCAACTCAGCATTCGCAGGCACGCCAAGCGGATACAGGCGCTCGAACAACGCGACTTCTTTGGAATCGGAATAGGGAAGGAAAGAAACAACGGCGCGGCGCACGTCCTTGACCTTGGCAATCTCGGCTAGCGTGCTGCCAGCGTAATCCTCTTCGCTGATGTCCAGCAGCGACAGCCCGATAAACGGGTTGGTCAGTCGCCCGTAGAACTCCAACATGCGGGCGTACTGCTCGCGGGCCTGGGAGTTGCGGCGCAACGCGTTGGCCAGCACGTTCGGCGCACCTTCACGAACCGGAAACCCGTGCTGCAGATAGCGCAGAAACTGAAAGACGCGCGCCAGGTTCTCGTTCCAGGTGTAGAAACCCACAGGCTGCGCCTCGGGGCTGGCCAGAAACCCGCGTGCGAAAAGGCTGACTTGCTCCGGCAATCGGCTGTGCTCATCGGGCGACAGCATGCGTCCCACTTCGAGGCTCGCATAAAGCCAGGCGTACGCCTCGCCCTTGGGGTTGAGTTCCGTCAGGATGGCGCGGACGCACAGCTCAATGTCGCGCACGCCCTCTTCGGCGTTCTGGGCCATGTAGGCATCGAGCGCGGCATACAGCCCGTCGTCGAACTGTTTGGCCTTGCCGCCGATCAGGTTGACGCTGGGCAGCACGTCATAGCCGGCGCCCTCGAGCGCCGTGGCCGCTTCGGCGTAGCTGGGGTAAAGGCGGTGCATGGCCTCGTGCTCGTCGCTGCGGGTGTCCCGAACATCCAGGGCAGTGACGGCGGCGCTCGCATTGAGTTGCCACTGGTTTTCGCCGTCGCTGATGAGTCGCGAGTCGATCAGTTGCGGGTTGAACGCGGGCTGCTTGTCTTCAAGTCTGTCGTCGTTCAGCAGGTCGCGCGGACTGGAGTGGTCAACGTCCGTGCGCTCGCGTTCGTAGGTTTCGTACCCGACCAGGTTGGCGAAGTAGGCGACGCCAACAAGCCCACCCACCAGGGCGACGACGGCGATGATGATTTTGATGCTTCGCTTCATGCCAAGAGTTTAGTCCGTGCGTTCCGGTTTAGGGTTCATTAAACAGTGACCACTGGCAAGCGCGCCGCGAATTTGCAAACTCGTGCGGTCGCTGACGTCGTGAACATGGAGAACACATGAGGCTTCTGGCTACGTTATTCTTTGTCTGCATCGGGGCCGTACTGGCGGGCTGCGGCGGTATGCCAAAGCCGGAGATTGAGTCCGTGGCCCCCCGCGCCGATGCCACACACGTGCGCGCGGTACTTGCCGCCACCAACTATGACGAAAGCTGGGACAAGGAAAACCTCCGCCTGCGCTGCCACCAGATATGGCTGAACGACGACGGCGTACCCACGAACAAGGAGCAGGTGTTCGAGGCTGGCTACAACGACCACGCCGGTGCACGGCGCGGTACCCTCAAAATGAAAGAAGCGGACGGCGACAGCACAAGCCGTGTGCGCCTGGGTTTTGAGCTGGTCAGCGGCGAGAACGCGGCCACAGAAAACATCAGCGCCGGCACCACGATCGAGTGGAATCTGAGCAGCAGCTACAACAACAAGGACATCGTGTTCGTGGCGGTGATCAGTCGCAAAACGAAAAACAACTACAAGATTGACGTGCTGTACGCCCTGAACCCCGAAACCGGCGAGCTTGAGCAGGTGTTGCCCAGCAACGACGAGGAGTAGGCGATTCCGCTTGCAGCCAGCAAAGCCCCCGCCACGCGGGGGCTTTGTTATTCCGCGTGAAGCCTCAATCCTTTTCCGGGTTGTCGTTCGTTTCGCCTTCTTTGTTTTCGGCGGGCTTCAGTGTCGCGCCACCCCAGATGTAGGGGTTGCCCAGAGTCAACAGGTTGTCGCCTCGCAGGTGCGGCTCGTCCTCTCCGTGCAGGTTGTAGCCCCAGACGTTGACCAGAAATTCATCTGGAAGCTTGCCCTCACCGAACACGGCCGTCAGGGGTACCGCGTACTCGAACGCCCAGGATCTGCCTTCGACCTGCCCGCCCGCCTTGAGCCCGGGGATGGGCGTGAGCTTGAACCCGTCCGGGTTCAGCTTCCAGGCATCCACGCCAGTGGCGCCGTTGTCACCCAGCCACAGGTGGGTTTCGTCGCCGGTCAGGAAGTCCGTCCACTCACTGCCTATCATCACAACCAGCGCGGTCCCAAGGCGATCGCCCCGTTCGCTGCTGCTGTTGAAGCTGTCGTACTCAAAGCGTCCGGCCAGCATCAGGTAGGCGCCACAGATCTTCCAGCGCAGGTACTCACCCTTGCGCATGTTCTTCAGCTTGAATTCGTACGCCCCCTCGGCCCAGGCTTTGCCCGCGCCGTCGAGCTCGACGTCTTCAGATTGCATGGGCAACTCGGCCTGCGCCCATTCCGGCAGCAGGAACTCGTACTTGCTGGACAGAAAGTCGTTGACCCTGAAGAACTGCCCCTGCTCGTTGCCGTAGACCAGCGCCCTGTCGTGGATGCACAGACTTTCACACTGCTGGGCGTAGATCAGCACATTGCGCTCAGGCTTGCCGTCGAGTTTGTCTCCGTATACGTAAACACGCGTATAGCTCAGCAACAGCAGCTTCTTTGCCACAGGGTCGAAGTCCGCAGCCGTGATCATGACGCGCTCATCAACGTCAAGTTTGCACACAAGCTCGCCGGTGTTGCGTTCGCCCTCACGTAAATCGGCGAAGCGGTACACCCCCGTGAAGCCCTCGCCCCGGTTCTTGCTGATGATGTGAAGCACGCCGTCAATCTCCGCGGCGGCCTCAGCGTCGTGTTTGCCGTCCGGGTAGGCGATCTTGTACTTGGCCTTGAGCGTGAGTTTCGCGTCGTCGGTGTTCCAGCCCACGCGGTACAGTGTGAGGTCTTTGCGCCGCCGGTCGTTGTCGCCGATGTCGCAGACAAGCAGGTCTTCGCCAAGGGTGGTTATGTCTTCCCAGTCGGTCGCGACGGCGCCCGGTACGGCATATCGCCGCGCGTTGTTGAACGAGAGGTCCGTGGATCGGTAAAGGTACGCGCCGTCGCCGGCGTCGTTGTGAGACCACCAGGCGTCCTGCCAGTGCTCAAGCCCGCTGCTTTCGTTCAGGTCCTTGTAGTCGATGGTGCGGTACGGCTTGACGACGCCGTGCGTGTCGTATGTTTCGAACACGGAATCCGGCAACCGTGCAACCGGCTTGTCGTCACCTTCCGGCGGCGGCGTGGGGTTTTGTGTGGGCGGAGGGGGCGGCGGCTCAGGCGGGGTCGGAGGCGGCGGAAGTTCCTGCGCGGAAATCACGAACACGCCGAGCAGCAGCAGCATGGTGGCAACAAGCGTTCTTCTCATGTCATCTCATCTCCGGTCTCGGGTCTGTTTCAGGAAGTCCGCAACTGTACTCCATGCCAGAACGCATTTGCACGCCCCTCGGTTCGCCTGAAAAACGAAAACGGGCCGTGCGCTTGGCCCGGCCTCGTCTTCTTTTCAGCTAACCACCTGTGCCGCTGCATGAACAGTTTGTGCACCCTTTAAGAGCAAAGTGGGTGGGTTCCGGCCTGTCCAACCCGTCCCTCAACGAAGTGGGAGGGCGTGAATTATAGACAGGACGAGATGGTCCTCCCCGTGCACGTTCATCGGCGCCGCAAACTTAGTCGTCAGGCTGGCGAACACTGCAGATAGCGCGACCATTGTAAGGGCGCCCCGGATGCCCGCAAGGGCAACCGGCCGGTGCAAAAAAAAGGACAACCCTTGCCACTTCGCGCAGGCGTTAATCCGGAGTGCGGAAGGACGAAACCGCGCCGCCCGCACGGCTTGCATCCACTGCTTGATTTGCGAGACTGACTTCAGCGCGTTTTCTACCGCTGTTAAGGCACCACCCCCGCCCCCGCGCTGGTGTTGTATGTGTATGTCGTCATCAAGTGATACCTGCTATTCCCGCCCGCGAGGCGATCGCGATGCGGGCTGCGTCCGAGGCAACGCCACTGGCACCCCAGGCAGGCGGAACCGGCGTGGCTTTACCATGCTGGAGTTGCTGGTGGTGATCTGCATCCTCGTGGTTGCTGTGCTGGTGTTCGCCACGTTCCTTGGGCCCAGTTCGATCGGACCGGCCCTTGAGCGCAACGCCCGCGGCATTCGGACCATGGTCGCAAACGTGCGCCAGAACAGCAGCACCCGCAAAGTCCACAGCGAGCTGGTGGTCGATTACAAGCACGATCAGGTGATTGCCCTTGCACGCCGCCGTCTCGTGACGTTCGCGTTTGACGGGCAGTCGCCAACTCTTGGCAGCGGCAACCTGATCGGTGACCTGCGCGGCGACGCTACCACAACGACCGATCGCCGCCTGCAACTGGTAGACGGCGGCGCGCTTGAACTTCCCGACGCGCAATCGTCATTCGCCATACCGTGGTCCGAGACTTTCAACGTGACCGGCGACTACGAGGGCATGGCGGTTTCGTTCGACTACTTCCCGACGCCCGGCGGCGGCTCCACGCTGGTCAGCATGGGCGGCGTGTACACCATTCAGGTTTCGCAGGGCGCCCGTGATTCGGTGCGCTTGACCCTGGCAAGTGGCGGCGTAAGCGTCACCGCACGCAGCTATCTGGCGCCGTACCGCTGGGTCAGCGTCGAGATTGCCGTCAGCCGCTACGGCGTCAGCCTGTACGTGGACGGACGCGTTAACGAGGGCGTGCTGCCGCCGGACGGCTTTGCTGTGCCGAGCGCCCTTGGTAATGAAACCCGCATCGGCGGCGTGCCCTGCCGCATCGACAATTTCGAGATGTTCAGCCTGGTCAGCAGCCAGGTGTTGCAGCTTAACGACGTGCAGTTGGTGCCCGATGGCGTAAACCCGCAACTTGAGGTTGAGGGCGGCGCAGAAGACATCTATCGCTGGGAAGCCGAGCCCCCGAAATCCAACGGCCCGATCACCCAAGGCAACGCACCAAGCGAAACGCCCCCCGATCCGAGTCTGCCGCAAAACGTGCCGGCCATCATGCACGTGTACTTTGATACGTCCGGCAAGCTTGACCCGGTGCGCCATAGCGGCGCCGTGTACGTGAACATGGTGGCCGTGGTCGACGGCGCGCTCACGCGCATGGTGGTCACCATTCATCCGCTGGGCACCGTGACCTGGGACTACACGGACAGGTTCTGGTGGGAGCCGCCACCGGCGCCTCCCGGAGGGGACTCTCCATGAACGCGAAACGCAAAGGTGCGGCCCTGATGATGGTGATGGTCATACTGGCCCTGTTGCTGGTGCTGGCCGTCAGCTTCACGTTCCTGATGTCGCAGCAGCAGGGGACCAGCGTCGCGAGCCTCGGCGGCGAACAGACGCGCATCATGACCCGTACGGGCGCGGATCACGCCTACGCCCGCCTGAACCCGCGCAACCGCCTGAATGAATTTGATCGCTGGTACAACACGCCGCCCGCGGACGTGACGCTCGAAGACGACCCGTTTATTGACTGGTACAACGAAAGCTATATCGATCTGCTGGCCGACTTCGAGGGCTGGGGCGACCAAGCCCCGCTGTTCGCGGGGCTGGTTGATGAAGACGGCAACCCGCTGTTTCGCATTGAGGACCCGCGCCGCCGTGTGCTCGGTATGAACGTGCAGGATGAGTCCGGCAAGATCAACCTGAACTTCTCAACGCCGGGCATGATCGGCAACCTGATCGGCAGCGCGACCGTGGCAGCCAATGCGCCCGCCGTGGGCGGAATGTACGAAGCCATTGACCTGACGGACGCGAGCTTCCTTGATCCCTTCGACGGGAATGCCGGCGGCTACGTCGTGATTGACGACCAGCTTTTCAGCTACGCCTGGCGCAAGGGCAATCGTCTGTTCCTGTGTACGCCCAACGCCAACTACATTGGCCCACCACCCGGCAATGCCATGTTCGTGGTCCGCAGTGCGGGGCGCGAAATTCAGACTGGCGAGTTCGTGACAGTGCCCCTGGCATACAAGCTGGCGCACTACCGCTGGCTGATGGCCCGCAACGGACGTCCCGCCCTGTACAACAGCATTGGCGACACCCGGCGCGTGGCGGACATGCCGCGCTGGTTCACGCCTGATCCCGCCAAGGGCCCCGACGATCTCGACGGTGTACTTGAGGGCATGGACCCCGTCACCTACCAGTGGCTGCAGGAGAACGCCACGGTAGTTGCCCCGACCGAATACTTCGACGGCGGCTGGAGCTATCCGCACGTCGTCACATGGGGCGACATGGTCCCCTGGGGCGAAAGCGGACATCAGATTTTCCAGATCCGCTACGACGATCAACTTGGCGTGCAACAGGACTACTATGTCCCCCTCGACCCCCGTCGCCCGAACCCGCAGAACAACATCGCCCAATGGGCCGGGCTGGACGCCGGCAACCTGATACGCCTGCGCCGCACGGACACCGGGCGCATCATCTTTGGAAGCGTCGTCGCGTCGATTCGCGGCAACCAGCAGGGCAACCTTGGCACGCTGTATCTGGCCGTTGAGGGTGAGCACGAGATCAACCCCGGCGAGCCATGGATCATCGAAGTGGCCGAGCGCGCAAGCATCAACATCAACACCGCGAACGGGGATACACTGGCGGCTGTCTTCCACGGCATCGGCCCGCGCAGCCAGAGCAGCCCGCCCATTGACTGGATCAGCGCAAGGGCCATCGCGTCGCGCATTCTTTCGCGCACGCAGAGTGGCGTCGCGGATGACGCGTTCACGGACCTGGATGACGTGCTGAACTTTCTGCGCGACCTGGTGCAGGAGCAGCCGCCGGTACTGACTGCCGAGCAACTGAACGCATTCGCGACGCAGCAGCGTTACCCGTACGCGCGGCGAAACCAGGGGTTGATTACGGCGCAATTCCGCTACGACACGCTGGACACCTACATGGTGGACGCCTACGCCACGCGCTACCTGCCCAGTGGCGGCACCATGGCGCGCGACGCCTTCCGCGAATGGGTGCAGATCGGCAGCGACCGCGAACAAACCTACCGCTGGTTCAGTTACCCGCAGTTTCAGCAAGCGATGGCCGTGCCGCAGGGCAACATCATGCAGCTTCACGCCTCCGGCACCGAGAACGACCGCCTGCTCGGCATGGTTGAACTGCCGTATCTGCACTACCTGGCCGATGAGCGCTATGTCCGCACCTGGCGCCAGGCGCCGTGGACGACACCACAACCCCGCGACGTCTATGCCATGGGCGTGGACTCCCAGCGACCCGAGAAGTTCTACCGCAACATTGTGATGGCCCAGCCCACACCCACCAGCAGCTACCAGGCCGGCGACCTCGAGGCCGGCATGTTCAGCTTCTGGTATCGCCCGCAATGGCAGGACCACGCGGCCAACCACTACCTGTTCGACGTAGCCGAGCAGGAGTACAGCAACCGCATGAGCATGTTGTGGTGGGGTGACAGGCGCACAGCTTATCGCATGGCCGGGAAGAATAGCGGGCTGGTGATGCGGGTGAAGGACCGCACGTTGCAGGAGGCGTATACGGAGTTGCGCTTTGAGCTTGACCCGGCACACTTCCGGCAGAACGACTGGTACCACATGAGCCTGAACTGGAAGGGCACGGAGTTAAGCCACGTCAATCTGCTGCTCGATGGCGACCAGTCCAGCACGTCCGGCGGGCAGGCCATTCAGCCCGTCGTGAATCACACGTTCCGCGACACCAACGGCGCCTGGTTTACGCTCACGACGAACCTGCAGGACGACCTGGAAGACCCGCGCTTCACGCCGATGACGCAGTTCGACATACGCATCGACGCGCAGGATATTGATGGCTTTCCCGACCGGGGCGTGATCGTCATCGGCGACGAGGCCATCGAATACAGCGGCAACAACGGCTTCGCCCTGACGGGTATTTATCGCGGCCCGCCCATGTGGGACACCTCCGTCAACCCGGCGGTCCCGATTCCCGGTACAGCCAGCGGCGCCCGGGGCACGACGGCGGGTTTCCATCCGGCAGGCAGCAAGATCACCGTGTTCGGCTACACGGCGCCGGTCGTTCGCTACCAGCAGCAGAACAACCCCAACCAGGTGTGGCGCCCGCGTTTCCCGCACCTGCCCGGCACGCAGGGGCTGCTGACGAGCCCCTTGGGTAGCAAGGGCGCGTACCGCATCAGCCGTGTGGGCAGCGCCAACAGCAATTACTACCGTCCCGAGGAGCTCGGCCCCGACGCCGGCTTTCCGGGCAGCGGGTCGGGGGGCAACGCCAACCTGCTGCCTCTGGATGACTATTCCGGGTTGCCTCAGCGCGGCTTGGTAATGGTTGTGGGCTACGCCTGGATCGGCTATTTCCCGCCGGGGACCCAGGGCATACCGACGGGGGGCGTGAGCTATCCGCGCTTTGAGGGCGGTCGGGTCGGCGACGACGATGACGCTGCAACGCCGCCCGCGCCACCTGCACGATTCCCCATGCCCCACTTCGGCGGCGCGCTGCAATGCGAGTATGTCTACTATGACGGCATTACCACCGGCGGGCTGAATGTCGTCGCGCGCTATGACGGCGACTTCAACTACAAGGACCCGGCCAACTGGTGGCATTTCCTCGGCACATATCCGCAGGTTGGTTCAGGTAACGAGCTGATTCTGCCGCAGCAGCCGACGACATCCCCCAATTACCAGACCGAAGTAAACTGGATCAATTTCTTTTCGCGTGGCAGCTTGGTCATGCCCGTCAGCATAGGCGTCGATGATGTCAGTGGGTATCACAACCGCAGCATCGCGCAGATTGACACCGAGTGGCTGTACTACAACAAGGTGTGGGACAGCACCCAGACAATCGACGCGTCGGGCGGCACGCTGACCGGCGACGACGACAACTATTTCCCTGGGCTGCTGTTCATCGCGCCCTGGAGCAAAGCCATCAACGCGGGCTGGTATGGCTGGATCAACAACCTGGCCGCCAATGACACCCAGGCAATCGTACCGCGAGCGCCATGGCGAGGCGCCTGTGGAACCGGTATTCGCACACACCAAGCCGCGGCGCCGGTGGTGCCGACTTTTGGAACGACGGTCACGACCGGCGAGCACGACATCATCACGCTGGTAGCGGGCAAGAACCAGTCGAAAGAACAGCGCCAGATTCGCGTGCACCGCCAGCTTGGGCTGTACACCGGCGATTTCTTTTACATGTTCCCCGGCATGATCAACAACTGGAACGTCACCTCCAACGAGTACATCTGCGGGCTGTCGGACCACGTTCCGATTGACTACCAGCCCAACACGGGCAATCCCAACAACGCGAACTATCCCTACACCGGCAGCAACCTGTGCAAGTTCCCGACCGGCGAGTTGCCCGTCGAGTTGCCGATCACCTGGACGTTCGCCGGGGCTGACTCGCGCACACTGGATGCCGGTACCCAGGGGCAGGGGCTTGTGCATACGGGCGACTTCGATTCGTTCGAGTTCCGCATGTACAACAAGGGAGACTTCCGTCTAGTTAGTGACATGACCGACACGATCCCCGCCAACGCAGGCGAGATTCAGGTGAACACCCAGTTGCCCCCGAATCTGGGGGTCGTTCGTATTGACAACGAACTCGTCGCCTACCGCGCCACGGACGTGCGCCAGAGCACCGTCACGCTGCCGAACGGCACGACGACGACCATCACTACCTACCACCTGACCGACATTACCCGCGGGATTCTGGGCTCGCGCGTTGAGGCCCACGCGGGCGGCACGCCCATCATGAACATGGCCAGTATGCGCGTAGGGCGACCGGACAGTGCGGGCTCACCGAACACCAACTACATTGTCACGACCCTTGGCGAAGAAACCTTCAAGCCCTACGGCTTCATCCGCGTCGAGGATGAGCAGGGCAACATCGAGATTATGGGCTACCAGCGCTACAACGAAAGCCAGGTGGCGGGCCCGAACGGCGGCACGATCCGCAAGGGCAACATCACCAGCGGGCTGTATCACGATCAGAACGCGACCCAGGCGTTGTTTCGCGGCGCCTACGGCACCCGGGCACGATCCTACGACCAGCGGGCGCTGTTCTTCGACCAGCCGGTGCGCTTCCCGGACTGGTTCCCCGGCTATCACAGTGAACTCGACCGAAACAGCACGACCGACTATGCGCCTTTCCATGACAACGAGCTGCAAGGCGTGCCTGGCGCGGCCAGCCCGGAGATCAGCTATTTCCAGGGCGCGGCCACGTTCCGGAACTCTGAGTTCCGCCGCTTCCGCTGGCGCATTCAGTATTCGCCGCTGGCGGACATGTCGCGCCACAGCAACGCCATCGGCGCGCGTCTGGTAATGCGTTTCAAGCAGCCGGGACAAACGATGCCGGAGTGGGACTCCGTGCCGACCAACCTGCCGGGCGGGTTGTATTCATTCGATTTCGATCCGGGGCTTACCAACTGTGAGGACCTGGGCATGACCCTGTGGGAGCAGACTCAGGATTTCACGCAGATGCGAGGCACACCCAACGGCATTCGCGCCGACCGCGTGGAATGGCGCGTGTATTTCTACTTCAAGCGCGACGCCTTCGTGAACGAGGACTACAAGACCACCTTGCAGTTTCACGGAGCAAGCATGGATGTCCACCAGTTCACGCGCGTATTGCGACACGAGGAGAAGCGCTAGGTGAATCGTGGACCGTGGATCGTGAGTCGTGAATCGAACTTCGCCTTCGGCGAAGCACCGGCGTTTCGGGCCACGATTCACGAACCACGATCCACGAAGAGAGGCTTCACCCTCATCGAGTTGATGGTCGCCATCGGCATTCTGCTGGTTCTGGGCGTGATGCTGATCGGCTTTCTGCGCGGCGCGCTGTCCATGACGCGCACCGGCACCGCACGCGGCGCACAGTTCGAGACCGCGCAGACCACCCTGCGCATGATTGAGGAAGACCTCAGCCAGGTGGTGGCACTGCCCGCACACCCGGACGGGCCTGCCGACGACCCCGCCTTCATTGTCGGTGAGGATCCATTCGGTCGCCAGTTTCTGGCGTTTACTCGCGCCTGGGGTGAGGAACAATCGACCTTGGCCGGCTACGACTCCGGGCGCGGTGCGACCAGTCAGGGCTACAGCGACGACTTCACCGGCAGCAACCCGCGCGCCGCCATGCGCGCGAGCACGGGCAACATCGAGGTCGTTTACCTGTTCGAGCCGCTGCTTCACAGCACGCGCCTTTACCGGGCCGTGCGGTCGCCACCGGATGTGGCAAACGGATTGATCACCAAGGTCGGCATGTGGGCCGGCGATCACGCGGGCGCGACGGGCGACGACCCGGGCCCGATGTTCAGCGCGGTCAGTACGGGCGGTGCCTACGACCTGACCGGGGCGAGCGGCGCGCCGGTTTCTCTGTGGTCTCAGTTTGAGCTGGTGGCTGACGACGTGGTCGCCTTCGGCGTTGAGTGCTGGGATGACGAACTGACCTCGACCTGGCATGGGCGTGCGGGCGGGCCGGCTACGCGCTGGTCCATTGGCGACCAGGTTGCGGCCGGGCGTTTGCCGCTGCCGCGGGCGGTGCGCGTAACGTTGATCGTCGCGGCGAGCGAGCCCCTGCGTGCGGAAACAATTGTAACCGGTGCCATCGGCGCCAACGACACGTCGATTTACGTAGATGAGTCGGACGGTTTTCCCGACGTAGGCTCGCCCAGCGCGTACCTGCGCGTGGGGGCGGAGCTTGTGGCCTACGGCGCGCGCTCCGGGCGCACGTTCGGGTCGGGTATCCGGGGCGCGCTGGGCACACGTGCGCAGGCGCATACGAACGGCGAGCTTGTGCTCGCGGGTGAGGCGTTTCAGAAAGTGGTTCAGTTACCGGTGACGAGATGATCCACGATCTACGATCCACGAAACACGGCTTCACGTTGATCGAAATCCTGATGGCCATGTCCATCCTGCTGCTCGGCATCGTGGGCGTGTACGCGATCTTTGCGGTGGGGCTGGTGAACCACAAACGGGCGGTGGACAACACGACGGCGAGTGTGCTGGCGGGCAGCGTTTTTGACGACATCGCGGCGAACTACAGCATGTACTACTACGACCGCAACTTTAATGGCCGCCCGGACCTGTCCGAAGACGGCAACAGCAACGGCGTGCCGGACTGGTTCGAGCCCACCCAGAGCGGGCAACTGCGCTATCCCATTCCGTTCCGGCGCGGCTACCGGTACGACATTCGGTATGAGCGCAGCCATGAGGTCCCGCAGGAACTATTCGTCAGCATCAGTATCTACTGGCGTGCCGAAGACAGCGAACGGGTGGAGACGTTCCAGCGCAGCATCTTCATCAAGCACCTGCCCCTGGATGACGATCAGAGCGGGTAGACACCATCTCACGACGGGATGTTCACGAGACTCAGCGCCACAATGATCCATTTCCTGCCGGCACTGCCCATTGATCATTGCCCGATCAACGTTAATCATCGGGCTATTATGCGGATACTGCCCTTCATCCTTCTGGCTCTGCTGTTTACCGCGTGCATGAATGCACCGGAAATCGAGCGCGACAACCTGCGCCGGGGCGCCAGAGACGCCGAGCCCGAACAGCACGAAGCGAAGCGCGCCGAGTTGCGCACCGTGCTGGGCGGCGGTGCGGACTCCCCGCGCGACGCCGACCCGCACCTGCGCGCAACGGCGGCGCAGGGGCTGGGAATGCTGGGCTATGCCGACGACTACGAAGCCCTGCTGGATGCCCTGCTTGGACCACTTGCGGACGAGAACATGCTGGTGCGCATGGAGTGCGCGATCGCGCTGGGCAAGCTCGCCTACAGCGGACGCACCGACGAGCGCCGCCTGGAAGTCATACTGCAACTGCGCCGCCGCGTCGCATTTGAACGCGATGACAACGGGCGCCTGTTTGAGACCGAGTTCCTGGTTCGCTCCGCCATGCTCAACAGCCTGATTGCCATCGGTGGGCGGGATTCCGCGGCCGCTATCCATGACATCGCGTCGCGAATACACAGTGACCTCGAAAGCACGGAGGCCGTGTTCACCAGCGCAAGTGACCGCGGGCTGCTGGACCGCTGTTTCCAAGGGCTCGCCGCACTGACCGGCGTGCCCCTGCGCGAGGCGGCGGACAACCGCTTCGCAAGCGACGACCTGACCGATCACATCGACTGGTGGGCAAGCCGGATTTCCGAAATGCCGGAGTAGGGGAACGCCCCCTGAACATCACGGACAAAACCGATCGACTGGTTACCGCGACCCTGCTTGGCGGCGCGCTGATTCTTGTGGGCTTCACCCTCTGGTTGCAGTGGTTCTGGGCAGGCAGCTCCATGGACATCGACGTGTACTGGGAGGCCGGTACGCGCATGATGGGCGGCGGCGCGGAGCTGTACCAGGAATCGCAAGACCCTGTGAACCGCGTGGGGCTTTTCATTTACCCGCCGTTTTTCGCGACGCTGTTCGCGCCCCTGACGGTACTGCCGCGCTGGCTCGGCTATGCCGTCTGGGGATTGACCCAGCTGCTGCTGATCGCCGCCGGCTTCCGCGGCACGCGACGCCTGTGCGACGTGCGGGGCGGGCCCGCGGGGCGCCTGTTCTATCTGCTGATGGGGCTCGGGCTGATTGGCGCGATCTGGACGAACTTGCAGGAAGGCCAGGTCAACATGCTGCTGTTAAGCCTGCTGGCCACGGGGCTCTACCAGCTTGAGCGCGGCAGGAATATGAGCGGCGGGCTGTTGCTCGCCGCGGCGACGCACCTCAAGGTCATCCCGATTGTGCTGCTGCCCCTGCTGATCGCGCAGCGACGCTTCAAGGCGGCGGGCATGATGGCGGGCGGGCTCGTCGTGCTGTGGCTGGCACCCCTGCTTTACAGCGTGCCCAACTACGGGCTGGCGGAAGGCTTACGGTCGAATATTCGAATCACGCGGGACTATGCGGACAGGATCGTGTCGCCTCGCCTTGAGAAACAGTCGGCCTTCGCCCTGGGAGGCGCGCGTGCCCCCAACAACGCCCTGTCGGCCGTCGCGCGCCGCTACTTTGATGACGGGCACAAGCTGTCCCTGAACACGGACGAGCGCGCTCCGCTGATCGCCCAGCTGCCCGAGGGGCTCGTCAAATGGTCCGGGCTGGCGGTCGGCGCGCTGCTTGGTGCCCTTGCCATGCTGCTTGCATGGCGGCGACGCGACTCGCGCCTTGCCCGTGCGGGTTCCGTGGGGCTGGGGCTGTTGGCCGCGGCACTGGCGAACTTGCTGTTCTGGCCGCACCACCTTTGCCTGCTGCTACTGGTGTTGGGGCCGCTGGTTGCAGCCGGTATTCGGCGCGGCGATCTGCGCCGAGGGATGGTCGCCGTGGGACTTGTGCTGGTGCTGTGTTATCTGCCGCTGCTGGACCGTTTTGCTCCGTTCGACTGGATGGCGATCCTCGGCGCGCCAACACTGGGCGTGCTGATGGTGTTCGCGCTGGTGTTTATCCACTTCCTGCGCCGCGCCGTTGCAGAGACGAACGACGCCCCTATACTTCCCACCAATGAAGAGACGCCCACCGGGAATTCTGCTGCTTGAAGATGGCCGCGCCTTCCGCGGCCGCCTTTTTGGGTCGCTTCGCAGCGGCTTCGGCGAGGTGGTGTTCAACACTGCCCTCAGCGGCTACCAGGAAATCATCACCGACCCAAGCTACGCGGGGCAGATCGTCACCATGACCGCCACCCAGATCGGCAACTACGGCATTAACATAGAAGACGACGAAGCGGATAAGCCGTGGCTGAGTGGCTTCGTCTGCCGTGAACTAAGCGGCATCGTCAGCAATTTCCGCAGCCAGCGTACGCTTGATGACTATCTGAAAGCGCAAGACGTACCCGCCATCGACGGCATCGACACCCGCGCACTGACTCTGCACCTCCGCAAGCACGGCGCCATGCGCGGCGTGATCGCTGCTGAGCAGGATGTCGAAAAGCTCCTGGCGGAAGTAAAGGCCAGCCCGACCATGGAGGGCCAGGACCTCGTCAAGGTCGTCAGCAACCACGAGCCGTACGACCTCAACACCGGCTACGACTCGGCCTTTGCCGAAGACAGCGTGCTAAGCGCCGACGGCGACCGCAAACTCAAGTGCGCAGCGATCGACTACGGCGCCAAGAAGAACATTCTGAAATGCCTGGTCCAGGTTGGCTTTCAGGTGCGCGTGTTCTGCGCCACTGCGACGGCCGAAGAGATTCTGGCCTGGGGGCCTGACGCGGTCTTCCTCAGCAACGGCCCCGGCGACCCGGCCGCGCTGGATTACGCGATCAAGGAAATCAAAACGCTGGTGGCGCAGAAACTGCCGATCTTCGGCATCTGCCTCGGGCATCAGCTGTTGACCTGGGCATTGGGCGGAACCACTTACAAGCTGAAATTCGGGCATCATGCGGCCAACCACCCGGTCATGGAGCTTGCGACCGGCAAGGTCGAGATCACCAGCCAGAACCACGGCTTTGCCAGCGACCCGAAGAGCTTGCCCGAGGATGTTGAGGTCACACACGTCAACCAGAACGACCAGACGGTCAGCGGGTTGCGACACAAGACCGAGCCGATTTTCTGTGTGCAGTACCACCCCGAGGCCAGCCCCGGGCCACACGACAGTCTGCACCTGTTCCGGCGCTTTTATCGCATGGCGCTGGAACACGTCCCGACGACGAGTACCTGAGAGCGCGCATGGCAGCCCTCGTATCGGCAATCGTTCCAACCTTCAATCGCGGCGAGGCGATGCGCCCGAGCATCGAGTCCATCCTTGACCAGACCTACCGCCCGCTTGAGCTGGTGATCGTGGACGACGGCAGCACCAACGACACGCCCCAGGTTATCCAGCGTATGGGTGAACTGGCGCGCGAGCGGGGCGTCGAGTTCCAGACCATGCGCCAGGAAAACGCGGGTGCGCCGGCGGCGCGCAACGCGGGGATGAGTATTGCCAAGGGCGACTATTTCGCGCACCTCGACGACGACGACCGCTGGTACCCGACCAAGCTGGAGAAGCAGATCGCCGAGCTCGAACGCACGGGCGCGGACCTGTGCGCCTGCTACACGGTGCGCAACAGCGTCAAGGGGACCAGCAGCCGTATGCCCGGCAAGGGCAGGCCGCTGCTCGGGCAGGGCACTCCGGGTGACGTTATCAGCGGGCGCTCAAGCGCGCACATCAACAGCCTTGTCCATACACGCCGCATGATCGATCAGCATGGCGGCTTTGACGCGCGCCTGCGCAACTGTTTCGACCACGAGTTCATGACGCGTTTCGCGCTGACGGTCAAAACCTGCCAGGTTGAGGAAGTGCTTGCGACTTATGACTGTCGCGCCGATTCCCTGACGCGTTCAGGACAGTGGGAAAAGCAGCTTCGCAAGAACAACTATCGCGTCATGATGGCCCGCACGCTCAAGGAAAAGCTCTCCGGGCTGCCGCAATGGGATGAACAGGCTTGGCTAGACCGGACCGCCATGGTTGTGCGGCAGACTGTAAAGCACTACCTGTGGCGGGTAGACTTCGCCGGCGCGCGCGAGCAGTTGCAGCTGATGCACTCCCTTGTCGGCAACCACCCGGAGTACCGCCAGATGAAGCGTCGATACCTCAAGTATCGCGTACTTGCGGCCATCGGCTTCCCGGTAAAGAAAGATCGCTGGTCGGATGCGGACGCATAGGGCTATGATGCCGCCCATGAACGCCGTTGAATCTGCGCGAACCATGCTGCGAAAATTCGGGCTGCGTGTCACCGTGACCCGCGCGACGCTCGTGGCCGCCATGCTGGAAGCGCACGAGCCTGTCAGCATGGACGACGCCGTACGCCTGTGTGGCGAAAACGGCGGCGACCCGGCGACGATCTACCGTAACCTGCAAGCCCTGACGGAAGCGGGCATCCTCCAGCCGGTGCGCGGCGTGGGGCGGCGCGAGATGTTCGAGCTCGTGCATGATCCGCACTCGCACGCCCATGTCAGTTGCACGCGCTGCGGACGCGTCGAGTGCATAGACCTGGAGAAACTGCCCGCCCGCCCCGCCGCCCCTTCCGGTTGGATCGTTGACGACGTCACCGTCACCGTGTGGGGCTTGTGTCCGGAGTGCCGCTGAACCATGCCGAGCATCCGTGAACGTATCGCGTTCCTGCGCCGCGCGGGCGTCGGTTATGCTTGGCTGCTGCTGCTGCGGCGCCTTGGCAAGAAGCGCGCGCGCCGCCTGCACGGCGACCGCAGGTTCCTGGTGCCGCTTGACACCGCGGGCGGCATCCAGTTGATGCGCAAGGGCGAAGTATGGATGGTACCGCTGTTGCGCGCGGTACTGCCGGTTACCTCCGGCAGTTTCATCGACGCCGGCGCCAGCGTCGGGCAGACCCTGCTGCAACTTCGCGCCGCGGATGAAGAGCGCCCGTGGATCGGCTTTGAGCCGTCGGCGCAGCCGTGCGAGACAATCCGCGCGCTGGTAAAACTGAACGGGCTGCGCAACACCCGCCTGTTTGAATCCGGGCTGTCAGATCGCCACGGTGACGCCGTGCTGCACGGCATCAGCAGCACCGACGGCTCGGCCAGCATGATCAGGGACTATCACGGATCGAGCCATCCTTCGCAGAACATGACGTTCAACGTCACGCTCACGGACGGCGCGACGCTTACGGATGAGCAACTCGAAGCGCCCGTCGGAGTCGTCAAGATCGATGTCGAGGGCATGGAGCTTGAAGTCATCCGGGGCTTGCGGGGCGTCATCGAGCGAGACCGCCCTTTGCTGGTATGCGAGATCCTGCCCATGCCCGACGAAGGCACCGAGCGCACCAGGCGCCTGCTGGCGCGGCAGCAGGATTTGATGGCGCTGCTGTGCGACCTGCGCTATCGCCTTGTACATATCGGTATGGTCGGCGGCTACACCGACGTCGAAGCCCCGCGCAACGACGTGGATCGCCATGCCGGGAACTATCTGTTGATACCGGCGGAGCGTTACGGGCAGATCAGAAAGCTGCTGTCGTGAATGGCGCCGTTACACGTTCGCTACCACACGTCGAACAACAGCACGCCCAGCAGCAGCGGCAGGTACAGCAGGCTGGCGAAGAACACGCCGCGGGTCGATTCCCGCGTGCGCTTGAACTGGTTGACCACGCCCGCCGTCGTGAACCCAGCGCCCAGGGCAAGCGCGCCGATCGTGTACGTCCAGCCCGCCATGCCCACCCAGGCCGGCATGAAGCTGGTGAACATCAGCACCAGGCACCACAGTACGATCTGTCGCGCCACCATCGCGCCGTCCGGGTCCTCGACGCTCAGCATTTTCATCCCGCCCTGCTTGTAGTCCTCGCGGTACAGCCACGCGATCGACCAGAAGTGCGGCAACTGCCAGACGAACAGGATCGCGCCCAGCACAAACGCCCCAAGCTCAATCCCGCCTGTGGCCGCGGTCCAGCCGATCATCGGTGGCAGCGCCCCGGGGATCGCACCCACCAGCGTGTTCAGGGTCGTGCGGGTCTTGAGCGGTGTGTAGATCAGCAGATAGATCGCGCTGGTCGCTGCGGTCATGCCGGCCGCCAGGACGCTCACCCCAAGCAGCACGATCAGCAGCCCGCCCAAGATGCTCAGCCATCCGAACGCCAGCGCCTCGGCGGGCTGCATCCGTCCGGTGGGCAGGGGGCGGTTGCGCGTGCGTGGCATGCGCGCGTCCCGGTCGCGCTCGATGTACTGGTTCAGGGCGCCCGTGCCCGCCGCCACGAGGCTCACGCCGATCATCGTCGCGCCCAGCACGGCCAGATTGGGCATGCCTGGCGCGGCGATAAAGTACCCCGCCGCGACGGTGACCATCACGAGCCCCGACAGGCGGGCCTTGCTCAGAACCGTGTAGTCATGCAGGCGCGTGCGCATGGAGTATTCGAACTCACCGGCAGTGGTGACGGCCGGTCGCTCACCGTCGCCGGGCAGCACCAGGCGATGCAGCCATAGGGCCTGCACACTGAGGGTCGCGAGCAGCAACGCGCCCGTGGTGACGTGGGCCGTGCGCAGCAGGGCGACAAGGCTGGCAGGGTCCGACGACACGAGGTTGCCCTGGGTCAGCATCCAGGGCACCAGTCCCAGAAACACCTGCACGACCAGAAGGAAGGCGGCGCCTGCCGCGACGTGCCGCAGGGGGGCGAACTTCGAATGATAGTGGAAGACGCGCATGATCATGTACGTCACGCCGATGGTCACGACGAATGCGCCCCCGACGTGCCACATGACGTGGTTGCCGGTCTGGCGCACCAGGGTGCCCAGCGCGAGTTGCGCGATGGCCAGTATCACCAGGGCAAGGCTGAGCTTGCGCGACGCGCCGCCTGCGGGCGACTTCTGCGCCTGCCAAGTCGTCGCCCAGCGCGCCGAGGACACGATCATGACGCAGCCCAGGAAGGCGAAAATCACCTGTCCGATAACCCCGTGGAACATCGCCTTGACGGCGCGGCGCAGCTCAACGTCGTAGCCGCCGCCGGTGTAGGCCAGCACGGTGTCCCGCACGCCTTCGTCACTGACAACCAGCACGCGCAAGCCGCCGATCAGTCCCTGCAGACAGACCAAGGCCAGTGCGATTACGCCCAGCCAGCGGCGCGGGCTGCCATTGCTCCCCTTCCACAACGCGACGGCCAGCCCGATGGCGGCGAAACCGATCACTGTGCCGATCACGCGGTGCCCGTCTTCCCAGGCGCGACCGCCGTCGGCCTGCCACCATGAGGTGAACCATTCCCAGAAGCGCAGTGACCAGCCGGGGTTGGTGTCGCCGGCGCGGGTGGTCGTGACCATGGCGCCGACGATGATCATGAACAGTAACAGGGCCACACAGGCAACCGCGAAGCGGTGCGCCCATTTTTGCCATACCTTTGCCTGGAGCTCGTTGCCCATGGGGGCGTCTTTTAAACTCTCCATAGCGGACAGCATACCCCGCGGCGGACGAAATCGGACGCATAAACGGACACATTTGTCCGTTTACAGGGGGCGATAGAATAGTCTACACATCGACCGGCAAACTGGTCAGGAATGTCCATTTATGTGGGCTGAGACGACTGTCTCTTGCCGCGAACGCGCTGTGAAAAACCCCCTGTAAACCGCATCGTGAACATGCTAAAGCACCCTCATTCCGGGGGCGGAAATCCGCCTCCGTTGGCACACTCTGTCCGGTCGTTCATGTACTTGAAGTTCATACCTTCGATACTGGTAGTTTCGCTGTTTGCGGCGTGCTGTTGCGCGCAGTCACGCGCGCAACTTGAGTATGAGCTGCGCGGCGTGGATGTCGTTGAACGCATTGGCGATAGGATCCCGACCGGACTCAGCTTTACCGACGACGACAACCGCCATGTCACCCTGGGCCAGTACCTCAAGCCGGGGCGCCCGCTGCTGATCTCGTTGAACTACAGCAATTGCCCGCGCCTGTGCAGCTACCAGCTCAATGATCTGTCACGCGCTCTCAGCCAGATGGAATGGACGCCAGGCAACGAATTCGTGGCCCTCACCATCAGCATCGACCCCACGGAAGACTACAAGCAGGCGAAACAAACCAAGCTGCGTTACTTGGGCCAAGTCGGCAAAGCCGAGGCGGACCACGGCTGGCATTTTCTTACCAGCGGCGATGAGTCTCAGGTGCTGGCCCTGGCCAAGGCACTGGGCTACAGCTATCGGTTCGACGGGGAGTCCGGTGAATACCGCCACAAGGCTGCAATGTTCATTGTGAACGGCGACGGCGTGATCTCGCACTACCTGCGAAATCTGGCTTACGACCCGAAGGACCTGACCGCGCAACTGAAGGCGTCGGCCGATGGCAAGATGGGGCAGCCCAGCACGGACGCCTCGGGTTTCGGGCTGAACTGTTTTGCGTTCGAGTACACGGATAACATGAGCCGCGCTTTCAACTTCATGCGAATCGGCGGCGTGGGTATTCTCCTGTTCCTGTTTTCCTTCGTCGGTTACTGGTGGTTCCGCGAACTGCGCAAGCCGCGCGAGGCGAAGGTGGATGATAGTGTTCAACCGGAAGCGACCTGATGATGGCTGATCTCGCTTTGGGAAGTCTGTTGCCGCTGGCCGACGCCGGTGGATCGTTCTGGTTCCCGCCGGAGGCATCCAGTGTCGCCGCGGGCTCGGACTTCACCTACGACTTCATACTGTGGCTGAGCATTCTGTTCTTCGTCGCCATCTGCGGCGTGACCGGGTACTTCGTGTTCAAGTACCGCAAGCGCCCCGGCCACACAGAAGAGATTACATCTACCCACAACACACGTCTCGAGCTCGCCTGGTCGATCATACCGCTGTTTCTGCTGATGGCGATTTTCGGCATCAGCACCTACTGGTACCTGATCATGGTCACCCCGCCGACCGAGGACGTAACCGAAATTGAGGTCACCGCCAAGCAGTGGAACTGGACCTTCAGCTACCAGGGCAACGGGCTGCCCGCAGGCAAGAAGTTCATGGTGCCGGCGGCGCTGCATGTTGTGAAAGACCGCAACTATCAGTTGATCATGACCACGCCGGACCGCGATGTGCTGCACTCGCTTTTCATACCGGCCTTCCGCGTCAAGCAGGACTGCGTGCCCGGGCGGTACAACAAGCTTTGGTTCCGCCCGACGATGTCGCACATGGAGTCCGGCAACGAGGACGGCTTCATGCTGTACTGTACCGAGTACTGCGGGCGCGACCACTCGGTAATGACCGCGCGCGTATTTGTCTGGGAGACCGAAGCCGAGTGGCGAACCGCCATTGTGAAGGGGGGCGACATCACCCAGATCAAGGATTTGGTCACCCGCGGCGAGTCCATCTACAACCAGAACTGTGCGAGTTGCCACAGCCTTGACGGGACGGTTCCGCCGGGCGGCGGGCCTTCCTGGCAGGGTTTGTGGGGCAAAGAAGAGACAATGACCGACGGCAGCAAGGTCGTCGTAGACGAAACCTATGTTCGCGATTCGACCAAAGAGCCGGGCAAGCAGGTCGTGCAGGGATACCCCGATGTCATGACACCATTTGATTGGGGCGACCAGAACGACGCCTACATCGAAGGCATTATCGCTTACATGAAATCACTGAAGGAATAGCCAAGGACGCATACCCATGGCCGGTGGCACTGTTGAAGAACCCTCTTCGGGCGATGTCATTCACCCGAAAGTCCATTACCTGAACGCAACCAAAGGGTTGAAGTCCTGGCTGGTGACGCTTGACCACAAGCGCATCGCGATCATGTACCTGATCGCGGTTAGTGTCGCCTTGCTGCTTGGTGGGTTCTGGGCCGTGCTGCTGCGCACGGAACTACTTAGCCCCGGCGGCGTCGGCGAGCAGGCCAACTTCGTCCTGAGCAACGACTGGTACAACAAAGCCTTCACGCTTCACGGCGCGATCATGGTGTTCCTGTTCATCATCCCGGGAATACCGGCCAGTCTTGGCAACTTCATTCTGCCCATGCAGCTTGGCGCCAAGGACTTGGCCCTGCCGCGCATCAACCTGTTCAGTTGGTACCTCTACATCATGGGGTTGATCTTCTTCCTGGGCGTGCTGTTCCTTGGCGGGCTCGACACCGGCTGGACCTTGTACCCGCCGCTGTCATCAGGGCGACCCGTTCAAATGAGCCTGATATTCGCCTACACAGCCGTGTTTATTCTGGGCTTCAGCAGCATTCTGACCGGACTGAACTTCATCGCGACGATTCACAAGCTGCGCCCGCGCGGCATGACCATGTACAAGATGCCCCTGTTCCTCTGGGCGCTGTACGCGACGTCGCTGATCCAGGTGCTGGCGACGCCGGTCATCGGGCTGACGCTGGGCCTGTCCATGATCGAGCACGTCTTCAAGGTCGGCATCTTCCTGCCGCAGTACGGCGGTGACCCGGTCATGTACCAGCACTTCTTCTGGTTCTACAGCCACCCGGCCGTGTACATCATGGTGCTGCCGGCCATGGGCGTGCAGTCGGAACTGATCGCGGTGTATTCGCGCAAGCACGTGTTCGGCTACAAGGCGATCGCCTGGTCGTCGATCGCGATTGCGGCAATCGGCTTCCTTGTCTGGGGTCACCACATGTTCGTGTCGGGGCAGTCACCGACGGCGGGCATTGTGTTCAGCTTCCTTACCTTCCTGGTGGCGATTCCGAGTGCCATCAAGGTCTTCAACTGGGTGGCGACGCTTTACAGGGGGTCGATCGACTTCAAGGCGCCCATGATCTACGCCCTGGCGTTCATTTATCTGTTTGGCATCGGCGGCCTGACCGGGCTGTTCCTGGCCAGCATTGCCACCAATGTGCACTTGCACGACACGTACTTCGTAATCGCGCACTTCCACATGGTGATGGTTGGCTCGGTGTTGACTGCCTTCCTGGGCGGCGTGCATCACTGGTGGCCGAAGCTGGTAGGCCGGATGTACAACGAAACGCTGGCACGCATCTGTGCGGTGCTCGTGTTCGTCGGCTTCAATGTGACGTTCATGCCGCAGTTCGTGGCGGGCACGCGGGGCATGCCGCGGCGCTATGCCAATTATCTTGATGAGTTCACCATCTTCCACCAGGTCAGCACCGTTGGTGCCTACATTCTTGGTGCGGCCGTGGTGATCCAGGCGGGCTACCTTGTGCACTCGTTGTTCAAGGGCAAGAAGGCTCCCCCGAACCCATACGGCGGCGCCAGCATTGAATGGCAGAGCACAAGCCCGCCGGACTTCCACAACTTCACCGAGGAGCCGATCACAACCGGCGCCTATGATTTTGAGAACTGGCAGTACATCTCCGAGGACGAGGGCTACAAGCTGAAGCCGAAAGTCCTTGTCACGCGCCAGAGCCTGTCGGAGGTCCACTGATGAGCACTGGCGTCGCTGAACCGGAAAAGTCGCAAGCTCTGCCCGAAAGGCCCAAAGAGCTTGCCATGCACTTTGACAGCCTGCACCAGCAGTACAACGCCGGCAAGCTGGGCGTGTGGCTGTTCCTGGGACAGGAGTTGCTGTTCTTCTGCGGGTTGTTCACCGCCTATGCGGTCTACCGCGGCAACCACCAGGAGATGTTCCATTACGCGCACTACTTCCTTGACTGGAAGCTTGGCGGCCTGAACACCGTTGTGCTGCTGACAAGCTCGTTGACCGCCGCGTGGTCTGTGCGCGCGGCACAGCTTGAGCAGCGCAAGACCCTGATTGCGACACTGGTAATCACGTTCCTGTGTGCCGCCGCATTCATGGTGGTGAAGTACATTGAGTACAGCCACAAGATCCACATCGGCGCGGTCTGGAGCAGCCATTTTGCTGTGGCCGACGCCGACCTGCCCGCGGCCCTGACCGAGCGCTACCCGGACATCAAGGGTGAAGACCTGCAGCGCATGGGCATGGGAACTTTCTTCGCCATCTATTTCTGCATGACCGGCCTGCACGGCATCCACGTGCTGGTCGGCATGGGGCTGTACATCTGGCTGATCATTCGTGCCGTGCGCGGAGATTTTAACCGCAAGTACTACGGCGCCGTGGACTTCGTGGCGCTGTACTGGCACATCGTTGACATCATCTGGATCTTCCTGTTCCCGCTGTTGTATTTGATCGGGTAAGGGCAAAGCAATGACTGAAGCAACTGCAGATCATGCGCACCACGACCATCATGACGAAGCCCTGCCGGGCACCATCGGGCACGTCAGCCACTGGCAGACGCTCGTGAAGGTGCTGGTGACGTTGCTGGCCCTGACGGTGATCACGGTGCTGGTCGCGCAGGTTGACCTGGGGCGTCTCAATGTTGTGGGCGCGATCGGCATTGCCTGCGTGAAGGCGAGCATCGTGGCCATGTGGTTCATGCACCTGCGCTACGACAAGCGCTTCAACTTCTGGATTCTCGTGGGCTCGATCGCGTTTGTCGCCTGGATGGTCGGCTACATCCTGTTTGACAGCGCGCTGTATCAGGACAACATACGCGAGTATCGCGAGGCACACCCGTTACCGACTCGCCCGGCCACACCAAGCGGCGACCACTAGGGGATTTTGGATTTTCGATTTTGGATTTTGGATTGGTCCTGACAGTGACTTCACGGTTCAGTTCAATCCAAAATCTAAAATCCAAAATCTAAAATTTTCCTATGTCCGACTTCTTCATTGGCTTTGACAGAACATCAGCCGAGGGCGAACCTTCGCCCGAGATCGAGTTGCAGGCCGGCTCGATGTTGCGTCACATGATGGCGCTTGGCAGCAGCGGCTCGGGCAAAACAGTGCTGTGCAAGGCGGTCGTCGAGGAGATGGTCCGCAACGGCATTCCCGCTATCTGCATCGACCCCCAGGGCGACCTTTGCAGCCTGGCTTTGAACGCCGACAATCCCGACTACCTGCGTGAAAAAGGCATCGACCCGGACCTCGCCGATGAGTTCGCGCGATGTGTAGATCCGGTCGTCTTCACGCCTGCCAGCCGCAAGGGCGTTGCCCTGTCCGCTGACCCCATGGCGATCGATGTGGACGCCCTTAAAGCGCGTGATCGCGTCTATGCAATCACCAGTATCGCGACCATGGTCGTCAGTCTGCTGGGCTATGATCTCGACAGCGACGACGGCGCCGGCCTGATTGCCGTGTTCGACAAGGCGCTGGCGCAGCTACAGCAGCGCGGTCAGATGCCGCGCAACCTGGACGCCTTCACCAGGTACCTGCTGAACCTGGACGACGCAACCAAGTCTGAATTCGGGCGCTACCTCGACGCGAAGAAGATCGACTCGGCCTGCCAGAAACTCGCACGTCTGGACGTCGGTGCGCGTCGTTTGCTGTTTCACGAAGGCCTGGCGCTGGACATTGACCTGCTGCTTGGGCTGGGTGATGACTGTGCGGCAATTGAGGGCAAGACGCGCCTGAGCGTTGTTTACCTGAACACCCTGCACAGCCAGGAAGACAAGGAGTTCTTCGTCGCCGCACTCGTGGAGCGTCTCTACAACTGGATGCTGCGCAACCCGAGCAATCAGCCGCAGGCGCTATTCTACATAGATGAAGTCGCGCCGTTCATTCCGCCTGTGCGCAAGCCCGCTTGCAAGCCGGCGCTGAGCCTGCTGTTCAAACAGGCCCGCAAGTACGGCGTATGTTGTCTGATGGCAACCCAGAACCCGGGCGACGTGGACTACAAGGCCATGGCGCAGTTCGGCACCTGGGCAATCGGGCGACTCACGACACGCCAGGACATGAAGAAGGTCCAGCCGACAGTGAAAGCGCTGGATCCGGTGAACGTCGACATGATCATGGAAGAGCTGCCGGCGCAAAAGCCCGGCCAGTTCGTGCTGATCAGCCCGGACAACTTCGACAACACGCACCGCCTGCGATGCCGCTGGCTCTACACAAAGCACGAGACACTGGACGACGAGCGCATCGAAGCGCTGATGGATCTGCCTCTGGCGGCTGCAATTCCGCTGGATCCGCCGGACGAGTTTGACGACGAGGAGGGGGAGATTGTCGATACACCTCCCGACGCGCCAGACAGCGTATCGGTCGAAGAGCCGGAGCCGCCGCTGAGTGTGCGCGAGCGTTTCTATGAGCTCGAAGACGACCTTGCTGTCCGCACCCTGGATGCCAGGCCCGAGCCTGAGCCGGAAGACGACCCGCTGCCAGCCGGCGAAACGGGCGGCGCAGAAGCGGACATCACGGAAAGCCTGCCGACGCCCACCTCGAAAGAAATGAAGGCGGCGGCGCATGTTACCGAAATCGAAATGCCCGCTCCCGTCGTTGACATTGAGTTGGAAGCCGGCGACAAACTGCTGGTGAAGGCGGGTTCTCTGAGCGTGAAAGAATTCGCCGCCAAAGCTGGAATCGGGCAGGCCGCGGCGCGCGGGCGCCTGATGCGCCTGCTGGCGGCCAAGCGGGTAAAGAAGTACCGCTCCGGACGTGAGCACCGCTACTACTCGCTGGCGTCAGGTCTGCGCCCGGACCTGGGGCTCGACCGCAAAGTGAAAGTGATCGTCAGCCGCGTCACCAGCAACGACGCGGAGCGTGCGGCACGGGAAGTCCGCCAAAGCGGGGCGCTGTTCGGTTTGCTGGGCGCGGAAGAAGAGTTCGAGCGGGCGGAGTTAAGCCACCGCCTCGTGATCCAGATTGAGTTCACGGAAAAAGTCACCCGCATGTTCCTGAAGCGTCTGTTCGGGCCGCGGCACGACGAGCGCCTGGACTACGTGTATCTGCACCCCGCCAACCTGAAGGTGGTGGTGTTCGACCCGGAGGGGGGCGTGAAGCTGGAGGATCAGCCTGAGCGTCACGCCAGCCGTGTGCTTGATTTCGACGGGCGCGTGACGTTTGAAGAAAAGCTGCCCGGCGAGATGCGGCTGCATGAGATTGAGTTGCGCGAGCGCAAGCCGGACGACGTGATCAAGGACAGTTTCAAGCAGCGCTTTGCCGCGAGACCCAAAAAGATCACTCCGGTGTTCCTGCCGGTCTGGAACCTGCACCTCAGAACCAGAGGGCGTACGGGTACGCGCATCGTCACTGTTGACGGGCTTGCGGGCAAACCGATCGAGTGGTAGCGGCTATCGCGAGTAGCGGGGCGGCGCCATGCCCTGGCCTATGCTGACTCCAAGGAAGCCGCGTTTGACCGTGATTTCAGAATCCTCAAACTGCCACGCAACGAACCCGTCCTCGTCAGCGATCGTCTTGCCCCTGGCGTCGCGCGCCGGTACAAGGGCGCCATCCTTGATCGCGTAGCGCCGCACCGACACCTTCACTTCCGTGCCCGGCGGAATCGGTCCCCAGAACGCGATGAAATCATCGAAGCTCCGGAGCCTGTTTCCGTTCATGCTCCGGATTTCATCGAACCTGCGCAGCCCATACTGCCAGGCGGGCGCGCCCTCCGTGACATCAACCAGCAGCACGATTTCATCGTACAGCGACTCCGACCGTGTCCCCGCCGGCGCTCGCAACGCCTCCAGTGCAAGCGCCCAACCCTCCGTGTCGGTTACGAATTCGAAGCTGCCGCCCTCCCATCCGGACGGAAGGTCTGACACCCTCAGCCCGGCATTGGCACCGTCCAGAATGGCCTTCACAGCCGCCGCCAGCGCCGCTTGTTCAGCCTCGTAGCGGTCGATTGCGTCCAGTGCCCGCAGCTTCGGCAGCTTTTCATGCAACGGATCCACGCTTGTGAACTTGCCGGCGCGGTGCATCTCCGCAAGCCCGGCCAGGGCGTTGGCCTTGTTCAGGTAAAAAGCCCCGTCCAGAAAGCGCCCAAGCCTTTCGCGATCGGCGCACAGGTCCAGCACGTCCAGGTTATAAGCTCGCCCGCCGCCGCTCATCAGGGCTTCGATCATGCGGTCCTGTGCGTGGCACAGCAGCACCAGGTCCGCGGAGGCGAGGTTCGCGCGGGACTGTTCGCGCAACAGTCGCAAGCCTTCAAGCATCGCGCCTGCCTGGGCTTCCTCGCGCACCATGTACACGGACGCCCCGCCGCGCACAGCCAGCATCATCGCCTTTCCGATGGCCTCGCGGGCGTTGGAGGGCTGCGCATCCAGCAGATGCCGATAGCTTAGCGCGTCCAGCCACCAGCGCATGATCGGGATGGTGCCGCCGCCCCAGCGCATATGGCAGAACGGGTTGCGCGCCAAGGCTTCCTCAATCACGACCTGGGCGTCGTCGTAGCGCTCGAGCTGAATCAGCGAATCGGCCAGCAGATAGCTTGTGCGGAAATCCGTAGGCTCAATGCGGCTGGCCGCGGCGAAGTCGCTGGCGGCGTTGGTCAGCTTTTCGCGGCGCTGGTTCAGGAACTCCGCTCCCGCGTCGACGACCGGGTCTTCGCCCCCAATGTTGCGCGAGGTTGCGGTGGCTTCGCTGAAGCGCGTCCGGTCTTCTTTCTGGGCCATCATGTGCCAGTGCAGCCCGCGGTAGTACCAGGACAGCCATTGTTGCGGATCCGATTCGACGCTTCGGGTGGCCGTGTCCAGTCCATCAATGTGGCGCCCGTGTGCGAAATGCAATTGCGTAAGCACGCACAACGCCACCGAATCCTCAGGGTTCAGAGCAACCGCCTGCGTCGCGTCCTCCATGGCGCCGCCGCCAAGGCTGTAATGCCGCCGCAGCCAGGAGCGCTTCGACCAGGTGCGCCAGTCGCCGGGCCATTTCTCGATGGCGCGGGTCATGATGGTTTCGCCTGCGCGCGGGTCGCCCCGGTCGGCCATCAGGTCCGCGTACTCAAGGTAGGTGTCCAAGCGCCAGGGTTGCAGGTCAAGCGCCTTGTCGAAATCCGCGCGGGCCTCGGGCAGGCTGTAACGCGAGCCGTACACGCGCCCGCGCGCGAGGTAGCCGCGATAATCCTTGGGGCGTTGTTTGATCGCCAGACTGAAATCCGCAACTCTGGGCTCCCAGGCGCCCGCCGCGTTCCGCACGTGCCCGCGCTCCAGCAGTGCCTCGAAGTTGTCCGGGTCGATGGCCAGCGCCTCGTTCAGGTCGGCCTCGGCGTCGCCGGGGCGCCCCAGCGCGAAGTATGCCAGCGCGCGGAGTATCAGCGCGGCGACAGACTTTTCATCAAGGTTCAGGGCGCGGCCTGCCGCGAGCTCGGCCGTGGGGAAGTCGCCGCGCGCGATCAGGACGGCGGCGCGGTCGGTCCAGTCCGCGGCGCCGACGGGGTTGCGCAAACGCGCGGGCAGCGGCAGGTTCGCCACGCCGGCGGAGACCTCGCGCCAGAAATCCAGCCCCAGGCGGTCACGGGCTTCAAACAGCGGCGTCAGGGCGTCCGCACTGCCGGTAGCGCACAGGGCCATGGCGGCTTCATGCACGAGTTCCGGGCGTTCGGTCTGGGACAGCAGCCCGGACAGCACCACGATCGCTTCGGCGGGCTGGTTCACGTTGCCCAGCACCCGGCAGATCAGCTTTGCCAGGTCAAATTCACTGCGCGACCACACGGCCGTGTTGCGCGACAGCAGGCTGTCGAGTTCGGTGCTAAGCAGCCCAATGGTCTGGCGCTCGCGGTAGGTGCTGAGACGACGGATGTACTCGTCCATGTCCGGGGCGTCGGGGTCGCGCCATTCGCGATACAGCCCTTCGCGAACGTCAGCTAGTGCCTGGCTGATGCGGGTGCCGTGTAGCTTCAGCAGCTCATTCCTTGACGCCTGCACTTCCGCGCGGGCGGCGGCCAGGCGCTCCGCGGGCATGCCCGTCGCGCCCAGCAGCAGGATTGCCAACTGGAAGTCGCCGTTGAAACTGGCGAGCCTCGCCGTGTCGAACCGGATTTCGATCAGCTCCTTGCGTTCAGCTTCCAGATCAATCTGGGCGACTTCACCGGGTAGTTCGGTGCCGGCCGGGCCGGTCAACAGGTCAATCAGCGTCTGTTTGCTGCTGATATAGCCAAGCATACTCGATAGCAGCACGTCGTTGCCCGTCTGCTCATCGACCGGCAATTCAAGCAGCGCGAGTGCGGGCGGGCCGGCCAGGCGGGCTTCGTATTCCGCGACGCGGTTGCGGAGGTCGTGTAATGCCGGCTCAATGCGCATTCCGTCGATGGTCTCGATCAGGCGACGGGCTTCGTCAACGCGGGAGTTCAACTCCTCCTGTGCGGTCACACGGGCCTCTTCCTCAACCCGTTCTCGTTCGCTACGCTCGAAGTTCGCCAGCGCCAGTGATTCGTCGGCTTTGCCGCGCGCTTCTTCGGCTTGGCGCTGCGCCGTCTGGGCCTCGTCGCGCTCTTCGGTCAGGCGCTGCATGAAGAAGATCGTGCCCGCCACCAGCAGCAGGAAGCCCAGCACGCCGACACCGACCGTGGTTCGATGCTGCGCAATGTAGCGCTTGAACATTTCCGTGGCGCTGTACTGGTAGCTGCCGAGTGTGCGCCCGTCCCGGAAGGCCTTGACTTCGCCGGCCAGTTCCAGCGCGCTACCGATGCGGTCCTTTTTTTCGCGCGCCATGGCCTTTTCGACCAGGGCCTGCAACTCCGGCGGCACGTCGCGCTCGCGTACACCGACCCGCAGCGGCGGCCCGCCAAGAACCTGCTGTACGATGAGTGCCGCCATGGGGCCCTCATAGGGCGGACTGCCCGTGAGAATCTGGTACAGCACGGCGCCAAGCGCGTAGACGTCGGACTGCTCATCCACGTTTTCGAGTTCGCCGCGGGCCTGCTCCGGCGGCATGTAGGCCGGTGTCCCGACGATACTGCCATCGAGCGTCAGGGCTTGGCTGTCCGATTCGATCAGGGACTTCGACAGCGCGAGCGTGCCTTTTTGCAGGTCGCGCATTGCCTTATCTTCCTGGCCTTTCACCCGTGCCAGCCCCCAGTCCAGCACCTGGGTTTCACCGAAGTCGCCAAGCATGATGTTCTCAGGCTTGAGGTCGCGGTGGATGACGCCCTTGGAGTGGGCGTAGGCGATGGCCTGGCAGACGTCGATGAAACTGTCCAGCAGGCGAATACGCGCCGCCAGTCGCTGCTGTTTGTTGAGGGTTTCGTCCTTGCGGATCTCGCGCAGTCGGTCGGCCAGGGTTTTGCCGCGGACGAAGCGCATGGTGTAGTAGATGCTGCCGTCTTCGTGTTTTCCGATCTCATAGACCGGCACGATATTCGGGTGCTCCAGCTGGCCCGTGATTTTGGCTTCGCGCAGGAAACGCTCAACGACGCCTCCGCTGTCGTTTGTGTACTGCTGCGGCACACTGCCGGGAATGCTGCTGTTGCCGGTCATGCCGGGCAGCAGCTCCTTGAGTGCGATGTCGCGCCCGATGGCCTGATCACGCGCCAGCATGATACGCCCCATGCCGCCTCGGGCGTGCTCACGGCGGACGTGATAGCGTTCGTTGTTGACGCCGAAGTTCGGAAAGAACTTGCCGGTTGTCAGGCGCAGGACGCCCGTGTTGTCTCTGGGGGCATGGGTGGGGCTTTCCGAGTCCGCGGGTTGTTCCGCCCCCGGCCTGATCTCGGTGTCCGCGAGTCTGCGCCCGGAGCCGGCGATCTGCTTGAACGTGTCGTGCAGTACTCTGTAGCGGGTTTCGTCGCCATTGCCGGTGACGTCGCCAGCGCCGAAATTGAACAGGGTCTGCTGGATGTTGTCGGAAATGCCAATGTCTTCGAGGGCGCGGCGCTGCTTGCCCGGGTCATTCAAAACTTCGATGATCGGCAGCTCAAGGGACTCGCCGTTCTCCCCGGACACGCTGACGATTAGCGCGTTGCCGTCGAAATCCACTAGGGTTGAGGCCTTGCCGGGCTCCTTTAACGCGGCAACGGCCTCATCGGCACCGATGATGCCGCTGTGCACCGCAAGCAGCGCGGCGACGATGGATTTTCTGCGTTCTTCAGACATTCACGCCCGTGACTGTGGGCGCTGATTATCTGTTCTATATCGACTGGATGCCAGTCCTCATGACAACTTGAAGTCGATTACAAGTGGCAGGTGATCCGAGGCACGGCTGGTCAGCCGGGACTTCACGATGTGGGCGCGCTCCACAACGACGCGGTTGCAGCAGAAGGCTTTGTCCAGGCTGCCCACGGGCATGTAGGCCGGGAAGCTGCGAAAGCGCGAGGGCGGCGCGGTAATCTGCGCCAGCTCGTTCCGCGCCAAGGCGCCGCGATGCAATGTGTTGCGCCAGTCGTTGCAGTCGCCGGCCAGCAGCGTCGGCATACCGGCGTATCTACGGAAGCGGTCGGTTTCGAGCAGCTTGGCGACCTGCGAGTGGCGCTCTTTCTCGCTCAGTCCCAGATGCCAGTTGATAAGGCGCACCGGCCCCGATTGCGTTTCAATGACGACCAGTTGCGCCCGGCGGTTTTTGCGTCCGCGGATTCGCAGGCTAAGGTTGTGGCGCTGCGTAATCGGCTCGCGGGATAGCACCAGGTTGCCGTAGCCGGCGGGGCCGGTGCCGGGCCCGCGCCCCTCGCCCACCCGGTGATTGAACTGATAGGCGATGTGCTCGAACTCAAGTGTTTCGGCCAGCAGTGTCGGCTGGTCGTCAAACCTGCTGCGCTTGACATGCCGATCCACTTCCTGCAGGCAGACGATGTCGGGGCGCTGGGTGCGAATGGCGTCAATGACGCGCTCCAGGCGGTACAGGCGGTCGCGCCCGCCGATACCCTTGTGGATGTTGTAGGTCATCACGCGCATGGGGTCAGGGTACAGCTTACAGTGATCAGGTTTCAGGGGGAAAGACGCGGCAGATCGTCATCGAAACGAAGCAGGTGCCAGAGGCAGCCCCCTGGCACCTTGCCCACAAGCCGGTGGATCGCACAGGCAACATCGCCGTCAGCAATCCCTGATCTCTGAGCCTTGCCTTATCCGCCGCTGACGCCGTAGTCGCGGTACGAGAATGTTTCCTTGATGGTCGGGGGTTCCAGTCCGAAACTCCCGATCACCTCGCGCGAGTAATTGAAGTAAGCCGAGTCCATCAGAATGCTGTAAACGCCCCAGTCGGGCATGGCACCGGCCCCGATGTTGATGTTGCTCGCCGGCGCGGAGCGGGTTTCCTTATCGTAAAGCTGCCCGCCCTTGCGGTCATACAGCTTCAGCCCCCAGTCCACGACGATGCCGAACAACAGCCCCTTCGAGGTCTGGCGCCCGTTGGCGTCCGTTTCATAGTTGTTGAAGTGTGACGGTACGCGCACGATGGTTGAGGACACCTCAAGCACATACTTGCCGTCACGGGATTCGCCGCTTTCAAGGGGCTTCAGGGTCAGCAGGTTGGCGTCGAAAGACTGCCGGAAGGCTTCGCCCGCGACCTCCATGAAGCTCTGCCTGCGGGCGGCGTCGTATTCACTGGAAAAGGCCTTGCCCGGGTCGATCACCAGCACGTTGCCGTCCGGGAACGACGTTTTGACACTGGGCTCCGTGGCGAACCAGTCCTTCACGTCTTCTTCTGATCCGGGCGGCTTTTCAAGCTGCGCGGTATTCGTGAACGCCACGTATACGTCTGGCGTCGGCGCCTTGGCCAGATCGGTCAGGATGGTCTTGAAGGCCGCGCGCAGGTCTTCGTCCGCAGCGAACTCGGCGTCTTCGCCGGCTTGGCCCGGCTTACCGAGTTTTTCGAGAACCGCGTTGTAGCGCTTCTGCAATTCGCCGCTGGCGGTGTCGAAGGCGAGCTTGTAGTGCGGGTCATCCTTGTAGTTGATGGCCAGGTCGTAGACGTGCTGGCGCAACTCGACCAGGTTGTTGTCCTGGATGGATTCGCGAACTTCGATGTACTTGCGCATACCGGGCGCTTCTTCGCGTTGGTACTCGCGCGGTATCATATCGAAGTACTCGTGGTCCCATTCCCAGTGATTGACGTAGTCTTCCGGCCCGCTGTAGCTGGACAGTTCGTTCCAGGTGCTTTGCTCGCGTGACTGCCAGTAGCCTTCACTGACGGGCGGGCCGGCAAAGGTGCCGACCAGCAGCCCAACCAGCACGATGCCGAATGACGGCAGCAGCGGAATCTTCTTGCCGACGACGTTTGCGCCGCCTGTCACCATGAAGCGCAGCCCGAGACCCAGAAAGGCGCCAAGAATCGCGCCGGCGCCAAGCCCGTCGTAGCCCGCGACCAGCAGCCCGACTCCGAAACCAGCAGTCATGCCGAAACCGACCAGCACCTTCAGTATGCCCAGCCCCTTGCTGGGGCCGGTCTTGATGGGGCGTTGCTGAAACTGCTGCGGATGCTGCGGGGGGTACTGTCCCGGCGGCGGCGGGTAGCCATACTGGCCCTGGGGCGGCGGCGACTGATAGCCGCCCTGGTTCGCGGGCGGGTTTCCATATCCACCCTGCGGGGGATGGTTCATAGGTTACTCCTGGTAGGGTCCGTCGTGAGCGGGCATAAGCATAACGACGGCACAAAACCTTGTGGATAGTCCAGGACGATCTTGCGGGAAACTTTCACCGCCGCCGCGCTTCCCCGATACGCAATGAATGGATGGCCAAAAACCTGATGCGCGATGGCGAATGCGCAATCCCCTTGGGTGCGCCGCGGCCACCGGGTAACCTGTGGTAGACAGCCCGCACCCGGAGCATGAATGCGCTACCTTCGATTCAGTTTGCTTTGTTTCGTCCTGTTGGTGCCGTTCTGTGTCACGACGGCCCAGGACGCTCCCGCGCCGGATCAGCCAAGCTTCTCGGATGCCGAGATCGACCTGGCCGAAAAAGTCGTATCCGCGCTGACACCGGAACAGCAAATCCTGATCAACGGTCTGCGCTATCTGATGCGCCCCGACTATGAAGCCGAGGTAATGGGGAAGCGAAAGTTCCGCCCGAGTGTGCTGCCGCCATTTGAAACCATTCCGGCCGAGCCCATGACCCGCCTCGAAATGCTTCGCTTGTGGGCTGTGCTGCAGAGCGGGCTGCCGGTCAGCCCCTCCATGAAGGTGCATGTGGGGCGGTTTCTTGAGACGCCCATGTTGCCCGAGTCATCCAACTACGCGCCGGCCGGCGTCGCCATGGGCGTGTGTCTGGAAATCGCCCGGCGCGATGAACTGGGTCGCGCCGAGGACGCCAAAGCCAAAGCCGCGGACATCATGAAGGCGCTGATGGACCTGCGCGACCTGACGGACGAAAAGTCGCCCTTGACGCTCGGCGGGAAAGCGCCGGCGCGCTGGTTTGCAGCGCACCTGTGGCGCTACTTGAGTTGCCGAGTGGCACTTGAGCTCGGCATTGAATTCAATGAGCGCGTATGGGAGGGCGACATCCGCGCCCTGGCCGGGGCCTACGACAAGCACAAGGGCTGGAGTACCACGGGCAAGGGTGCCAAGGATGTGTCGGGCGACCTGAACGCCAACCTGATCGGCATGGCCTGTGTCGCGCTGGTTACTCAGGCGCCCCCGGAGGCCATCAGCAGCGGCGTGTTGCGCACCCTCGACAAGCGCGTCAAGTACATCCCGGAGCAGCTTTCCCGCCTGGACAAGGACTACCAGTTCCAGCGCCTGGTCGGCGGGCGCCTGCTGATGACCCGGTCGTTTGACCCGCAATGGACGCCTGAGCGCGTGTCGGCCGAAACCTGGCGGCAGGATGTCATGCGCCACGCCGCAGCCTACGAGGCAACGGGCGCCGTCAAAGACTTCGATGCGGGCGCCGATGATCTGGCGCTGGTCAGCGCGGGCGACGGCCGCTTTGACGTCATCGCCATGGAAACCTGCCTTTCGTGCCTGGCGGCGGGTGGCGGTGTGTTTCGTGCCGCGAACACCGAGTATGCCCTTGCAAGCCTGACACTGCCCGAAATCGGGCGGGCCATGCACGCTTTTTCCGTGCTGCACGCCCACCGCGTACCACCGGACTCTGACGGCTTCAGTGGCCCGATCCGCGGCGCCGAAGAGGCCATCAAGCTCGGTTGCGAATGGCTTGACGGGCTGCAAAAGAAGAACGGCAGCTTTCCGGGCCAGAGCGAGATGTACTCCGGCAACACCGCGATCTGTTTGCTGGCGCTGCTGCATGGCGGCTGGCGGCGCGACAGCCAGGTAATCCAGCGCGGGCTGGACTGGCTGGTGGATTACAACCCCGGCAAGACGCAGCGGGGGCGCGAGGTCGCCGGCGTGGGTTATCGCAACACCTACAGCGACGCGCTGGTGCTGATGTTGCTGCAGAAATACTACGAGCGCGAACAGCGGGCTTCCGGCATGTTCCTGGCCGCAACGCCCAAGGAATTTGAGGACGCACGCAAAGAAGTATGGAAGGAAGTCAGCGACAAACACCGCAAACTGATCGACTGGTCCGTGAAGAACCTCGACGAAGCCCACTGCGACAAGGGCTGGGGCTACTACCCAGGCAACGTGCCGTACCCGGATGGAATGGCAGGCAACTTCGCGGGCTACGCCGACAACTCATGCAGCCAGTACGCCATGCTGGGCTACAAGGCCGCCAGTCTGCTTGGCGCGAAAACAGGCACGGCCCTTCTGGTTGCCGAAGCAAACCGCCTGATTGGCGACTACTCACCCGCGGGCGGAACGCCCGTCGAGTACCTGCACAGGCCGGATGAGAAGACAGGCGACGAAAAGAAGCAGACCATAGTGCCGGGCGGCTGGGGCTATGCGGGCAAGGGCGGCGCCAGCCTGCAGATGACCGCGGCGGGCATTTCCAGCCTGGTGATCGCGCAGGACGAGCTGAAAGTGCGGGGTGAGTTGAAAGACGATCTGGCGGCGAAGATCGGGCTGACCATTCATGGCGCGCAGACCTGGCTTGCGACCTGCTACTATAAGCCGGGCGCGGACGGCACGGTAATCGACAAGGCCTTCGAAGCAAGCTGGAGCGACGGCTGGAGCATCTACTACAACCTGTATTCCGTGGAACGCGCCTGCGAGCTGGCAAGCCTCGCGACCTTGGGAAGCGAGGTCGATTGGTACGAAATCGGCGCGGAGGCCCTGATCCGTAACCAGACTTCAACTGGCGGCTGGGGGCTGACCTCAGACGCGCGCTCGGCGGCCCTGGGCGGGCAACCGCAAGTCATCAACACCAGTATGGCGATTCTGTTTCTGAAGCGGGCGTCCATGCCGGTGATAACAGACCCGAAGCGCCGTGCCAAAGAGGGCGAAGAAAAGCCCCCCGAGCCCAAACCCGACAGTCCGGTGACCGGCAAGTAGTGGGGCGGGCAGGCCACTTCTCGCGCATTCGCAAACGGGTGTCGATGCCTGTGCGGGGTCGCTCAGATCGGCGAGGTTTCTCTTTTCTGCCGCGCGTAGCTAGTTAAAGTGGCACCGAACGCACACCGTTCCGCGTGTATGATTCATCTGACAAAAACTGCGGAAGAATTTCGGGAACTTCGTACCAGTATCCGGCGTAACCAACACGCAGCTGTTTAGCCACAATGGAAATTTCTAGGCGTGTCCCGGCGCGCCCGACGGTCTGAGTACACAGGGGGTCACCCATGAAACTTGGTTGGATGCTACTTGCGATGTTTGGCGGGCTGCTGGTATTCAGCGCCTCCCTGAGCACGGACAAAGTTCAACCCTTGCCGGAAAAGTCCGAGCCCGTTGCCGCCGCGCCGCAAAGCGACGTCGCGCTGCCGCCTTCCGTGAACGACGCCCTGCTGGCGGATTCCGTGCGGAATACACCCATGGCGATTCTGCTGGACATCCAGCCGGGCAGCAGCGGCGTGCAACCCATGCAGCAGGATCGCAGCCTGCCCGCCGGCTGGAAGCCCGACCCACCCTTGAACCTCAGCGGCCCCATGCCCAGCGACGAAGAAGTACGCGCGGCAATCGTGAAGGGCGTCAACTACGTTCTGGATCAGCAGAACGAAAACGGTTCATGGGACGTTGAACTTACCGGCACGCTGCTTTCGCAGACCGCCGACCAGGCCGTGGATGCCATCGCGGCGACCAGTCTCGCGGGCTACGCCCTGCGGCGTCACATAAAGGTTGACCCGGGGCGCATCGAGCCCGCGATCAACAAGGCCGCGCTGTTCGTGTTTGACCGCGTCTATCGCGGCAAGCTGCCTCAGAACGTGTGGTACGCCAATTGGCGCTACACGCTGGGGCTGAAGTTCCTGCACCAGGAGTACATCAACACAACGGATGAAGATTACCAGGGCGAGATCAAAGCCGTCTGCCGTCGTCTGGTGACCGGGCTGTTGAAGCTGCAGCTCAGCAACAGTGAGGCGCCCGCTCTTGAGCGGAAGCGCCGCACTCGCATCAGCTCACGCTTCAGGGACAGCGCCATGCCCAGCCAGCTCGGCGTCGTGCTTGCGCCACCGACGGACGAAGAGTACCGCGGTGGTGCCCGCGTAACCGGCGTCCTGCCGGGCAGCGCGGCGGAAAAAACCGGCATCAAGGTCGGTGACCGCATTGTCGAAACCGAGGGTTTGCGCGTCGAAAATGCGCTGGACTACTACATGCAGGAGACCGGCTTCCTTGGCGGTCAGAAAATCAACATCAAGGTCAAGCGCGACGGTGGGGGCGACTTCAAGAAGGACGTTCAGCTTGCGCAGATCTGGCCGGGATATCTGGGAATCAAAGTGAACCCGGGCTTCGGCGGCGGCCCGGTGATTGAGGGTTTCCTGCCTTTCAGCCCGGCCAAAGAAAAGCTCGAAATCGGCGACGTGATCTATGAAGCCGACGGCAAGGAGATCAAGAAGATCGAGGACCTGCGCGAAATCGAACGTGCCATTGAACCGGGCGACAAAGTCCGCCTGAAGGTCCTGCGCGGCGAGAAGCAGCGCAAGAACAGCGAGAGCATCGAAGCTATTGGCGCTCCCGAGGGTTGGTTCGGATTCGGCATCGAAGAGGAAGACAAGGGCGACGACAACGGCGTGGTGGTCGCAGGCGACCCGCACCCGAGTTCGCCGGCCGGCGCTGCTGGTCTGCAAGAAGGCGACCGCGTGACCTGGATCGGCGACACCCCGATCCTCGGGCTTGACCACCTGTACGACTTTGCCGGTACCGTTGCAGCGGGACGTCCCTACGTAGTCAAGTGGGTCCGCGATGGCGAGGAAATGCAAGGCGAGATGGCCGCTGATCCGACCCCCCAGCCCTTTGAACTCACGTGCGACGTCGACCTCAACAACCGGCTTCAGGTGTTCGTCACGGAAGTAACCAAGGGCGGCGCCGCCGAAAAGGCCGGCATGAAGCGCAATGACATCTTCGCCCAGATCAACGGCGTCGTCACGCCGACCCTGTTCGAGTGGCGCCGCGAGTACTGGAAACTCAGTGCGGGGCAGATGGTCACCTTCGTCATGCTGCGCGGTAATAAGGAAGTCGAAGTCACCTATGAGCTGCCCAAGGCCGTGTTCACCGAGGAACTCGACGAGGAAGGTGGCTGGGCGTACTACCCCGAAATGGGCGAATCTCCCAGTTTCTCGACCGCGGCCGCCGTCCTGGCGCTGATCGACGTGGACAATGACCTCGACATCAAGGGTATGCGCCGTGCGCTCAAGGACCCCCTGAAGGCGGCCGGCAAACTGATCGAAAGCCTGCGCATCGAGGATTCGGGCAACGGCGGGCAGGAGACCTACGTGTACCGTGCCGGCAGCGTTGACCCGACCGGCAAGAACCGCGCGGGCATGGACGTGAAGGGCTGCCAGGGTCGCAACTCGATCTGCGAGCTCGCGCTCGTGCGTCTCGGCAGTTTCGGGCGTCGCAGCGGCGACCTGAAAAAGATGATCAGCCAGTGGACCAAGTACCGTGGTGAACTCGACGCGGTAAAGCGCATGGAATACTACGCGCCTCCCAACAGGGGCGGGTCACCCCACAACTTCGACCGTAACTTCAACGCGGCATACTATTGGATGTACGGGCACTACCACACGATGTTGGCCGCCCACGAAGTCGGCGGAAAGACCTTCGATGAGATCAACGAGATCTGCACCAAGGCCGTGATGCTGGTACGCGAGAATGACGGCACGTGGCTCGGGCACCCCAGCTTCGGCAAACTGTGCGGCACCAGCCTGGCACTGTGGATTCTTGGCGAATCCGAAGGCGGCTGGCGCGACGGTTACGGCGACCCGACCACCCAGGAAAAGAAGGACAGCGGGGAAACAGACCCCGCCAAGTAGCCTCCGGTTTCAGGTATTCAGCCCGGGAAGACGTACGCGTCTTCCCGGGTTTTTCGTTGGCCGAAAACCGTACGACCATTTGGGCGTGTTCCCGGCGCATTTCCGTGCGTATACAGTATACTCCCTGGCTTGATCGAGACTGTTTGGAGACGTCAGACATGCGGAAACTCGCGAGTGCGCTGGTATTGCTGATGGTCATTGGCGGCATGAACGCCGCCCAGGAGGCTCGCGGAGAACCCGAGCCACTTACCGGGCAGGTACAGCCCGCCCAGGTCACTGAACTGAAGCTCGAACTGAAGGGCTACAGCGGTGAGTTGAAGCTCAAGACGCTGCTTGCGCCCGGCACGAGTGTGAAAAAGGGCGATGTCGTGGCCGAGGTCGAGGGCACGGAGCTTGCGGACGCGCTGGAGCGCGCGGGCGAAAGCGTGGAGCTTGCACGAGGCTCTGTGGCCCACCTGCAGGCCGCTCTGGAACATGCCGACGAGTCTTTCAAGTTGCAGCACGAGCGTGCCAAGCGAAGTGCCGAACGGGCGCAACAGGATCTCGAATTTTTCATCCAGCACGACAAGGCCGAGAGCATCCGCAACTCGGAAATGGGTCTGGAGAACTACCAGAACAACATCGAAGACCAGGAAGAGGAACTGGCCCAGCTTGAGCGCCTGTACCAGGGCAACGACTTGGCGAAGGAAAGCCAGGACATCGTGCTGAACCGCTCCAAGCGCCGCCTGAAGCAAACCAAAGAACGCTACGAAATGTCCAAGAAAGACCACGAGCGTCTGGTGAACGTTCATATGAAGCGCCGCGAGCAGGACCTTGTCAGCGCGCGCGACCAGGCGGTGCTTGAGCTTGCGCGCCTCGACGGAGAAGCCGAGCGCGGCAACCTCGACCTGGGCGGCAAGCTGACCCGCGCCCGTCGCGGGCTCAAGGATGCCGAAAAGTCCCTGGCCGACCTGCAAGGCGACCAGGCACGCATGAAGCTGACGGCGCCACACGACGGGCTGGTGGCGGTCGGCGCCTGGGGCGGCAACGACGGCGCTTCCAACCCGTTCAAGGTCGGCGACGACGTGAAGAACCGGGCCACCCTGGCCACCGTCGTGAACACCGGCAGGCTGAAAGTCGAAGTCAGCGTCAAGCTTGATTCACGCGCGAAGTTCCCGGCGGGCCAGCCTGTCAACGTGACTGCCAAGGAAGGCGCGACGACGGCAACCGGAAAAGTGACCGCCATTGGCTTTGTCGTAAACCGCGGCATGGTGACCGCGAGCATCGAGATCGATAACCCCGAGGGCAAACTGCTTCCGGGCCAGAAGGTGGGCGTGGCACTGCCGGAGTAACCGATGCGCAAGGTGCTGCTGTTCTGTGTACTCGCGGCGGGGCTCGCCGCCTGCGGCAAAGAGGTCACGACAAACAACCCGACGCCGGCACCGCATGACGCGCCGGTCGCGCCCGTTGACAAGTCAACACCTGAAACCGGCAGGATCGCCTGGCGCTTCCAAGATAGTCTGGACAAGGGCGTGCGCTGGATACTGGACAATCAGAAAAAGACCGGCGACTGGGGCTATATGTCCGAGCGCCCCAACGACATCTACCTTGGCAGCATCAACAGCCTGCACGTCTGGGGCAACGCAAGCTCCGCCCTGTGTGTGATGGGGCTTCTGATGCAGCCCGAAACGGACGAGATCAACCAGGCGCTGGAGAAGGCGCTGGAGTATCTCATCGCCGCCCCGGACACGCCGCGCGCTACCATGGATACTTTCTACAATGTGTGGTCGCACGCCTACATGATTCAGGCCCTTGCCAGGGCGTCCACGGACCCGCGCTATGCGGACAAGAAAACCCGCCTTCGCGAGAGGGCGAAGCACGAACTGCGCCGCCTGCTTGACCACCAGGGGCTTGATGGCGGCTGGGGCTACTACGATTTCTCGATGCGTACCTATCGCCCCAGTGGCGACATCAGCACGCCCTTCACCACGGCCGCGGCGCTGGTGGCCTTGCACGACGCGCGGCGCATTGACTTGCCGATCCGCGACCACAATGTGCAGATAGGGCTGGATTACATGGAGCGCCACCGCATCCCCAACGGCGCCTACTATTACAGCAGCGGGCACATGAATTATCCCATGAGCAGCGCGAACCTGCCGCGCGGCAGCCTGGGGCGCTCGCAGTCAGGCGACAACGCGCTGTTCACCTGGGAGCGCAAACTCAAGCCCGACGACCTGCGCGCCCAGCTTGACTACTTCTTCAAGGATCATGTGTTCATCGAAATCGGGCGCGGACGCCAGTTCCCGCATGAGGCCTGGTACGCCACAGCGCCCTACTATTACTACTTCGGGCACTATTACGCCTCGCGCAATGTGCTGTCCCTGCCGAAGGACCTGCAACCGGCATACGGGGACAGGCTGGCCGAGTTTACGGCTGCAGGTCAGTACGATGACGGCAGCTTCTGGGACTATCCGCTGTATGGCTATCACAAGCCGTACGGCACGGGTTATGGCGTGATCATCCTGAGCAACTGCAAGCAGGCGGTTGAGCCCACACCGGAGTAAGGCGCGCCGCTATTTGATCGCCCCTTCCATCAGTGTAGTCTTCCGGCGGTCGGCGCGGTCGCGCCGGGGGGTGAAGTGAACAACACCAGGCTGATCACACGCATCTTTACCGACGAGCGCGTGGAGGCATGGCGCGGCCGATACTTCTGGGTCAACACCATCACGTCGCTGCTCGCGCTCGCGAGTTTCCTGCTGTATCACGGCGGCGTGTTTCCCGAACCCTGGACCCCGGCCATCGCCCTGTTCCAGGCGCTTTGCCTGGTGGCCCTGATCGGTGAGACGCTGGGGGTGTACGTCGCCAGCCGCGCGCTGGTGGAAGGCTGGAAGCAGGCCCCGGCCGACACGCTGGCGCTGGTGGTCGGTGTGGTGATGGGGCTTGGTCTGTTCGTGTCGTCGCACTGGATAAGCGGCGCCCTGACGCGCGCGGAGACCTTCGACGCGTTCGCGCTGTTGACGCAGGCGGGTCTTGGGGCCTTCGTGGCGCTTCGCCTGCTGCGGGCGTTCAGTTTCGTGACGCACCTGGCGCAAAGCCCCCTGCACGTGTTTCTGGGCAGCTTTGCGGGTCTCATCGCGCTGGGTACCGGGCTGCTGATGCTGCCGGGCGCCCATACCCCGGGGCATCCGATCACCTTTCTGGACGCGTTCTTCACGGCGACCTCAGCCACTTGTGTAACCGGGCTCACTGTTGTTGATACCGGCGCCGCCTGGACGCGCTTCGGGCAACTCGTGATCATCACGCTGGTTCAGATTGGCGGGCTGGGCATCATGTCATTCGCGGCCTTTTTCGGGCTGGCATTCGGACGCGGCATGGGCGTGCGCGGCGCGGCGGCCGTCGGTGAGATTCTGAACCTCGAGTTGATCGGACGGGTGGGGCGAGTCACGGTCTGGATTCTCGGCGCGACGTTCGGCTTTGAACTGCTGGGTGTCTATCTGCTGTACGGGCACTGGGTGGACGACGCGGGAAACATGCTGCCCGCCGGTGAGCAGCTTTATTACTCCGTGTTTCACAGTATCAGCGCCTTCTGCAACGCGGGCTTCGGGCTCTACAGCGACAGCATGGTCCGCTATGCGGGGCACTGGCCGGTGGTGCTGAGCATCAGCTTTCTGGTGGTGATGGGTGGGCTCGGGTTCGTCGTGATCATGGAGGTCGCGACGTACCGTTTCTGGGCCCATCCGCTGGTGCGCCGCGTGCCCTTCCTGCGCCGCAAGGTGAAGAACCTGCGCCTGCCCCGATTGTCCCTGCAAAGCAAGATCGTGCTGGTGACGACGTTCGGGCTGCTGCTGGTGGGCGCTGCTGGCTTTCTGGTGCTTGAGTGGAACAACACCATGCGGCACCTTGACCCGGTTGACCGCTTTGCCGCCGCAGTTTTCCAGTCCATGGCGGCGCGCACCGCAGGCTTCAACAGCATCGACACCGTGGACACCACAACCAGCACGCAGTTTTGGACGATCCTGCTTATGTTGATCGGCGGCAGCCCCGGCAGCGTCGCGGGCGGCATCAAGACCACCACCTTCTTTGTGATGCTGCTGGCCGTCATCAGCACGGTACGCGGCCGCGCGCCGGAGGCATTCAAGCGGCGCATCCCGGAGTTGCTGATTCGCAAGTCGCTGGTCATGCTGGTGCTGGCGCTGACGTTCATTTTCGTCGCGACCCTGCTGCTGACGATTACGGAATCCGAGGGCATGGGGGCCCAGAAGTACGGCTTCGAGCACATCCTGTTCGAGGCTGCCAGCGCCTTCTGCACGGTAGGACTCAGCAGCGGCGTCAGCGCCGAATTGACCCCGGCGGGCAGACTGATCATCATCGCCTGCATGTACATAGGGCGTATTGGTCCCCTTACGCTGGTGCTGGCTGTGGGGCGCAGGCATGTTCGCAAGTTCGAGTATCCCGAAGAGCAGGTCATGATCGGGTAGAGCCCCGGCCGAAAGGCCGGGGACCGGCGCAGAGCGCCGGAACGCAACACGAAAGACAGGACGCAGATGCAGAAAGTCGCGGTAATCGGTCTAGGTCGTTTCGGGCTCGTTCTGGCGGAGACTCTTGCCAGGGAGGGGCTGGAAGTCATTGCTATCGACACGGCGCCCGAAGTCGTGGATTACGTCAAGGACAAGGTCGCGCTCGCGGTCACGGCCGACGGCACCAGCCTGGACACCCAGAAGTCACTGGGGCTTGGCAAGGTGGACACGGTTGTCGTCGCGATCGGCGACAATTTTGAAGCCTGCCAGCTGGCCATGCTTTCCGCGCGCGACCTGGACTATCCGCGCGTAATCGCCCGCGCCAACGACCGCACCAAGGAAACAATCCTGCGCCGCCTGGGCGCCGACGAAGTCATCATGCCCGAGGAGCAGGCCGCCATGAAACTGGCCCAGAAACTGGCCAAGCCAAGTTTGCTCGAGGCCGTGGACATCGGCAGCGAGCACAGTTTCGTGCAGGTGAAGGCCCCGCGCGGGATCGTGGGCAAGACGCTGCTCGAGCTGCAACTGCGCAAAAACTTCGGCGTGAATTTAGTGGCCATCAAGAAGCCCGGAGTCGGCGGAGCATCGGACGCCATAGCCATCCCCGGCCCCGACACCAAACCCGCCAACGAAGACGTGCTGATGCTCGTAGGCAAAAACAAAGACATCGACAGGTTTATCAGAGAGACGGAGTAGCGGCCGGAACCCACCCGCCGGTTGCGCAACCGCGAGCTACAAGCCGCATCAAAAAAGTAGCCTGACCCCTTTTCGGTTTCCGCAGACTCGTGACACGCTGGGATTACCATGCCGCCAACTTCCTTGCCTTCGTGCAGCTTGGGTGCATCATCATCCTGTTGCGCCGTTTTTGATACCGCTTCTAATCCCACAAACCTGTTGAGTAGTGACGCCGCCTACTCCGATTCGAAAAAACTCACGTCGTAAGCCCAAAGCCGAAGGCACTCGCCAGATCGAAAGTCGAGGACTTCAATGCAGCTTCCACCGCTCTCGTCTGTAACCA
>JAIOJA010000041.1 GCA_019912315.1 Planctomycetota bacterium
GGACGCATCCACAGCGGGATCGGCTATATGACCCCGAAAGACTACGCAGCATCACACAGTAAGGCCGCCACAGCGTCGTGACGGCCAATCATGAAGGAAGAAACTCTAGTTCCGACTGGCACGAAAAATGACCCTTGCCACAATGGCGTTCAGGGGCGGTCGCCTGACGGTCACCGTTGTAGTCGAGCTTACGATGATCGCGGCCACCGCAGGGCTCGGCACCCCCGTGGTCGCGAGCTCCCGAGCCACCCAAGCCACGGGCATGATCGCCCGCAACACTTCTAGAGTAAAGGGCCTCTTCAATCGGTTCCGAAGTTCAGCGCCAAAGACGTCTCCTGCCCCCGCGTGTTTCGTAGCGGGTACACAAGTGCTGTCAGCGGGCGAGGACAGCACCACCACTGCCACAAACATTGAAGACATTGAAGTCGGCGACCTTGTTTGGGCTCGCAATGAATCCACTGGCGAGGAAGGGTTCAAGCCGGTGGTTCGCCTTTTCCACAAGTCGGCTGACACTCTGGTACACTTGAGCTACCGTCGTGAGCCCGGAGCGCGAGGAACAGGTGCTCGGAGCGCAAGCGACGGGAGTGATTCCGAAGAAGGAGGTGACGCCGAAGACGGCGATGGCCAATCAGGCTCGATCTCAGGTACAACCGAACACCCGTTCTGGAGCGTAACCCGCAACAACTGGGTGCCCATGGGCGAGCTGAAGGCAGGCGAACGCTTGCTACTCGCGGGCAGCCAAACCGCAACGGCCACCGCCATCCGCATCGAGCACCTTGCAACCCCGGTAACAGTCTTTAACTTCGAAGTCGCCGACTGGCACACGTACCATGTGGGTACAAACGACACCGGCTGGGTCTTCGTCCACAACAAGTGTGTGTTTCGAGGTGGGGCATTCCGCGACCTCGCTAAGAGCGGTCGAATTCACAGACATCACTTGCCAGCCAACAAGGCAATACACGTAACCACTCGTGGTGAGGGGCCGGCAATTCAAATGTTGAAGAGCGACCATATCAATACCTCCAGTTATGGCTCTCCAGACTACGTGCAGAGGATCGAGAAGCTCCTTAACAAGGATCAGTGGCGCAAGGCGTTTGCGATGGAGATTCGAGACGTCAGGCGGGTTGCGCGAGAATCCGCCAACCCGCGAAGGTACAACTCGGCAATACGTGAAATGATGGCTTACTCGCGCAAGTTGGGCTTGCCTCTTGGCCGATAGTCCACCAATGAAGGTGATCAACATGTCAATCGATTGGAAGCAAAGCATCCTTGCAGCGTCAAAGCGGCGCGCGGGAAAGGCTGCTGCGGCTAGATTCGCAGCGTTGGTGGAGGAAGTCGGCGACCGTGTCAACCACGAGATAGCAGCGATTCTTATGAAGACGTTCTCAAGTGAACCGGACTACGGAACTCAGGAGCATGTTGTAGGAGTGCTTACAGATGCGCCGGTGACGGTACGACAGAGTGCGATTCTCGACGAGTTACCCAGATTGGTAGCAGAGGCTCGCGAGTGGGCATATGATCTCCTTGGTTCGGAGTTGAGGGATAGCCCCTCGACTCTCATTAGGATTGCAAAACAAAAACCACACCCTGTTCATCAGGCACTGCAAACTCTCTATGAAGACGCCGAGTTCGCAGACGAGTGTGATGAGATTGAACGTCTAGCAGTGTTGTTCCAGTAGTTGGCACTCAGCACAGCAATGAATGACGACTGCCGCAAGGAAGTCTCCCAACTCTATTGAGTGGACGCCAGCTCGGGAGTCTAGAAGCAGTATCTAAAACGTTGAAGTAGGCGCTTAACGCTTGCCGATACAGTCAGCATGGAACTTACTGACGCGCAATGGGCCCTTCTGGAGCCCCTCATTCCCGTTCCCGTGCGGCGGGCCGACGGCAAGGGCCGT
>JAIOJA010000042.1 GCA_019912315.1 Planctomycetota bacterium
CGGCGGGGTTCTGCGCTTTCGCCCGTTTTGCCGCCTTGGCATTGGCCTTCATGTTCTTGAGGCGTTGTTTTCTCTGGTTCTTGTTCATGTGAAGCTCCCTGGTTTGAAAAGACACCAAGAGCCTACAAGGGCATGCGACATTTCTGCGGCAGCCAGCGACATGCAGCAGCCCGGCCTGTTAGGGCCGGGCTTGTCCACATATTAAGGGCGCCCAGTGGGCAAATGACCATCCGGGACAGGACGTGCGAACCCGGCCGTTACCGGCCGGGCTGCGGTTCGTCACGGGTCAGCACCACAAAAGAAGCGGGCCCCCTTGAAGGGGGCCCGGGAAGGTGGTCAGGAGACGCCGTGGAGTGAGGGCCGGTGGAGCGTAGTGGATTGGCAGATCCGGGAGAGCATGGTGCCGGCACTCAGTTGTGTTTGGCGTAGTCCAGGTTCCGAACTTCGGAGTCCTTGCGGAATCGTGGGTGGGAGGAGATCAGCCGTGGGGTGCCGATCTGGGGAGTCCGTCCTCCGGAATCTGGTCTTTTAGAAGCGTCGTCTCCTGTCCGTCTGGTGTTAAAACGAAAGATACCCGCCCAGGTTGGCACAAACAAATCATCAGCGCCAACCCCGTCGCCAAACCGCCAAACGACTTTTCGTTGCGCCAAACGGCAAAGGGCTGGTGTCACGCTCGTGCCGAGCGTGAGTCGTCACGTCACAGCTCCAGGGAATGCGATGAGGGCAATATGATGTGACAAGTCGTAGAAATGCGTCGCCACTCCCCGAAAAGACGCGATTTGTATTGATGGCCGCGCAGCGCGGATGAAGACTGGTGGGCGTGATCGTGCAGACAGGCATGGGGTCTCGCGGATTGATGTCCTCTTTTTGATGACAGACAGACGGGAGAAAACGATGCGAAAGATGCTGGTGCTGTGCGGCCTTACGGCCATGTTGTTGTGCTTCTCGGTGAACCACATCAATGCAAAGGACGATAAGGGCAAAGATGCTGAAGGGCAGGATATGAGCAATGGGTGGACCAAAGTTCACCAAGGCACAAACAACACCGATTCGCTTACCAACGCCAAGAAACGCAAAAAGATCAAGGTCGCCTTTAAGGAGAAGAAGAACGAAGGTCTTCGCATCAGGATCACGAAAATCAGGTATCACAAGGATCCACCGCCTGTGGCTCCCGCCACAAATCCGGTTACCGAAACGCTTACCGGTACAGGACCCGGTCGAACTTCCAATGTAGACCTTCCGACTGATATCGACTGGACAAAGGACGTGGAGATCGAGACAAGACTCTATGACGAGGCCGGTGTCGAGCAGGCTCCAGTAGGCCGAGTCGAGTACAATTTCACATGGGGTGATGCTAACGGTGATGCCGTTACTGGTGTCGAAGTTGGTGGTGATACCGTTGTTGCAGTGGACGAAGAAGAACCGGTAACCTTGTTCGACGTTGCCGAGGAGAAGCTGGGGCTGGATTCAACCGACTTCGAGACGCCGGACCTGATGGTGTGGTTCCACGATCCGATCAACTCTGGTGAACTGCGTTTCTGCCCGGTGGGTGAGTTCCGGTTCACGTCGCTACCGGACACCGGGAACATCTACATCTTCGATGTCGACGGGAACGACTTGAGCGCCACGACTGTCGCCGTGGACTACATGCAACTGACAGCACGCGGCGACCTTTCCTTTATTCTGAACGTCACCGGCACTACGTCACCCCTGGGCATCATCGTGCGGGACGTCGAGGTCACGCTGGATGAAGGCGTCGACGAGAACTCGAAGCATGGCTACACCGTCGGCGGCAGCGCCATTCACCACCTGCAAGCCGAAGTCTGTCTCATTGCCAACGGTGAAAACCTGCTGAATAACTGGCAGGTAATGTCCTGGACTCCTGCCTACGGCTGGGGCTACGCGACAGCCGAAATTGAGGGCAGTGAAGATCCGGTCATCATCGGTGCTACGACTGCCGTGGTAAGCGACGACGACAACTCGGGCTATGTCGAGTCCATCGTGATTGAGGCGGCCTCGGTCGGCGCGATCAAGAACGGCAAGCTGATCCTGCGCGGCGTTTCTGGTGTCGTCTTCGACCCCGACGAAAACGCCAACCTGTACCTGTTGAATGCCGCGACGGGGGAAGACCTGTATGACGAAAACATTGAGGCCACGATTTCCGCGAACGGTTTTGGCGACTTGATCGTAAACCTGACCAACGTCGAGACGTACTGTGGCAGCGTTCGCGTCAAGATCGTGCTGACGGGCATTCAGGTCAGCTATAGCGCCCCGTTAACCTACGGAATGGCGTACGACCTGGTCAGCTTCGGCCCCGCACTCCGCGCTCCTCTACGCCGGGCGACGCCCTTCATCGAAGGGTTGCCGGAAGCCGGCGGTTTGCCGGGTGAGCCGATTGAAGTAACCGGCTGGACGGCTATAGGCTCATAGCTAACCCGCGCCCGATTAGGGCGCGTGCGTGCGGTGTAGCAGGCACGGTGACGAGGGGGACGCTTCGGCGTCCCTCTCGTAGATTTTTTGCTGCGGCGTTGGGACTTTGCGGTCTGGTGTGGGCGGCTATACTTCGCACAACGAAGGGGGCTGACATGGACTTCTCGAAGATTCCGGGCATTGATTCTCTGGGCGACCTTAAGGGCAAGCGCGTGTTTGTGCGCGCGGACTTCAATGTGCCCCTGGAAGGCGCGACGATTACCAGTGACGCCCGCATCACGGGCGCCCTGCCGACGATCAAGCTGCTGCTGGGCAAGGGGGCTCGCGTGATTCTTGCAAGCCATCTGGGCCGCCCGGAAGGCACCGGCTTCGAGAAAGAGTTCTCGCTGGGGCCGGTAGCGAAGCGGCTGTCTGAGCTGCTCGGGTTTGACGTGCCCCTGCTGCCGGACTGCATCGGCGACCAGATCCACAAAAGCATCAGCGGCATCCATGACGGGCGCGCCGCGCTGCTTGAGAACCTGCGCTTCCACAAATCAGAAAAGAAGGGCGCTGAAGAATTCGGCAAACAGCTGGCCGCCAACGCTGACGCCTACGTCAACGACGCCTTCGGCACCTGCCACCGCAGCGACGCCAGCATGGTCTGGCCTGCGAAGTTGCTGCCGAGTGCGGCCGGTCTGCTGGTGAAAGCCGAAGTGGACGCCATGGCGAAGGTGCTGGACAACCCGGCGCGCCCCTGCCTGGCGATCCTGGGCGGAGCGAAGGTCAGCGACAAGATTCCCCTGGTGAACAACCTGTTGCCGAAGGTCAACGAGATCTGCATCGGCGGCGGCATGGCCTACACATTCCTGATTTCGCAGGGCATCGGCATCGGTAACAGCCTGTGCGACGACACGCTTGTGCAGGAATGCAAAGACATCCTCGCCCAGGCCGCCGACCTTGGCGTGATCATCCACCTGCCGACGGACCACGTCGTCAGCGACAGCATGGACAGCGAACAGTTCGAGGAGGTCAACGGCGACGTGCCGGACGGCAAGGCCGCGTTTGACATCGGCGACAACACGGCTACGCGCTTCGCGGACGCGGTCAAGCGCGCGAAGACCATCCTGTTCAACGGCCCCATGGGCGTGTTCGAGAAAGAGCGCTACAGCAACGGTACGAAAGCCGTCGCTCAGGCCATCGCGGACGCAACGCAAGGCGGCGCATACAGTGTCGTGGGTGGAGGCGACAGCGCTGCAGCCGTCGAGCATTTCCAGCTTCAGGACAAGATGAGCCACGTGAGCACAGGTGGGGGAGCATCGCTGACTCTGCTGCAAGGTGGGGAAATGCCTGCGCTTGAGGCGTTGTCCAAGTGACACAGGATCACAACCAATACGACGCTGCCGATTACGATGCGAAAAGTGATCCGCTGGCCGGCCCCCATGCGATCGCAACGTGGGCTTGGCGGGGAGCACACCACGCCAATTTGATGGCGACGGGCCTGGTCGCCGGCTTGATTCTGGCAGTCTTGCTGTCGGCCTGGGGCCCGAGGTCTTTGCTGCAAGAGGACGACCACGTTTGGTTCGCCATTCTCATCTGCGCGTTTGCGTTGTTTGCGGCAGGTTGTCTTGGCGTAGGGCTTACGGGCCTGGTCAATCGGACCACGCTGATTGTCAATCAAGACGGCATTCACGTGCATCGCGGCCCAATGACTTTGGTCAGACGGCGGTTCTTTGCCGCACGGAACCTGGTGTCGTTGCGGGTGGAATCCTCTTCCTACATCCTCAACAAGAACGCGGTCGTAAATGGCGCACTGAAGGCCTCCCTGGCGGATAGTCGGACGATTACCCTCGCCCGTCACATTCGCGGTCAGGACGCGGCGTCGGACGTCATGGCGGCGGTCGAGCAGTTTTTCCCGCCGAACTTCGAGCAACCCCGCGATCTATTTCAATCGAACACGGACGGGTATCGCCTTCAACGAGATGGCAGCCAGGTGAGTTGCGAGCAAGGCCCCGTTAGCCGAAGGGGGCTGGGTATCGGAGTCGTCATCGGCGTGTTTTTCTTCGTTCCGCTGGCGCTCGTCGTGCTGGGATTGCTTTTCGCCGGGGACGGGTTCAGCGTGGTGTACGGATTGGTAGTCATTGGCCCAGTTGCGTTTGGAGTCGGGTTGCTCAGCTACTGGCAGTGCAGCATTGGAGTAAACTGGCACCGCGCATCCACCGATGGACACGGCGTCACGTTCTCTCAAGGCCCGCTGCCCTGGGGACGAACCAGATACCTGGCGGCACGGACGATTTCTCGGCTGGAAGTGCAAGAGCACCAAAGCGAGGGGGCGCCACTGATCCAACTTCAATACGCCGCCGTGGTACGAACGGCTGGTACGCGCATACTTCCGCTGGTGAGGAGACTGCATACGCCGGAAGCGGCCCACGCGGTGTTGAAGGAGTTTGCGGTGGCGCTGTCGGTCCCTGCGAACAAGGTAATGGACCTTACCGTCGAGCCGCCCACGAAGGGGTGAAGCGACATCCCCATTGCATTGTTCGCCCCGGAGTTCGATTATTCGCCATCATGCCTGATCTGAAGATTGCTCCGTCTTTGTTGTCTTGCGACTTTGCGCGTATTGGTGAAGAAGTGCGTGCCATTGAGGCGGCGGGCGCGGACCTGCTGCACGTGGACGTGATGGACGCGCACTTCGTGCCGAATTTGACCATCGGCCCGCCCGTGGTTGCTGCGATCAAGAAGGTTGCCAGCAAGCCGCTGGACTGCCACCTGATGATGACCGATCCGCAGCGCTACGTGGAAGCCTTCGCCAAGGCCGGCGCGGATTACCTGACGATACACATCGAATCCAACGCGCCGATTGGTGAAACGCTCGACGACATCCGCAAACATGGCGTGAAGCCGGGGCTGGTGGTGAACCCGGACACGAGCATCGAGGCCGTGAAGCCGTGGCTCGACCAGATCGACATGCTGCTGGTCATGAGCGTCTGGCCGGGCTTCGGCGGGCAGAAGTTCATTTCAAAAGTGCTTGAGACGGTGAAGGCCGCGCGCGCGCTTGCGCCGGAACTGGACATCGAGATCGACGGCGGCATCAACGGCGAAACGATCAAGCAAGCCGTGGAAGCCGGGGCCAACGTGATCGTGGCCGGCAGCTACGTTTTCAGCGGCAACTACGCCGAGCGCATTGCCAGTCTGCGTGTGGGTTAGCCGCCGGGGGTAGGGGTGAGCGCGATCTCGCCGATGTCCGTGTGGTCGTCCTTCGCTACTGTAATGCTCATGCGCGCGGTTTTTTCGTAGCCGCGTGCCTCGATTTCCAGTTCGATCGCGTCTTCGGGCACGCCGCCGAGAAGCGCGTTGCCTTCAGCGTCCGCAGTCGCGGAAGCGCGGGTGGATTTGCCCTCGGCGTTGTAGTAGGTGACGTTGAACCGCCCGGTCGGCTGCCCTTCCAGGGCCGTCAGGCGCAGCACGATGCCGGTTTGCGGTTTCATGCGCACGTCCTGGGCCAGCACGTGGGTTTCGCCGCTGCCCAGATCAACGATCACGACGTCGTCGCCGGGCTGATAGCCTTCAAAGATGCCCAGTAACCCGTACGTCCCGGGTTTCAGCCCCGTGGCCGTAAACGTGCCGGAATCGTCGGCTTTGAACTGGATGCCTTTGCTCCGCCCGCCCCCCTCGATCATCGGCTGGACGACGACGGTTGCGCCCGGCAGGGGCTCAAAGCGGTGGTTGACGACGCGCCCCGTAATCGTTGAGCCGCGCGGGATTACGAAATCAAGGTTTTCGTGCAGCCCGTTCGGCGAGACCTCGAGGTTATGGATGTCAGGTGAAACCTGTGATTCGCCCAGCTGGGCCGAAAGGGTGACACTGACGGCGGCATCCGGTCCCGGGAAGATCAGTTTGAAGGTCACGCGGTAGAAGCCGTCGTCATCCGTCGTGGCGATGTTGGACGCGCTGCGGCTGGATTGCCCCCGGCTTCGCCGCTCGGTGGGCTTCTGGGGAACCAAGTAGCTCAGAGTAATGGTCGCGCCGGCGATGGCGCCGCCCTGGTCGTCGGTTGCGCGCCCGGCGAAGGTGGCCTCCCCTCCTGTGGGGTTTACGTCGGCGGACGCGTCGGGTTGGTCAACGCCGTCGGGCTTGACCGGTTTGGTGGTCTCGTCCGAGGGCGGCGTGGTGTCCGGTTTTGGCGGCGCCGGTTTGACCGGTTTGGTTGTATCTGCCGGGGGGGTGACGGGCTTGTCCGGCTTGTCGTCGGGCGGTGGTGTGTCGTCGCTCGGTGTGTTGGCGTCCTGCTGGTCCGGGTTCGACAGGGGCCCGCGAGATGAGTTGGCAGCGGGGGCAGGCTCGTCCTCGGCCTGTTTGGCGACGACGGGTTTGCGCGGCGGGGCAGTCTCGGTGCTCATGACGAGATAGGCACCGCCGGCGAGTGCGCCAAGCACGACAACGACAAAACCGGCAATCACAAGCAGACGCTTCATAGGAAGGTCTCCAGACCCCAATTGAACGCCAATCAATGTAGGAAGTTTCCGGGAAAGATCGCTAGTCCCGGCGCGTGAGTTTGATTTCGCCAAGGTCAACATGGGCGCCGTCAATCGGCGCCATGGGAATTCTGCTCGAATCGCTGAAGCCAGGCATTGCAATGACCACCTCAACGGCCCCCGGCGGAACGTCGTTGATCAGCGCATGGCCGCCCGGATCGGCGGCGCTGGTCCGGGCGACGGCGCTGCCATCACCGGAATAGAACGTCGCCGTGAACCTGCCCTTCGGCTGCCGGCCTTCGCACACCAACCTGAGTCGCAGCGCTGTCGTGGGCGCCAGAATAATCTGCGTGAGTTCGTGCTGCACGCCGGGCGCGATCGAGACTTCAACGCGGGCTGGCGCATATCCGGCCCGGTCAACCGTTATCACGTAGTCGCCCCCCTGCAAGCCGGACACAGCGAACCGCCCCTCGGCATCGCTGACCGACATGGTCCCCAGAACAGGGAGCGGGTTACGGCGTTCGCCGTTGGAGGCCGGCCGTACCACAACCAGCGCGCGTTCGAGTGGTTGAAAGTTGCTGTCGAGGACACTGCCCGTGACCCCACTGCTTGCGGGCATTTCAATCAGGATGTGATCAATCGATTCGCCGGGCGTGACGATCAACTTCGTCGGCAGGCTATCCGCTTCGTTGTGTTTTGCGCAGATCGCAATTTCGTAAACAATCGACGTGCCGTTCAGCCCGTAATCGCCTTTGAAACTTCCATCTACGCCTGTTGTGCCAAGCGTTTTGAGGCCGCCCCTGGTGCGATACTTGTCCTGGGATTGCGCCGCGGTCACGGCCACGGTGGCCCCCGCGACTGGCCGTCCGGCAATGTCCACAACGTGGCCGCTCAGGTTGACGTGGCGGGATGTATCCCTGGGTTCCGAATAGCGGTGGGGGATTTCATCTTTCCAGCTCCAGTCGCCCTCGGGCTCCTGTTGCGGTTGTTCAGCGGACGGCGCGTCGGCTGGTTCCTCAGGCAGGGCGGTAGAATTCGGCTGCTTCGAGTGTGAACTGTGGGTGCCGGGCTGAACTGCTTCAAGCGGGTTTGCGGGTTGCGTTTCGGTCGAAACTGCGGGTTCCATTCGGACCGGAATCGGCTTCGGTGAATCGTGCGGAAGCAATAAAAACAGCGCCGCCGCAAAGATCGCGATCAATACGAGAATCAGAACGGGCAGCTTGATCCGCATTCGTAGCACCGCCGAGCCGGGCTAGTAGATGCTCTTGCTGATGTCGATGCCTTTGGCGAAGAGTTCGTTGCAGGGGATGATCCTGCCGTCTCTGAGCAGCTTGATCATTACTTCGCAGACTTCCGGGTCGAACTGGTCGCCGCTGCATCGAGTGAACTCGGCGATCGCTTCGTCCACGTCGAAGTTGCGGCGGTAACTGCGGTTGCTGGTCATCGCGTCAAAGGCGTCGGCCAGGGCCACAATCCGCGCTGTCTGCGGAATCGCGTCGCCCACCAGACCGTCCGGATACCCCAGCCCGTTGTACATTTCGTGATGGTGCTTCACGGCCGCGATCACGCCCGGAATGTTGCCGATGTGACTGAGAATTTCACCGCCGCGCACCGGGTGCTGGCGGATCACTTTGACCTCTTCGGGTGTCAGGCGCGACGGCTTGGTCAGGATCTTTTCCGCGACACCGATCTTGCCCACGTCATGCAGCAGCGCGCCCAGGCGCACGTTGTCCAGCGTTTCGGCGTCCAGGGCCATTTCTTCGGCCAGTGTCACCGCAAACGCCGTCACGCGCTCACTGTGACCGTGGGTGTACTGGTCCTTGGCTTCGATGCTGGTCACCAGCGCGCGCACGCACGAGTAAAACAGCCCTTCCATTTCCTCCAGCATACGAGCGCGCTCGATGGCCACGCCGGCCTGGCGGCCGATACCGGCCAGCAGTTCCAGGTGATGCTGGTGGAACGGCGCGTCGTTGTCCACGCGGTCAAGGTAGATCGCGCCGATGATGTCCGTGTTGGTGCGCACCGGCACACACATGGCGCTCTTGATGTGCTTGGAATTGGCGTCGCCGGTTTCCGGGTGTACGGCGTCGCTGATGACGCTGAGACCCTTCTTGACGCTGTGCAGGATGATCGGGCGGCACAGGGTCAACTCGTCGTCCACGGCACGCAGCAGGCGGGTGCTTCTTGAGGCGCTGCCGTTGCCGTTGCGCTTGCGGCGCACGACGACGGGCTCAAGCGTCTTGCTGTCCGGGTCATACATGACCATGAAGCCGCGATCCGGGTCCAGTGTCTCCATGGCCACGTCCATGATGGTGTGGCAGACACGGTCAAGGCTCTCCTGCGTGTAGACCAGCGTCCCGACGTGGTAGATCGTTTGCAGCGCCTTGCGGGTGCGCTCCAGCATTTCGTGGTCGTTCGCAGCGGAGGGCGCGCCTTCTTTGGCGGTGTCTTCGAAGGTGAAGCTGCCGTCTTCGAAGTTTGCCTCGACACGAATGCTGGCGGTCTTGCTTTCGACCTCCATGAGTCCGCTGTGCGCGGCGACCTTGTTGCTGGCCGTGTCGCTGACGCTGAACTGGAACTCGATGCTGCTGGCGACGATGCGGTCGCCGTTGTGAAGGATCTTGCTGGCGACTTTCTTGCCGTTCACGCTGGTGCCGGCGCTGCTTTGGAGGTCCGTCAGCAGGTAAAAGCTGCCCTTGCCCTCAATGGCGAAGTGCATCCGACTGAAGCTGTCGTCCTCAAAGCGCTCATCGCACGACGGCGAGCGCCCGAACGACACGCGCCCACTGAGGGGAAGTGTCAGACGCTGCCCATCGCGGGAGCCACCACGGATGATGAGGCTTGCTTTCATGCGTGTCCCGATGCGAAATCTTGAGGCTGTTCTTGTAACGACTCAGGCGGCGCCATGTTTCCATCGGCACTGCCTAATGAACAACTGGTTAAAACTATAACAAAATGGCCCAATACCAACGGTCATTTGTGGACGAAACCGGGCATGCCACTTTTTTACGCGGCCGGGTTCAAGTGGCCCCCCTGTTTCGGGCTTGCGTCAGCGGGACTACAGCGTTTGATTCAATGCCATGGGCTATGACGACCGCGACTACTTTCAAAGCAAGCCCAGGTTCGAGTTTTCGTCCGGGCTTCACGGGGGCACCAAGGCGCTGATGATCGCGCTGATTGCCGCGTTTATCGGCGGGCTGGTGCTGGGAGACACCACGGAATTCGCCTCGGACAAGTTCTGGTTGGCCGTCTATTTGCCTGTGGATAAGCAGCAGCTTGCCTACCGCCTGTTCGTGCTGGCGCCACACAACATCATTCCCGTGCGCGAGGCCTTTGAGCCCGGACACTGGAAACTGTTGACCCACTGGCTGGTCGCGCCAACCCTGATATCGGCCGTCGTGGAGGTCATATTCGTCTACTTTGTGGGGCGAATGATCGAGCGCCTGTTTGGCACGCGGCGCTTTCTGGTGCTGTTCATCGGCGGCGCGGTGTTTGCGGGGCTGATGGCGTCGCTGGCGGACCCGTGGATTGTCGGCGGGCGCATCAGCGTGATCATGGGTGCGACGGGCGGGCTGATTGCTGGCTACATGACGACGGTGTGGATCGCGCCGCGGCAGAAATCCGTGTTCGGCTGGCCATTGCGAAATGTGGTGCTGGGAGTGACGGGGGCGATCTGCCTGGTCAGCGTGCTGATGGGCGTGTTCGGCGGGGGCGAGTTTGCCGCGCTTAGCCCGACCCAGCCGATCTGGGGGGCGGTGTTCGGCGCGGGCTACATGTTGGTTGCCAGAAAGCGCGGGCGCGTACCCGCCATCGCGGGCGGCTTCCAGCAGGACGAGCAACTCGAAGAGTGGCAGAAGCAGGGTTATCTGCACGACTACAAAGAATCCGAGTTTGACGAAAAGAAGTTCAAGGCGGTCGCCGACAAACAGCGCGACGAGGAATTGACGAACGCCAAACAGCGTCGCGGGGATCAGGAAAAGCTAGACGCAATCCTTGAGAAGATCAGCCAGAGCGGCATCAGCAGCCTGACCCGCAAGGAAAAGAAATTCCTGGACGAGCAAAGCAAGAAGGGCAAGTGAGCAAAGTTTGCCACTCGCTGAACCGTTTGCCACGCGTAGAGTAAGGCGATGGGACGATACAGCTACTTCGTTGCGACGTTTTCGATTCTGCCGCTGACGGTGATCGTCGGTGTGCTGATCCTGTTCTTCAGCAGCAGACCCGCGCCGGCCCCGACGGAAGCTGAGGGGCTTGAAAAAGACATCCAGCTCTATGCGGAGATCCGGCAGAGATTGCTGGAGCACTACGACGGGGAACTGACCGAAGACCAGTTGCGCAACGCGGCCCTTGAAGGCCTGGCGCATGGCACGGGCGACCAGTACACGCGCGTTCTGCCCCCTGTGAAGGCGCAGTCCCAGGACCTTGATCTGGGCGGGCGCTTTTACGGCATCGGCTCGGTGATTCGGCACAATGAGGACGGCAGCATTCGCCTGCTTGAGCCCCAGCCGGGCGGCGGCGCGGCCAAGGCTGGCCTGCTGGCGGACGACGTGGTGATAGCCGTGGACGGTGTGTCGATTCTAGGCCAGCCCGACGAAAACAGCCTGAACCGTATTAAGAGCGCCGAAGAGGGTACGGTTGTCCACTTGTCCATTCTGCGCGGCGGCGACCCGGAGCGCGGCGACGACCCCAAGGCCACGCGCCTCGAGTTTGACGTCACGCGCAGCCGCGTGGAAAGCTACAGCGTTCACGACGTGCACCTGGAAGAGCGCGACGGGCACCGCTTCGGCTACATGCAGATCAGCGACATCAATGCCAACACCTACGATCCGCAATTCAAGGAGGCCGTAGCCGAGCTGCAAACGGGTGGGGCCGAGGCGCTGATCATCGACCTGCGCGGCAACGGCGGCGGACGCGTGAATGTCGCCGTCGCGCTGGTGGACGGGCTGATCGCCGAAGAGGGAGCGATGGTGGTGTTCACGCATTCGAGTCGCGAAAGCAACCGGGGCAGCGACGGGGAGTATCGCACCAGGGACGCCGTAGCCATTACCGACCTGCCGATTGTGATTCTGGTGGACAACGACACGGCCAGTGCCTCAGAGATCATTACCGGTGCACTGAAGGATCATGGTCGCGCGTACGTGATCGGTGAGCGCACCCACGGCAAGGGTCTGGTGCAGACGATCTACAAGCTGGATACGGACCCGAACTATTCGCTGAACATCACGACGACGCAGTATTTCACGCCCCTGGGACGTCGGGTGCAGAACGGCAAACAGGGAGAACCCGGCGGCATTCTGCCGGATCTGGTAATTCCCTATCGCGAAGGCGAAGAAACCAAGCTGCACTGGCGCCTGCGCGTGCGGCAGGCCCGTTACAACCGCGAAGAAGCCGCCGCCAACAGCAACTGGTGGAACTTTGAAGACCGCATGTTGGAAGCGGCCCTGGATGTCCTCACCGGCAAACCGGTGACGGTCAAAGACTAGCCCCGTTGCCACCCGAATTCGTTCCGCTAAAAGAGCGCACCTATGATGAAAGCGACCTGGCAGTGGATTGACAGCTACGTGGGCTGCGGGCTCGACGCGAACGCCATCGCGGAAAAGCTGACCATGGCAGGCACGGAGGTCGAAAAATCCGAGCCTGTGGGCGACGACGTTCGCTACACGCTCGAGGTCACCAGCAACCGGACAGACTGCCTGTCGATCATCGGGCTCGCGCGCGAATTGGCGGCCTGCGTCGGCAAGACCGTGCAGCACCCGAAGGTCGAGTACAAAACGACAGGCAAGGCGAGCGAAGTCAGCAGCGTCGAGATCGAGCCGGACGCGCTGGCGGCCTGCCCGTATTATTCCGCGCGGGTCATACGCAACGTCAAGGTCGCCGAGTCGCCCGCCTGGCTGAAGAAGCGTCTGGAAGCGATCGGGTTGCGACCGATCAACAACATCGTGGACATCACGAATTTCGTGCTGTTTGAAACAGGCCAGCCACTGCACGCCTTCGACCTGAACAAGCTGAGCGGCAAGCGCGTCGTCGTGCGCATGGCAAAAGCCAATGAGCCGTTCAAGCCTGTCGTAGGTGAAGGCGAGAGCATCAGGCTTTCCACCGACGACCTCGTGATCGCTGACGATGAGAGGCCGCAGGCTGTTGGCGGCGTAATGGGGGGCTCCGACAGCGGCGTGACGAACCAGACGACGGATGTCTTGCTTGAAAGCGCCTACTTCAACCCGGCGAACATCAAGGCAACAGGCCGCCGCCTGAAGCTGGAGAGCGATTCAAGCTATCGCTTCGAGCGCGACGTCGACCAGGGCGGCGTGTTGCACGCCAGCAATCGCGCGGCGCAACTGATCGCCGAAATCGCGGGCGGTGAAGTGCTTGCAGGTGTGCTGGAAGCCGGCGAACTGAAAACCCAAACGCGCAAGCTGAGCGTCTCGCCGCGTGATGTCGCGCGCGTGATGGGCATTGACGTGTCAAGTGACGCGATTGCAGGCATCTGCCGCGGGCTGGACCTCGAAGTCAAACGAGAGGGCGGCAGCGTGACGGTCGGTGTCCCCAGCTTCCGGCGTGACCTTGAACGCACGATTGATCTGGTTGAGGAGGTCGCTCGGGTAAACGGGCTCGAACAAATTCCGAACGACCTGCGCATGACTGTTCAGACCGCCAACCCCAGTCGGCGACAGCGTGTGCGCAAACTGGTCGCGCGCACCTTGCAGGGTTTCGGCTTCAGCGAAGCGCTGACAGATACTTTCGTTACCGCAAAGACCGCGCTCAGCGAGTTCAGTGCGTTCGCGGAATCAGCCGTTCGCATCGAAGCCCGCAACCCGGTAAATGCCGAAACGCCGGCCCTGCGCCGCAACCTGGTCGGCAGCCTGTTGAATGCGCTGTCGGTCAACCAGCGACAGGGCCGTGAGCACGTGCATCTGTATGAGATTGCCAATGTCTTTCACCCGGCTGTTGACAGGTCAAGCAGCGCGGCCTGGACCGCGCTCAGCGGCGAACGCGAAGTCGTTGCGCTGCTGGGGCACGACTTCTTCGATGTGAAGGGCGCGGTGGAGAGTCTGCTGGAAACCTTGCGCAGTGAGCGTTCTCTTGCCACAAAACCAATCACCCACGAAGTGCTGGCGGAAGGACGCGCAGCCCGGCTAAGTCTTGGCGGTCGCGATCTTGGCTTCATCGCCGAGCCGGCTGCGAAGACCTGCAAGGACTATGAAGTAGAAGGCGTTTGCGCGTTCGCCGAGCTTGACTTCGAAATGCTGGTGGACGTCTGGCAACCTGTACCGACGCTGGTTGACCTGCCGAAATTCCCGACAGCCGAGCGTGACCTCGCGTTTGTGCTGGATGCCGGTGTCACCTGGACGCAGGTCGAAAACACGGCCCGGCAGGCCGCCGACAGAACTTTGCGCGCGATTGAGCTGTTTGACGAATTCACCGGCAAGCAGATCGGCGCCGGGCGGAAGAGCCTCGCTTTTCGTCTGTATTTCAGGCACGACGATCACACCCTGAAAAGCGAAGAGATTTCCGCACAGATGGACGCGGTGGTCAAAGCAATTACCGAGAAGTTGCACGGCGAACATCGCGGCTAGCCTTCCGAACAGCAAATAACCAATATCCAATAACCAGTTACCAATTGGGGTTTGACTGTGGCGATGGATGGGAAAGAACCGCCTGACATCGTGGAGCGCACATTCCATCTGGGGCGGCGCGTGGATGCGCTTTGCAGGCATCTTCGCGAGAACTGGTTCTTGGATGTTGGTTATTTGCTGTTCAACCCACGCACAAAGACAGAATAGATATTCATGCTTGGCGTTCTGACGCATCCGCAGTTGATCCACGACTGGTTCACGACCACGCTGCTGCGCTGGTCGCACGGACTTGTCATCTATGATCAGTGGCTGATCAGCGGCGACGGCATCACCGCCTACGAGCACGCCAGCGGCGGCGAGGTGCTGCTGGACTTCTATTATCTGTGCTACCTGATCGCTTTCATCGGCGTGCTGTTTTTCTTCAACCGCTACCGCAAACAGGGCTGGCTGAAGATCAAACCGCACGTGCCGTACGACGTGTTGCTGCTGACCATGATCGGCGTGCTGGTCGGGGCCAAGACGGCCTACATCTTCATTTACAACCCTGACTTCTACTTCGGTGATCCGCCTTACGGGCCGGTGAACGCGGAAGACATGCTGCGGCGCATCTTCCTGAACTGGTCGGGCATGGCCAGCCACGGCGCGGCCTTCGGCGTGCTGACCATGGCGCTGCTGTGGTGGCTTAAGGGACGCCCGAAGATTCCCATCGCGCACATCGGCGATATCGGGGGCATCTCGGCGGCCTTCGGCGCGATCTGGATCAGGCTGGCGAACTTCATGAACGCGGAGTTGTACGGGCGCGCGGCGTCGGCGGACCTGCCCTGGGCGATGCGCTTTCCCGTGCGCAGCGGCAAGGGTAACCCCGTTGTGTTTCGCGACGGCACGTTGTGGGAGCGCATGCCGAAGCCCGAAGACCCCGCGCAGGTGGAGGCCTGGCTGAAGGCGTTGCATGAAAGCAACCCCGGCGGCGTGATCGAGCAGACGGACACGGTGCTCTTCAGAAATCCCGACGCCTACCTGCAAGGCTATGAGCTTGCGGCGCACACGGCGGACGGGCTGAAGATCGTGGACCCGCCGCCGGCGAACGCGATTCACATTGGTGATCCGTTCACCGTGGTGACCACGCCGCGGCACCCCAGCCAGCTCTACCAGATGCTGCTTGAGGGGCTGGTTGTTTTTGTCGTACTGATACTGCTGCGCAAGCGCGTGAAGCGCGCGGGGATGATCGCGGCGGCGTTCTGGATTCTGTATCCGCTGGCGCGATTCATCGGCGAGTTCTGGCGCCAGCCGGACGTGCAGTTCCAGGAGCAGGGCAACACACTGGGCACAGTCTTTCTCGGGCTCAGCATGGGGCAGGTGCTGTCGCTGGTGATGGCGAGCTTCGGCGCTGCCCTGATGCTCTACTTCTGGCGCAAAGGGCGGATCATCGCGGACCAGAAAATGTGGCCGCCGGACAAGGACGAGACCGCACCCGCGGAAGACAAGCCGAAGGTGCTGACCGTGCCATTTGAAAAGGGCATGGGGGGCAGCACAGGCGCCGGCGAGATTGCCGGGCTGAGCGATCTGCGCGCCGCCCTGACCGAGCAGGAAAAGCAGTGGGACAGGGACAGCGAACAGGGAATCCAGCGCGAAGCACAGGAGACGGAGAATGACCCAGACGACGACAAGCCCGCAAAGCCTGAACGAGGCGATTGAGAAACACATCCGCCCCGACACTTTCCCGCTCGGTATCAAGATGGTTGAGCGCGAAGCGGACATTCCCGAAAAGGCAAAGCGCCCCGGGCGCGATATGCAGATCGACAGCGCCCTGTGCCAGGGCATGGGGATCGCCCGCCACTACGGCTGGACGATTGCCGTCAGCCGCGCAGACATCTCATGCCCGATCGGCGCGACGCTGTTCGGGCTGCAACCGAAGGTCGAGCATTTCACACAGGGGCACTGCTGCGCCGGCATGTACACAAAAGATGCCGCTGCGGGTGCCAAAACCGAGGCCGCCGCGCCGTGCTTCGATTTTGGCAAGTACTACGCGATGGTAACCGGGCCATTGAGCCGCATCGACTTCGAGCCTGACGTCGTGCTCACGTTCGGCAATGCAGCCCAGGTCATGCGCATGGTTACCGGCGCGCTATGGGAGAGTGGGGGGTACATCCACTCGAAATTCAGCGGAAGAACCGATTGCGCGGACGAAGTGATTGAGACCATGCAGACGGGCAAGCCGCAGGTGATATTGCCGTGTTATGGCGACCGCATTTTCGCGCAAACACAGGACCACGAAATGGCGTTCAGTTTCCCCTGGAGCTTTGCGGATACCCTCGTGGAAGGACTCGAAGGCACCCACAAGGGTGGCGTGCGCTACCCGATTCCGCAGTATTTGAAGTATTCAGGCAAGTTCCCGCCGAGCTACGAAGAGTTGCGCAAGTATTGGCCGGGGAACGACAGCTGATAGTTGGTGGTTGATAGTTGATAGGGAACAGCGTGGAACCGAACGTCGAAAAGGGGTCTCTGGAAGAGTTGCTCGTTTGGCAGCGGGCAATGGACCTCGTTGATGCGGTGTACCGGCACACCGCTCGTTGGCCGAAGGAGGAAGTGTTTGGGTTGACGAATCAAGTTCGTCGAGCCTCGGTGTCGGTGTCGTCCAACATCGCGGAAGAGCACGGTCGCAAGCAAGCCGGCGACTTCGTTCGCTTTCTCTCGATCGCCTACGGTTCGCTGATGGAGGTAAAAACGCAGCTTCTCATCGGACAAAGACAGTCGTTCAGCGGCAAAGAGGCCACCCGAGCACTGTTGGCGGTTCTCGATGAGGTGGCAAGAATGTTGAACGGACTCCGCAAAGCAATTCAAGCACGCAAAAAGTAGGGCTGTGCCTACCAACTACCAACCACCAACTACCAACTACCTCGGCTCGGGCATTTCGCGCAGCACCCGCTTCAGCGGCTTGCCGACGTGGTTCTTGGGAATCTCGTGCACGATGTGATACCGCCGCGGGCGCTTGAAGCTCGCCAGGTGCGGCTCCACAAAATCAGGCATATCGCTGACTTCCGTCGGCACGCCATCCTTCAGCACGAGGTACGCAACCGGCACTTCACCGTCAGAGGCATCCGGAATACCTACCACGGTAGCTTCCTTCACGGACGGGTGCGTCAACAGCACGCGCTCAACTTCACTGGGTGCGACACTGTAGCCGCGGAATTTGATCAGGTCCTTCAGGCGATCCACAATTTTCAGGTAGCCCTCAGGGTCAAAACGCCCGATGTCACCCGTGCGCAGCCAGCCGCCCGGCAAAATCGCGGCGCGCGTGCTTGCCGGCTCGCCCCAGTAGCCCAGCATCACCTGCGGCCCGCGTACCTGGATTTCACCTTCGCCCTCGGATAGCGCCTCTTCGGGCTCCTCCGCGTGACACAGGCGTATGTCCGTACCCGGCAACGGCACACCCACTGTGCCCGTCTTTACTTTGCCCGGCGGGTTGTTGGTGACTTCAGGGCCCGCTTCGGTCAGTCCGTAGCCGTTGATCATGGGGATATCGGGGCAGGCTTCCCCCCAGCGCCGGTTCAGCGAACTGTCAATCAGCATGGCGCCCGCTTTCACGTACCGCAGAGACGCGAACCTGTCGGCGGCTTCGCCCCCGGCGGTATCAAGCAGGCGCAGGAACATGGTTCCGCTGCCGTATGCCACAGTCACGCCGTGGCGCTCAATCGTGTCCAGCGCGTTCGAGGGGTTGAAGTCTCGCACCAGGGCCATGGTCGCGCCGGCGGCGATGGACGCGTTCATCACGCAGCACATGCCCCAGGTGTGATACAGGGGCAGCGCGCCAAGAATGACGTCCTGCGGTGTCCAGCCGAACCAGGTGTTGTTCTGCTCCGCGTTGGCGACCAGGTTTCGGTGGCTCATCATCGCAAGCTTCAGCCCGCCCGTGGTACCGCTTGTCATCTGCAGCACGGCGATATCCATGTCGTGACGCGACTGCGACGGCGCCGGATCGCCGAGAACATCCGGCAGCAGCTCGCTGTCGCCCCGCTCGGCCGCGAACTCCGACCCCGGCCTGAGGTAGTAAACCTTTGGCTCACGAATGTGCGCCCGAATGCGCGCGGCCTCGAATTCGCCAGCCAGGTCGCTGTCAATGAAAGCGGCGCGCGGCTCAACGATGCGGATCAGCTCGCTCAACTCATCGCGCAGCAGCTTGGGGCTGACTGCCACCGGTATCATGTCGGCGCGCAGGGCGGCGTAGTATTGGACCACGAACTCCGGGCAATTGGGCAGGGCCAGCATCACGCGGTCGCCGCGCTTGCCGCGTGCGAAGCCACGCGAGCGCAACGTGGCCGCGGACGTTTTTACACGACGCCACAATTGCCCGTAGGTGACGAGTAGGTCTTCATAGTAAAGGGCGGGCTTTTCGGGAAAGCGCCGGGCGGTCTCTTCGAGGTACTGCCACACAAAACGCTTCGGCGGCGCGTACTCGCGCGAGACGCCTTCGGGGTACAGCGCTTGCCAGTCGAAGCCGTGGCTCAGGTGTACAACCTCACGAAGTCCTCCGGGGCGGGGACAGGCCGTCCACTGTCCGCGTCCGTAAACACCACCACGACGCGGGCTTTCGCACATGGCGACTCCTCGCCGGCGCGAGTGATGGCATGAGCAATGTTTATGCTGGTATTGCCGATCTTGTCTACCCGCGTAGAAACAACAGCCTTGTCGCCGAGTCGCATCGGGCTGTGGTAGTCGATCTCAGTGCGGACGGTCATGAGCCGGACGTTCCAGTCCCTGATGATGGACAAGTAATCGAAGCCCTTGTCCTGCAACAGCCTGCTGCGCCCGTGCTCAAGCCAGTTGATGTACACGGCGTTGTTGACGTGGTTGTAGACATCAAGCTCGTAGCTGCGAACTTCAACCTCGTAGGTGGCCACATAGCCCATTCACGATCCTCGACGCGCGTCGCACCCGCGTTGCCCACAGTCCCAAGTCCTTGCACGGGGCGAGATTGTATCAACGGTTTAGCAAGTGTGCTGCCACGTCTGCACGAGCAGGCTGCCTCTGGCCGAAAAAATACACAAGGGCGACCGGAAAACCGGTCGCCCTTGCTGGAGTAAAGGCCTTTGAAGATACCGCCCCCCCTTAACTAGCGACATCTCCCACAGCGGCCTTAGCTCTTGTTTTCAATTGCCGCTTGCGCGACGTGCGTAAAGATAGCGTGTCACTATCACGGCAGTTTCACGGCGCAGTGGTTTTTTCCGACAAATTTTCTGACCGTCCCGTGACCGTTTGCCCGCCTTTGTCTTCAGCCGACCCGCCTGTCGTGCCGATTCAGCCGCGGGAGACTGCATAGTGCGCGGCATAATAGGCTACATCTTTTTCTTTACCATCGGGCTGGTCAGTGCCGGCGCCTACTTCTATCAGCTGCATCCCGAACACGCCCCTGAAACCGATCTCCCGCGCCTGCGTGAGGACATGGATGACGCCATGGAACGGGGGCGGCGCATCAGAGAGGCCTGGAACCGCTGCTCCCCGGACTCCGCACAGTCCGATGCTTCCCGCAAGGACTAGCCCCCCGAACAATTGACAAGTGGCATGTGGTCCGCGCGCTCCGGATTCGTAAGAGGTATTGAGGTTAACCGGAGCCGACCATGAAGTATCTGACGCCATTGGCCGTTCTCGTCTCATTGTTCGGGCTGTCGTTTCAGACTCAGATTGCCCAGGAATCCGGGCGCGCATCAAGCGACGCGCCCGCGATCGCCGCCAACATCCTGCGCCAGCCTGCCCTGTCGCCCGACGGGGCGACGCTCGCGTTTGTCTACGATGGCGATATCTGGAGTGTCGCCACAAAGGGCGGCGTGGCGCGGCGTTTGACCGTCACCGAGGACAACGAAGGGGATCCGCAGTTTTCGCCGGACGGCAAGTGGCTCGCATTTCGATCCGTTCGCTACGGCAACGACGACCTGTTCGTGATGCCAGGCGATGGCGGCAAGGCCCGGCGCCTGACGTTCGCAGACTCGCAGGATACGCCGGAATGCTGGCTGCCTGACAGCTCCGGCGTCATTTTCAGCAGCTACCGTCGCGAGAATTCGCGCGACCTGTGGGTGGTGCGCATGGAGGGCGGTGAGCCCTGGCCCATCACCGGCGGTGGGCTGGGTGTGCATGAGTATGACGCGAGCATCAGCCCTGACGGCAAGCGTCTCGTGTACTGCAACAGCGGCGGCAACCCCGCGCGCCGTCGCGGCTACCATGGCCACGCTGATGGCGACATATGGATCTGTGACTTTGACGGCGTACAGACCAACAACCACAAGCGTCTCACCGAGAACGAAAGCCACGACGCCTACCCGGTGTTCATGGACAACAAGCGAATCGCCTACGTGACCTTCGCCGGTGACAAGGGCAGCAATCGCATCGGCGACCTCGCGTTCGTGGGGGTGGACGGCAAGGCGTTGCCCCGGGCCGGCGAGCAGCGGGAGCTTGATCCGCGCGAGCTTGCCGTCGGCGGCATGAACATGGCGTTCACCAGCGGCAACTACGGCGGCTGGAACCTGCACGTATGGGAAATGGGCAACCGCCACCCGTTCCGGGTGACGACTCCAGAAATCAGCCTCAACACCGACGTTCGCCGGGCCGACGTGCGGGTCAACAACCTGACTAGCGCCGAAGAATTCGCGCTCAGTCCTGACGGCAAAAAGATTGCGTTTGTCGCCGGTGGAGACGTTTTCGTCATGCCGGCCGACGCGGACGCTGTTCCACTGCAAGTCACCGATACGGTGGAAGAGGAATGCAGCATCGTGTGGGCCCACAACAATACGGAACTCTATTTTCTGGAGAGGATGCTCGGGGTGCTGCGCGGCGCTGACTTCAGCGGGCTCGCCGACGGAAGCGGCTGGAAGAACATCCACCTGCAAAACGGACACGGCCCGCTTTCAAACCTGCATATGGATTCGCTGGGCAGGCTCTGGGGCGTTGAAAACGAAGAGACGATCGAGGTGGTCTACAACGATCCGAGTTGGGAAGGCAAACGCCCCGACGTAATGACCGCCGAGATCAAGGGCAACTTCCACGGCTGGACGCTGGGCGAGGGCAACTTCAGTGTCTCGTCCGACGGCCAGTGGGTTCTCTACGAGCAGCCGAACCCCAACTACGACGATCATGTGCTGCTGGCGAACGCACTGACCGGTGAGACCCACCCGATTTCGCACCTGTTTGGTTCGGCCGCCTACCCGCGTTTTTCCGGCGATGGCAAGCGGGTCGTTTTCGTCAACAACCAGGAGGGAGACTACGACGTCTGGCAGATTGAGCTGACGCGCGAAGACCAGGAATTCAAGGAAGACAAGCTCGGCAAGCTGTTCAAGAAAAAGGAGCCCCGCCCGGAAGGGGGGGGAGATGATAAGAAGAAGGAAGGCGAAACCGGCGATGAAGAACCAAAGCCCGGTGTTCTGATCCATCTGGACGGCATCAAGGACCGTATCAAGCGCCTGACGACGCTCGACGGGCACGAGTTCTATCCTGTCGCCCTGAAGGACGGCAAGACCACCATCTTCATCGGCAACTCGCAGGGCCAAGCGAACATCTGGAAGCTGACCAATGATCCCGACAAAGGCCCCGACCTGAAACAACTCACACAAAGCAAGACGGGCAAGTCGCAACTTACCATCAGCGCCGACGAGAAGACGCTGTGGTGGCTCGACGGGGGCAAGATCACCAGCATGGCCATCGGCGGCGGCAAAACCGAAACCTACAACTTCCGCGTCGAGCAGCGCCGCCTGCGCACAGAGCTGCGCGAGGCCGCATTCGACGAGGCCGTCTGGGTGATGGACAACTACTACTACGACCGTGAGCACCACGGCATCAACTGGAACGCGACAGCCAAACGCTATCGCAGCGCGCTGGCGAGTGTCAGCACCGGCGACGAGTACGACGCGGTGATGGACGAGTTGCTCGGCGAGCTGAACTCAAGCCACCAGGGTTACTACGGAGTCGACGAACGCACGGACCGTTTCAGCGAAAGCACCGGCTGCATGGGCCTGCTGTTCGACCCGGTCGCGCTCAGTAAAGGCGAATGGATCATCAAGGAAGTCGTCAAGGGCGGGCCCTGTGATGTACCCGAGAGCGGGCCCGGCGCCGGCAACCTGCTGAAGGCCGTCAACGGGACGCTGCTTCAGCAGGGAGTGAACCTGTCGCAGCTGCTGGTCAGCACCACCGGCAAGAGGACGGTCCTGACCTGCTTCAACGGCGACGGGGAATGGGACGTCGCGGTCAAGCCGATCAGCCGGGGCACGGAGTACGGGCTGTTCTACACGCGCTGGGTCGAGTATCAGCGCGCGCTGGTCGACAAGCACAGCGACGGGCGTCTTGGCTACGTTCACATCCAGGCCATGAACGACGGCTCGTTGCGCGAGTTCAAGCACGAGCTTGGTGACGAGATGCTTGGCAAGGACGGCGTCGTCATCGACGTGCGCTACAACGGCGGCGGCAACACCGCCGTGGACGTGCTCGAAATCCTCATCAAGCGCCCGTGGCTGTTGCGCCAGTGGGGCGGCCTGGAGCGCGTGAGTGAAAACATCTACCGCTCGGTTGCGCTGGAAAAGCCCAGCATCCTGCTGATCAACCAAGCCAGCTTCAGCAACGCCGAGATCATGGCAGAAGGCTTCCGAAAACTGGAGATCGGCAAGATTGTCGGCGTGGACACGGCCGGCGGGGTGATCGGCACCGGCAGCTACGGGCTGATCGATGGCAGTCGCATGAGGTTGCCCAGCAGCGGGGCCTACACAACGGAAGGCGAAAACCTCGAGTTGGTCGGACGCAAGCCGGACTTCTTCGTTGAGAACCACCCCGAAGAACTGGACAAGGGCATTGATCGCCAGACTGAAGCGGCCGTCAAAGAGCTGTTGAAACAGATCGACTAGAGCCCCGGCGGAAACGTCGGGGCGCGGCGAGCCGTGCCCTGCAAAGACAGGTTGAGCATGAACATATCCGAATTCCAGAAGCTGATCGAAGAGACGTATGGCGACAAGGACCGCAAGCGCGGGGTCGAAAACACCTGGCTCTGGTTCAGCGAAGAAGTGGGCGAGCTTGCCCGGGCCATCAACGGCCGCACCAGCCGCGAAAATCTAAGGCACGAGTTCGCCGACGTGTTCGCCTGGCTGACTACGCTGGCAAGCATCGCCAACGTAGACCTGCAGGAAGTCACCAAAGACCGCTACGGCCAGGGCTGCCCCCGCTGCAAAGCCATCCCCTGCAAGTGCGACGAGGTACGTCAGCGCGCATACCGCTGTTAGCCGCAAGAAATTCGGTAAAATCCGGGTGGATTATTTTGCGTTGCGGCGTTTGTGCTGTAGAGTTTCTGCCGTCGTGAAAAGCGCATTCGCGCTGCTGCGGTTCAGCCTAGTGGGGAGTTGGCCTCACAGGGCTCAAACGAAGTAGCCACGACACTCAAGGGGCTAGACGCCCCACAACTACCGGGCTCTTCAACCGCACTTCACGCGCTCGACGCTACCCGCGTTGTTGACCCGTAGGAGACAGTGACATGACCAAGAAGACCGACTACCTGAACAAGAAGCAACTCGTCAAACACATCGACATCACCAAGGTCCGCGACATGGACAAGCTGGTCGCCATGATGGGCGACACCAGCTTCCAGGCTCGCAACCTCAGCCGCGCCTCGGACATCTACGACATGGCCCTGCGCGACAAACAGTGCAGCGTCGTGCTGTGCCTGGCCGGCAGCCTCGTCAGCGCCGGGCTCAAGAAGGTCATCACCGACCTTGTGAACAACAACATGGTCGACGCCATCGTCAGCACCGGCGCCGTCGTGGTTGACCAGGACTTCTTCGAAGGCCTCGGGTTCAGCCATTACAAAGGAACCCAATTCGTTGACGACGCCGTCCTGCGCGAGCTCGCCATCGACCGCATCTACGACCACTATATCAACGAAGACGAGCTGCGCGTTTGCGATGAGGTCATGACCAAGATCTTCGACGGTCTTGAGCCCCGCCCCTACGCCAGCCGCGAAATCATCCGCGAGATGGGCGCCTACCTCGTCAAGCACGGCAAGAAGCACGACGGCTTCGTCGAAGCCTGTTTCAAGAAAAACGTCCCGATCTTTGTGCCAGCATTCAGTGACTGCTCGGCCGGTTTCGGCGTGGTCCTGCACCAGCACAAGTGCATCCAGGCCGGCAAGCCCATGGCCAGCATCGACAGCGGTCGCGACTTCCTGGACCTGACGTACCTGAAGATGTACGCCACCAAGGAAAGCGCCATCATCATGATTGGCGGCGGTGTGCCGAAGAACTTCACCCAGGACACGGTTGTCGCCGCGGAAGTCCTCGGTATGCACGACGCGCCGATGCACAAGTACGCCGTGCAGCTCACGGTTGCCGACGAGCGCGATGGTGCGCTCAGCGGCAGCACGCTCAAGGAAGCTTCAAGCTGGGGCAAGGTAAGCCTGAACTACGAGCAGATGGTGTTCGGCGAAGCGACGGTGACATTCCCGTTGCTGGCCGGCGCGGTCTACGCCCGCGGCGCCCACAAGAAGCGCAAGGGACTTCAGCTCAGCAATTTCTTCGTAGGCCCGGACTTCGTTATGAAGAAGGCAGGCAAGAAGCCGGCCAAGAAAGTTGCGAAGAAGAAGTCCGGCAAGAAGGCCGCGGCTGCCAGCTAGTTTTCAGAGGTCAGAAAACAGGGATCAGAGGCCAGGGAACTACTTCCTGGCTTCTGTCTGTTTTCACTGACCTCCGGCCTCTAGCCTCTGGCCTCTCTAGTTGTCATTCTCTGCGACCATGAGTTTACCCAGCAAGAATGCAATCTGGCGGGTGCTGGTGACGGGCGGGGCCGGGTTTGTCGGCTCGCGCTTGGTGCGCCGCATCGAAACCGACTGGGAAAACGCGGACGTCACCGTGATCGACGACTTCCGCAGCGGTGACTTCAAGAATCTTGAGGGCTTTCGCGGCGAGCTGATCGCGAACGACCTGGCCGATATCGATCTGAACAAGTTGATCCAGGCCAACGACTTCGACGCCATCTTTCACCTGGCAAGCATCACCGACACCCGCGTGATGGACCAGCGCAAGATGTGCTGGGACAACATTGAAAGTTTCAAACGGCTGCTGGAATTCGCGCGCAATCGCCAGATTCCGATTACCTACGCCAGCAGCGCCGCAACCTACGGAATTGACGGCAAAGTCAACGTCGAGACCGACGAGCGCAAGCCCGCCAATGTCTATGGGTTCAGCAAAGTCCAGCTTGAGAACCTTGCCGCCAAGTATCTTCGCGAGCCGGACCTTGCGGGCTGGAAGCTGAATGCTGTTCGCTACTTCAACGTCTACGGGCCCCATGAGCAGCACAAGGGCGCCATGGCCAGCATGATTTACCAGCTTTATCTGCAGATGACCGGCGGCAAGCGCCCGCGTGTCTTCAAGTCTGGTGAACAGCAGCGCGACTTCGTGCACGTGGATGACGCCGTGCAGTGTACGCTGCTCGCCATGAACAGCGCCAAGCCGGGCGTGTTCAATACCGGCAGCGGCGAGGCCAAGTCATTCAACGACGTGATTGCGCAGCTGAACAAAGCCTTGGGTTTGAGCCTGGAAGCGGAGTACATCGACAACCCTTTCCCGTTCTTTCAGCCGTTTACGCAGGCTGATCTGAGTCGCAGCAAGGCTGAACTCGGCTATGAGCCGAAGTACTATCTGGAAACGGGCATTGCGCAGTACGTCAAGTGGTTACAGGAGCGCAGCTAGATGGTCGCGCCAACGGATCCCGCCGGGATCAACAAAGTCGGATCACCCCGTGATATCGATCGACAGATTGATTCCTGGGGCTATGTGCATGGGCGGCAAAGCCGCACCCGTCTGTTTATCGGGGCCGGTGTGTTTCTTGTCGGCGGGCTGCTGATTATCGCAGCGTTCATGCTGTACCGGTTCACGACGGACAACCTACACGCGGTTAGTGATGATGTCTTCCGCAGCCGCGAACTCAGCGCGCCGGAGCTGAAGCGAGTGATCAACGAAAACGGCATCAAGACGGTGATTCGGCTGGTCGGGACGGACGACGCCAATCGCGACAGCTATGAAGAAGAAGCGGCGGTCATAAGCCAGACGCAGGCCAGCCTGATCGTCGCCGAGCTTGCATCGTCGCGTCTGCCCTATCGCAGCGAAATCCAGCGTGTGTTTGAGGCGCTCGACAACTCCGAGCCGCCGATTCTTGTGCATTGCAAGCACGGCAGCGACCGGACCGGGCTTGTCAGCACCATCTGGCTTCACGACTACATGGGCAAGCCCCTGAGCGAGGCCCGCAAGCAACTTGCCTTCTTTCCGTACGGCCACGTCGAGTGGGGCGAGGCCAGCGCGATGGGCCGGTTCCTTGACATGTACACGGCATTCAGCGCGTCCAACCCCGGCGTCAGCATCAAGGATTGGGTGAAGCTGCACTACTTCGAAGAAAAGCCGGGGCGCGAAATCCAGCCCTGGTACGACGGCGTGGTTTACAGGCCTCGCAGTTAATCTGGCAAGCAACAGGATATGCGGGAAGGTCGTCCTGCGAATCCTGTCCATCCTGCTTCCAATGCAGTTATCCAAAGCGAACCAACACTTGTGGCAGGCTGAAGTCACCCATACGATGCGCCTCTTACTTGAAGGAGGGCCCGATGGCCGCCAAGACAGCCACCCAGGACAAGCGCGCAGAGGCCGTGAAAATGGCCATGGCGCAGATCGAAAAGAACCACGGCAAGGGCTCGCTCATGAAGCTGGGCGACCAGGTCCGGGTTGAAATTCCGGGCATCAGCACCGGTGCACTGAGCTTCGACCTGGCGCTGGGGGGGCGCGGTATTCCGCGTGGGCGAGTAGTCGAGATCTACGGCCCTGAGTCCAGCGGCAAGACGACCATCGCTCTGCAGATCATCGCCGAGGCGCAGAAGAGCGGCGGCATCGCGGCCTTCATCGACGCCGAGCACGCCATGGACCCGAGCTACGCGGAGAAGATCGGCGTGGACACGGACAACCTGTACGTCAGCCAGCCGGACAGCGGCGAGCAGGCACTCGACATCTGCGAAACCCTGATCCGCAGCAACGCCTTTGACATCATTGTCGTTGACAGTGTCGCCGCTCTCGTGCCGCGCAGCGAGCTCGAAGGGGACATGGGCGACGCACAGATGGGCAGCCAGGCGCGCCTAATGAGCCAGGCCATGCGCAAGCTGACCAGCGCCGTCAGCCGCGCCAAGACCAGCCTGGTGTTCATCAACCAGATCCGCATGAAGATCGGCATCGTGTTCGGAAACCCGGAAACAACCACGGGCGGCAACGCGTTAAAGTTCGCGGCCAGCCAGCGCATCGAGGTGCGCAAGGGCAAACCAATCAAGGTGGGTGACGATGTGGTCGGGCACGAGGTGAACGTCAAGATTGTAAAAAACAAGCTCGCCCCTCCGTTCAAGCGCGCGAAGCTTGAGATCATCTTTAATGAGGGCATAAGCAAACTCGGCGACCTGCTTGAGCTCGCGGCCCAGACCGGTGTCGTCAAACGCAGCGGCGCCTGGTGGGCCTTCGGCGAAGAAAAGCTGGGCCAGGGCAAAGAGAACGCCAAGGCCTATCTGGTCGACAACAAGGACACGCACGAGAAGCTTGAGCGAGCTACCCGCGAGGCGCTCGGCATGCCAGTAGGCGAGGCAGCAGTCGCAGCGACGGACGAGGAGTAGCGGACCCGGACTTGCTGAAAACCCGGTCCGCATGGGCCGGGTTTTTGATTGGGGCCTTGCGCGAAAGTAAGTGCCGTTGCAGTAAGAAGCCCCGAAGGGGCTGAAAGAAATTAGCCCGGGGTGTAAGCCCCGGGAACCAATGCAAAAATGAAATCAGAGCCCCGTAGGGGCGACAGAGTCTCGCCATGAAAGTGAATCCAAACGAGTTACGCCAACGCTTCCTCGACTTCTTCGATGCGCGCATGAAGGAGCACGCAGGAGGCAAGGTCGAAGGCAGCCTAAAACTGCCGAGCAGCTCGCTTCAGCCGCCGGATGCCAGCACACTCTTCACAAGCGCCGGCATGCACCAGTTCAAGGACGACTTCACGGGCAACCTCGTACACGGCACACGTGCGGCCGCCACCGTGCAAAAGTGCATGCGCACGCCGGACCTCGAAAACGTCGGCAAGACCGCGCGCCACCACACCTTCTTTGAAATGCTCGGCTTCTTCAGTTTCGGCGACGGTTTATCGGGCCCCAACGGCAGCAAAGGGTTCTTCAAGAAGGAAGCCATCCGCTGGATATGGGACTTCTACACCCTGCCCTGGGACAAGGGAGGCTGTGGTCTTGACACGTCAAAGCTCTACGTCAGCGTCTACGGCGGCGATGAGAATGGCGAAGGGCGCGACGACGAGGCCGCCGAGCTTTGGCGCGGAATCCTCGGCAAGCTCTGGGACAAAGCCGAGCTGGAGAAGCGCATCTTCTTCCTGGGCGAGCACGACAACTTCTGGCCGGCCGGCGCGCCCAGCCAGGGTCCCAACGGCGTCTGCGGGCCATGCAGCGAAGTCTTCTACGACCTCGGCGATGAGTACGGCCAGGGCAACGTCGAAACCAACGGCGACCGCTTCATGGAAATCGGCAACATCGTCTTCACCCAGTACGAGCGCTCCGGCCCCGTCCCGGGTAAAGGCGAGTTAACGCCGTTGCCCTCCAAAAACATCGACTTCGGCGGAGGTTTCGAACGCTTAGTGATGGTTCTAGACGGTGCTAAGACGACGCTCGATTGCGGGCTGTTCACGCCAGTCCGCCTTGCGCTGAGAGCCCCGGCGGAAACGCCGGGGGGTGCACGCGAAGCGGGCACAACTGACGCGGCAAAGTCGCCGCGTCCCCCCGCCCTTTCGGGCGGGGCTCTGTCTGATGCAGTTCGTGAGAAGAGAATTGCTGACCACATTCGCGCCGTCACATTCGCCATGGCTGACGGGATCGTGCCGAAAAACGACGGAGCAGGCTACGTCATCCGCCGCATCATTCGTCGCGCGTTCCGCGACGGCAGCGCGCTGGGATTTGACGGGCCGTTCCTGCACAAGCTAGTACCCGTAATCGTAGAGCATTACGGCGACGCCTACCCGGAATTGAAGCGCAACACCAATGCGGTGGTCAACACGATCCAGCAGGAAGAGCAGCAATTCAGCACAACACTCGAACGCGGTCTGCAATTGCTTACCGGGCAGATTCGCGAGCACCAGCAGCGCGACGACAAGACCCTCGACGGCAAAGCCGCGTTCGATCTGTACCAATCACAAGGGCTGCCGCGCGAAGTCGTGCAGGATGAACTGGCCGCCGTAGGCATGGTTCTGGATGTGCATACCTACGAGCAAGCCGAAGACGAACATCGTCGCCGCAGCAAGGGCGACAAAGAAGTGGCGGTCTTTGAGAAGGGCTGGTTCCAGGACCTGAAGGCGAAGCACGGCCCAACAGAGTTCCTTGGCTACGAAGCCTGCGAGGCGTCGGCCAAAGTCATCGCGCTCGTTCGCGACGGACAGACGTTTGACATCATCGAGGCCGGTGACACGGCGACTGTGCTGCTCGACCATACGCCATTCTACGGCGAAAGCGGCGGCCAGGTCGGAGACCGTGGCAGCCTGCATGTTGGCAAAGGCGTGTTCGAAGTGATGGACACCCTGAAGCGTGACGACTACTTCCTGCATGAGGGCAAAGTTCTGCACGGCAAGTTGCGCGTGGGCGACAGCGTGGAAGCACGCGTGGATGAGCAGCGCCGCGACCGCATTCGTTCGAACCACAGTGCCACGCACCTGATGCACGCGGCCTTGCGCACGGTGCTCGGTGATCACGTGGTGCAACGCGGCAGCATCGTGTTACCTGACCGTCTGCGCTTCGACTTTAGCCATCCGAAAGGGCTCAGTTTCGAAGAACGCCAGCAGATCGAAAAGCTGGTCAACGAGCAGATCCAGGCCAACACGGAAGTCGGCACAAACGTCATGTCGCCGGAAGACGCGCAAAAGGCCGGGGCGATGGCCCTGTTTGGTGAAAAATACGGCGACAAGGTCCGTGTGCTAAGCATGGGGCGCAAGGGCTTCAGCAAAGAACTCTGCGGCGGCACCCACGTGGCCCGTACCGGCGATATTGGCTACTTCCGAGTCATCAACGAGGGCAGCAGCAGCGCCGGCGTTCGGCGCATTGAAGCCGTTACAGGCCAGGATGCGTACGACCTTGCGGCTGAGGAAGCCAAAACGCTGGCTGAACTGCATGCCTTGACCAAGGCCCAGCCGGGGCACGTGCTGCAGAAAATCCAGGCGCTTGTGAAAGAAGTGAAAGACCTCAAGAGCAAGTCGAAACAAGCGGGTGGCGTAGACGCGAAGGCGCTTGATGGAATCCGCGCTCGTGGCGAAAAGGTAGGTGACGTCACACTTTACGTCGGTGAAGTCGCGAACGCCGAAGCGCCTGAGTTGTTGACAATCAAGGACGCCTTGGGGCAGGATGGCGCGTTGTCTGCGATCATTCTCGGCAGTCGCGGCGAAGGGAAAGCGTTGCTTTTGGTTGCATTCAGCAAAGATTTGGTCGGACGGGGGCTTCACGCGGGCAAGATCATTGGCGAAATAGCGCGCCTTGTCGGCGGTGGCGGCGGCGGAAAGCCGGAAGTCGCTCAGGCCGGCGGCAAGAACCCGGAAGGGCTGGCAGAAGCCCTTGAAACAGGAAGGAAACGGGTCGTTGAGACCCTTGAAAAATAGCCCCGTCGAGCAGACGCGGTCTGGCGGCCCAGGCCGCGCTTAGGAGAATGACATGGCAGTCCCGAAGAAAAGAGCTTCAAAGGCACGCCGTAACACCCGCCGCGCCCATGATGCGTTGAAGCTTCCCAAGATCAGCAAGTGCGCCAAGACAGGGCTTCCAAAGCTGTCGCACCGCGTGTGTGAGGACAGCGGCTATTACGGCAAGAACAAGCAGATCTTCGAAGTGGAAGAACGCCTCTAGGCTTCGCCGCTTTCAAACCGCCCGGCCCCTGGCGGACTGCACAGCAATTAAAGGAAGTGGCTATGCCCCGGATCGCCATTGATGCTATGGGCGGAGACAAAGCGCCCGGAGTTGTCGTGCGCGGCGCCTGGAAAGTGGCGAAAGAACAGCCTGACTGGCAGATGTTGCTGGTTGGCGATGAAGCCGCCATTAGCGCGGAGCTTGGCAAGTGCGAATCGCCGCTGCCCAACATCCACGTTATCCATTCCAGTGAAGTCATCGGAATGGATGAGCATCCGGTAGAAGCCCTCAAGGCCAAGAAGCAGGCCAGCCTGCCTATGGCCGTCATGCTGGTGCGCGAAGGCAAAGCCGACGCGGTAATCAGCGCAGGCAACACCGGCGCGCTTGTGGCGGCCGGCACACTGATGTTGCGCACGCTGCCGGGCGTGCGTCGCGCGGGTATTCTGACCACGCTGCCGACGTTGAAGGGCCGCATCGTCATTATGGACGTAGGTGCGAACGTCGCCGCGAAGGCTGGGCACATCGCGCAGTACGCCGCTATGGGCGATATTTTCTACCGCAACCTGCTGGCAAACGAGTCGGACAAAGTCCACGTCAGTCTGCTGAGCGTCGGCGGTGAAGAAGGCAAGGGCAGTCTCGTTATCAAGGAAGCTTACGCCCTGCTGAACCAGAGCGAGCTGGATTTTCGCGGCAATATTGAAGGGCACGAAGTGTTTGCGGGTGACAGCGAAGTCATCGTATGCGACGGGCTTGTCGGCAACGTGGTACTGAAGACCGCGGAAGGGCTGTGCGAAATCCTTGTCAGAATGTTTGCGCAACATGCCACAAAGGCCGGGCTCGCGACGGACGACCGCTTGAAGGAAACGCTGCGCACCATGACGCGCGATCTGGACTGGCAGGAGGTTGGCGGCGCGGCCTTGCTCGGTGTCAACGGAACCGTCGTGATCGCTCACGGGCGCAGTGACGACCGCGCAATCGCGTCAGGCATACGGACTGCGGCGGACTGTTGCAACAAGCACGTGAATGACAAAATCATTGAGGCGCTGCAGGTTGAGGCCGGAAAAGCCGGCGCCACTTCATAGGCACAGGAAGACGCAGTGAGCGAACGGCAGGCAGGCATTCTCAGTATCGGCGCTTACGTTCCTGAGCGAGTGGTCACCAACGACGAGATGTCGGCAATCGTCGACACGAGTGACGAGTGGATTTTCCAGCGTACCGGAATCCGTGAGCGTCGCTACGCACGTGACGACGAATACACCAGCGACATGGCCCTTGAAGCCGCCAAGCTCGCGCTGCAACGCGCGGAGCTGAAGCCGACCGAAATCGATTACATCATTGTGGCCACGGCCAGCCCCGACAACACGTTCCCCAACACGGCGTGCTGGGTGCAGCATGGTTTGCAGATGGGGGATATCCCGGCCCTGGATATCAGCACCGCCTGCGCAGGCTTCGTGTACGCGCTGGAACTCGCATCCGCGCTGGTGAACACCGACAGCTATCGGAACGTGCTGGTGATCGGCGCCGAGAAGCTCTCCTCGATCACGAACTTCAATGACCGCTCAAGCTGCATTCTGTTCGCGGACGGCGCCGGGGCTGCGGTGATCACCAAGACGGATGGGCTCGGCACGGTGATCTGTTCGCGCAACGGCGCGCGCTTTGATTACGATGCGCTGAACGTCGCGGCGGGCGGCACCCGTATGCCCGCGAGTCACGAAACGGTCGAAAAAAACATGCACACCATCGCCCTTAAGGGGCGCACGGTTTACAAATTCGCGGTGCAGAAGTTCCAGGAAATGGCTGAAGAGGCGTGCAAGCGGGCGAATATCACTCCCGACGACGTTGCGCTGGTCGTGCCGCACCAGGCGAACGTGAACATCATTGAAAGCGCCATGAAGCGTGTCGGCATCGATATGGATCGCGTGTTGATCAACCTGGATCGCTTCGGCAACACCAGTTCCGCCAGTATTCCGATTGCGCTGCAGGAGGCGCTGGATACTGGGCGCGTGAAGCGCGGCGATTACCTGCTGTTTGAGGCATTCGGCGGCGGGCTTTCCTGGGGCTACAACCTGGTGAAATGGTAAGACGGGTCTCGTGTCCGGCCTTCGGAGTCCGGCTCGAGGCGCAATGATTTACTCCGGTCTGACACTCCCCGGAACTCAGTATGTCAAAAACGGCTCTCCTGTTTCCCGGCCAGGGCGCTCAATACGTCGGCATGGGCAAAGACCTCGCCAACGCGTACCCGGAAGCGCGCGAAGTGTTCGACAAGGCAGACGAGTTGCTCGGCTTTGACCTGTCGCGGGCCTGCTTTGACGGGCCCGAGGAAGAACTGAACCGGACCGACATCTCCCAACCCGCCATCCTGACGCACTCGTGGGCTGTCGTCGCCGCGTTGCGAACCCACGAGAAGGGGCGCGAGCTTCTGGACGCGGCCAAGGTCGCTGCGGGGCTGTCTCTTGGTGAGTATTCAGCCCTGGCGGCCGCGGGGGCCATGAGCTGGGAGGACGCGGTCAAACTGGTACGAGCGCGCGGCAGGTACATGCAGGAGGCGTGCGACGCCAAACCCGGCACGATGGCCAGCATCGTCGGGCTCGACGACGACAAGCTGGCCGAAGTGATGGCGCCCGCGCGGGACAAGGGCATAGTCGTGCTAGCGAATTTCAATGCGCCCGGGCAGGTCGCCATAAGCGGCGAAGTCAGCGCGGTTGAAGAAGCCATGAAACTGGCCAAAGCGGGCGGCGCCAAACTTACCGTCCCGCTTACGGTGGCCGGCGCGTTTCACAGCCCGTTGATGGCGCCGGCGGAGGCCCGTCTGGCGGCTGAGATTGAAACAACCCGCTTCCACGCACCGAAAATCGGTGTTGTCGCCAACGTGGACGCTGAAGAGCATTCCGATCCCATGAGGCTGAAAGCCAATCTGGTGCGGCAATTGACGTCGCCGGTAAAGTGGGCGAGCAGCATGCAGAAGCTGGTGGAGTGGGAATACGACACGTTCATTGAGCTTGGGCCCGGCACGGTGCTGGCGGGGTTGCTGAAGCGGGTTGCCCGCTCGGCAACTCGCGTGAGCGTGGGCAAAGTCGAAGAGCTGAAGTCACTGCTGGGCTAGGAGAATTCGTGGGCGCACTGGACGGACGCAAGGCTTTGATTACGGGCGCATCGCGCGGCATCGGACGCGCGATAGCCGAAGCATTCGCAAAGCAGGGCGCGGAACTCGCGCTGATTGCAACGTCGGCCGACCGCGTCAGCGAAACAGCGGCCGCGTGCAAAGACCGTGGCGCCGCCCAGGTGCATACGTTCGGGCTGGACGTCAAGGATTCCGGCGCGTGCAACACGATCATGAAGGAAGCGCAGGAGAAGCTGGGCGGCCTGGACATTGTGGTCAACAATGCCGGCGTCACGCGCGACAACCTGCTGATGCGCCTCAGCGACGAAGACTACGACCTGGTGCTCGACACCAACTTGCGCGGCGCGTTCAACATCACGCGCGCTGCAGCTCGCCCGCTCATGAAGAGCAAGAACGGGCGCCTGATCAACATCGCCAGCGTGGTCGGCATTGCGGGCAACGCGGGCCAGGCCAACTACGCCGCCAGTAAGGGTGGGCTGATTGCGTTCACCAAGTCCGTCGCCAAGGAACTTGCCGGTCGCGGGGTAACAGCCAACGTGATTGCGCCAGGGTTTATCGAAACGGATATGACCGGCGCGTTGGATGACAAAGTCAAGGAAGACATCAGGAACGGCATTCTGCTCGGGCGTTTCGGACGCCCTGACGACATCGCGAACACGGCCCTGTTCCTGGCGGGTGACACCGGCGCCTATGTCACGGCGCAAGTGCTGGTGGTCGACGGCGGCATGACGGCCTGAGTATGCAGGTCGTTAGCGATTGCATTCCTCGCGCTTGCCTGGTGCTCATGTGTCCCTTGGCGCTGACCTTGATCAACAGAGTGCCTGCAAAGATGAATCCAAAATGGTGGATGTACTCATTTCTCCGTGTTCAACCGCGTGCATCCGTGGTTTCATACCCGCCCTATGGGAAAGACTCAGAAAGCCACCAACCGAGTGCGCCCGGACCTGCCGGAAGGCGTGCTGTCGCAGCGTGAAGCACTCGAAAAACTCGACACCCTGACCGAGCAGGCCTCGCTTGGCGGCGGCGCTGCTCGCATCGACAAGCAGCACAAGTCCGGCAAGCTGACGGCCCGTGAGCGCATCGCGCTGCTATGTGACGAGGGCAGTTTCGAGGAAATCGACGCCTTCGTCACCCACGACGTTCACGCCTACGGACTCGAGAACAAGAAGTATCTCGGCGACGGCGTAGTCACCGGCGTGGGGCGTGTGTACGGGCGCCCCGTCTATGTGTTCGCCCAGGACTTCACGGTTTTCGGCGGCAGCCTGGGTGAGCGCTACGGGCAGAAAATCATCAAGATCATGGACCAGGCGCTCAAGAACGGCTGCCCCGTGATCGGCTTCAACGACAGCGGCGGCGCGCGCATCCAGGAGGGGGTGGCGAGCCTTGCCGCCTACGCCGAGATTTTCCTGCGCAACACACTCAGCAGCGGCGTGATCCCGCAGATCAGCGCCATCATGGGCCCCTGCGCCGGCGGCGCCGTCTACAGCCCGGCGATCACGGACTTCGTGTTCATGGTCGAAGGCACAAGCCACATGTTTGTGACGGGCCCAAGTGTCATCAAGTCCGTTACCCACGAAGAAATCGACATGGAGGGCCTTGGCGGGGCCGGAGTACACGGTGAAACCAGCGGAGTCAGCCATTTTACAAATGAGTCGGAGCCGGACTGTATCGTCAGCATCAAGAAGCTGCTGAGTTTTCTGCCCCAGAATAACCTGGAGCCGCCGCCGTTCATCGAGCCCGATGACGACGTGAATCGCGAAGACGACAGGCTGGATCGAATTGTCCCGGACAATCCCGAGAAGCCCTACAACATGTTGGATGTTCTCGAGACCGTTGTAGACGACGGCGATTTCTTTGAGGTCCACAAGCACTATGCGCAGAATCTGATTGTCGGCTTCGCCAGGCTGGGCGGGCACAGCATTGGCATTGTCGCCCAGCAGCCCGCTGTGCTGGCCGGCTGCCTCGACATCGCCAGCAGCCTGAAGGGTGCGCGCTTCGTGAGGTTCTGTGACGCGTTCAACATTCCGATCATCACGTTTGAAGACGTACCGGGCTTCCTGCCTGGCGTGAACCAGGAACACAACGGCATCATCAAGCACGGCGCAAAGCTGCTTTACGCCTACTGCGAGGCCACGGTGCCCAAGTTGTGTGTCATCACGCGCAAGGCCTACGGCGGCGCCTACTGTGTCATGAGCAGCAAGCACATTCGCAGCGATGTCAATTATGCCTGGCCGACGGCCGAGATCGCCGTGATGGGGGCGCAAGGCGCCGTGAACATCCTGTACGCCAGGGAACTGGCCGAAGCGGATGATCCGGATAAGCGCCGAAACGACCTGACAGCGGAGTATCGTGAGCGCTTCAGCAACCCCTATGACGCGGCCGCGCGCGGCTATATCGACGGTGTTATCAAGCCGCGTGAGACGCGCAGGAAGCTGATCCGCGCCCTTGAGGTCGTGCGCCACAAGCGCGATGTGAATCCGCCCAAGAAACACGGCAACATCCCGCTGTGATTGTTACGCGCAGGGTTTCAACTATGCTGGCGTTGCATGGATCAAAGGGGGCACCACCCCGTTCGGCCCCATTTGAGGTACCACCCGTGAAGACAAGTCTGTTCCTGATATTCGCGATGTCCGCCCTGTTGGTTCTGCCAGGCTGTCCTGAGTCTGACGCATGGACATCGGAGCAGCAGGGCGTTCACGACGCGATGCTTGCGTGGTCCAAAGCCGTCAGCAACCAGAACGCCGACGCCATGTGGGAGATGCTGAGCCCGGACGCGCAGGAGTTTTACAAACGTGAACTTGAGGGCGAAGGCGGCGTGCGCCAGGCCGTCAAGATGAACCGGGCAGCACTGAAGCCCGAGGCGCGAACCCCGGAATCCGAGCGCGAACGCATTCGCAAGCTGCTTGGCGCCCTGCCGGATAACCCGGATAATCTGACACCGCAGGCCTATTACGGCTGGCGGGTTACTCCGGAATTGACCCAAGAAGGGGCTTCGCGAACGTCCGGGTTGTTTGAGCGTTCAAACGTCAGCACAATTTCGGTACAGGGCGACAGCGCCACCGCGGTGCTGAAAAATGGCAACCCGGACAGATATTCATGGGTTCGTCACGATGGGGTCTGGAAATTTGACCTTCACCCTAGCATCCTGCGCGCTCTCGAAGAGACGCGTAAGCGTGAGAACGAACCCAATTAGTCGCTCAGACATGGAAACGGAAACGGAGAAGCGGGCAATGAAGAACATATGGAAGCTTGCACCTTTGGTTGTGCTGGCAGTTGTGATGGTTGGTTGTGGTGGTGGCGGCAGCGCCAGCGCCGAAGGCGTGGGGGAATCCGTCCTGTCGGCCATCCAGGCTGAAGACTTCCCGGCGATCTACAAGAGCTTTGATCCCTGGACTACTGACGGATTGCAGTGGCGCAAGGACAACGCGAAGTATGAATCCGAGACCACCAAGGACTGGTGGAAGAACAACAAGGACAACTACGTCGGCGATAACAGCATGGACCCGGGCAAGAAGCTTGAGATCGGCGACGCCGAGACTTTGTTCGCCCTTGAGCCGGGGCAGGGAGCCGCGCTGCATGAAGGCTGGTACAAGAAGGCCCACAAGTGGGAGAAGTTCACCGACCGCATGGCGGATATGCGTCTGATTGGCGTGAAGGTTCGCCACGGCCTCGAAGGGGACGGCAGCGGGTCTGTTAACTACAGGAATAAGTACGGCGACTCGCTCGAGGTTTCGGTCACCCGAATCGGCGGCGTGTGGTATGCGGATGGTGTTGAACTCAACGGTCAGGAAAAGCTTCCTGTCGCGGAATAACATGCAGCCGGGAATTCAAAAGGCGCGCCTCCGGGCGCGCCTTTTTGTTTGGGTCTGGTCTGTTTGCCCGCGCAACCCTAAATTCCCCATCCATGTTCAAGAAAGTCCTGATTGCCAATCGTGGTGAGATCGCCCTGCGCGTGATCCGTGCCTGCCGCAAGCTCGGCGTACTCAGTGTGGCCGTGTTTTCGGATGCTGACTCCCACCTGCCCTTCGTACATGAAGCCGACGAATCCCATTATCTGGGCCCGTCACCGTCAGCCGACAGCTATCTGAACATGCGGCGCATCGTGGACCTTGCCAAAGAACACGGGGCGGAGGCGATCCACCCCGGCTACGGCTTTCTCGCCGAGAACGCGGCATTCGCCAGGCTGTGCGAAGACAGCGGCATCCAGTTCATAGGCCCCGACAGCGGCGCCATCGACCGCCTGGGCGACAAGCGCCACGCGAAGGCCGTGGCGGAACAGGCCGGCGTGCCGGTGACTCCCTGGGTGAAATGCGCCGGGGAAGCTGACGCGGAAACCCTGAAGGCTGTGCAGAGCATCGGCTTTCCGGTGATGATCAAGCCCGCCGCGGGCGGTGGCGGCAAGGGGATGCACCGGGCGGACAGCGTGGATGACCTGAGAACGCTTCTGCCCAAGGCGGCGCGCGAAGCCAAGGCCAGCTTCGGCGACGACGCTCTGTTGGTCGAAAAATTTCTGCCCTCGCCGCGGCACATTGAAGTTCAGATTCTCGCGGACAAGCACGGCAAGGTGCTGCATTTCTTTGAGCGCGAATGCAGCCTTCAGCGACGGCACCAGAAACTGCTGGAGGAAACGCCGAGCCCCAGCCTCTCACCTGAGCAGCGCAAGAAAATCTGTGGCGACGCCGTAAAGATCGCTGCGGCGGCGAAGTACAGCAATGCGGGAACCTGCGAATTTCTCTACGACGACAAGGACGGCAGCTGGTACTTCTGTGAAGTGAACACGCGCTTGCAGGTCGAGCACCCGGTCACGGAAGAGGTTACGGGCGTTGACCTTGTTGAGTGGCAGTTGCGCGTTGCCAGCGGCGAGAAGCTGACGATTGACCAGAAGGACATCAAGCAGACCGGGCACGCCATCGAGCTGCGCATCAACAGCGAGGACCCGTTCGCGGAATTCATGCCCAGCCTTGGCTACATCGAGGCCTTCGAGCCGCCGGAGGGCAAAGGCATCCGTGTTGACGCCGGCTACCACACCGGGGACAGCGTCACCCAGTTTTACGACAGTTTGACCGCAAAGCTGATCGTCCATGCGGGTGATCGCAACGCGGCCATAGAACTCGCAAAGCGGGCTCTGCGTGAATTTATGATTGTCGGTGTGGCTACGACAATACCGTTGCACCTGAACTTGATGGACCACCCCGATGTCGTGGCAGGTGAATTCGACATTCACTGGGTTGAGAAACACCTCGGCGAGCTGACGGCACGCAACAAGGCGGCTGAGGCGGCCGTGCTGGCCGCGCTGATGGAGTATCGCCATCTTCAGAAGGTGCGCCACGCTCAAAGTCGCGCCGGTGAAGTAGCGTTCGACCCGTGGAGTTCCAGCAGTCTGCCGAGACTGAGGTAGCAAGCCATGGACTATGAAGTCGAAGTGGATGGTCAAAAGCACGCCGTGCGATTCTTCGAGCGCGACGGCAAGCTGCATGTTCACCACGCCGGCGGGACGTTCCCGGTAAACATCGACACACCCCTGCGCAGCAAGGTGCAGGTTGCGCAACTGAATGGCGACGCCCAGCGTTTCGGCTACCACCGCGGCAAGGACGGCACGGATATCATTCTCGACGGTGTCGTGTATGCGGCGAATGTACGAGAACTTGAACACGTGCGCCTGGCGGCCGTGGCCAGACGCAAAGGCAGCGGCGGGGGGGTGGACGTAAAGGCGCCCATGCCCGGCATGGTCGTGGCCGTCCACGTCGAGATCGGGCAGCAGGTAAAGAAGAACGAAAGCCTGCTAAGCCTGCACGCCATGAAGCTAGAGAACGACATCCGTGCGCCCAAGGAAGGCATCGTGAAAGAGATTGCCGTCAAACCCAATGACGTGCTTGAGAAAGGCACGTTGATGATCAAGCTCGCCCCGCCGCCGGAAAGCAAATGAGCAACCTGCAGGAAGACTACATCCGCTGGCTGGAACACACCCACGCGCCCTTCGTTGCCAAGACACAGGAGCGCCGCGAGTCATTCGAAACCAGCAGTGGCTGCGAATACCCGCCTTTAGCCGGCCCCGTAAAAGGTGACTTGACCGGCCAGGGTGAAGCCACGTACTTGAACAAGCTGGGCTTTCCCGGTGAGTACCCGTTCACGCGCGGCATATATCCAAGCATGTACCGCGGGCGCTTCTGGACCATGCGCCAGTACGCGGGATTCGCCAGCGCCGAGGAATCCAACAGGCGCTATCGCTTTCTGCTCGAACAGGGCGTCACCGGGTTAAGCATCGCATTCGACCTGCCCACACAAATCGGCTACGACAGTGATTCGGAAATGGCTGCCGGCGAGGTCGGCAAGGTGGGTGTTCCCGTTTGTACCACGGCGGACATGGACGTGCTGCTCAGCGGCATCCCGCTCGACAAAGTCAGCACCAGCATGACGATCAATTCCAGTGCTGCCTGCCTGCTGGCTTTCTATCTGATTCAGGCTGATGCGCAGGGCGTCTCCTGGGGCAAGCTGCGCGGCACGCTTCAGAACGACCTGCTCAAAGAGTTTGTCGCACGCGGCACGTACATCTACCCGCCGCGTCCCAGTTTGCGCATCACCACCGATATCATTGAGTTCTGCGCCAACGAAGTGCCCAACTTCAACGCCATCAGCATCAGCGGCTATCACATTCGCGAAGCGGGCAGCACCGCGGCGCAGGAGATCGCGTTCACGCTGGCCAACGGGCTGTGCTACGTGGAGCAGGCAGTGCGGCGCGGGCTCGACGTCAACGACTTCGGAAAGAACCTGAGCTTCTTCTTCAACGGGCACAATAACCTGCTTGAGGAAGTCGCGAAGTACCGCGCCGCGCGCCGCCTGTGGGCGCGTCTTATGAAAGAGCGTTTTCACGCCACGAACCCCAAGGCCCTGCAACTGCGGTTTCATACCCAGACAGCCGGCAGCACACTCACGGCACAGCAGCCAGAGAACAACATCGTGCGGACAACAGTGCAGGCGCTTGGCGCCGTGCTGGGCGGCACACAGAGCCTTCACACAAACAGTTTTGACGAGGCACTTGCCCTGCCCACGGAACGAAGCGTTGAGATCGCGCTGCGCACACAGCAGATTCTGGCGCACGAGAGCGGGGTCGCAGACACGCCCGACCCCCTTGCCGGCAGCTATCTTATTGAATCTCTGACGGACGAGCTTGAGGCAAAGGCCCAGGCCCTGATCGAAAAGGTTGACGCCCGTGGTGGTGCCGTTGGCGCTATCGAGCAGAAATTCATGCAGGGCGAAATCGCCCGGGCGGCCTTGCAGTACCAGCGCAGTGTGGAAAAGGGCGAGGCCGTGGTTGTGGGCGTGAACAAATTCGAAAGCAGCAGCGCCCAAGAGCCAAGCCTGCAGGAGATCGACGCGAACGCCGCCAAAGTTCAACTGAAGCGCCTGGCGCAGTTTCGCGCGGCGCGTGATGATTCGGCCCTCGACAAGTCATTGCGCGAGCTGCAGGACGCGGCAAAGGGTGACGCGAATCTCGTTCCGAAAATCATCAACGCGCTGCGTGCCAAGGCGACACTGGGCGAAGTTTGCGATACCATGCGCGGCGTGTTTGGTGAGTACCACGAAAACTAGGATATCGAATGGCCTCCAGCAAGACTTCAAGACGTGGCAAGCGAAACACCACTCGCAAAGTTAAGAAGGACTTGGCGCCTGCCTCCAAACCGACGGTTTCGTATACATCAGTTAAAGAGAGACAAGCGCTGATTCAGATGTGTACGCAGATTGGCGCGTTAATCATCGGTCAACAACACGACCGCATGAATCCCGCAATCGAATTGCTAAACCGTCAAGCCGCTGGACTCCTGCTGAAACAACATCTAGACGTGTGGCTTCCCAGATACAATGAGCACATCGCCAAATTGGAGTCAGTCATTGGCAAAGGACTGGAGGTCGATCAGGAAAACTTGGTCAATGACCTGCGTTCAAAGATCGAAAGGGCGGGATACAAGACAATGAGGGATTTTGTAGTGCAACTTCTGCTCCCTGTGTTGACCTACAACGGTCTTTTGTTGTTTCTCAACAACGATGCCAAGGTCGTCTTGCCCGACGATGTTAGACAGGAATTTGCCGCTAAAGCATCCCGCCTGAAATACATTGTTGGTGGCGCCTGTGCTGCGATGACTCTTCAGGAAGCGATGGGTGGCTGAAAGAGATTTTAGCAATCTCGCTGGGGGCAGGGCATGGAACTTGACCACATAGGGATTGCCGTCCGGTCGATTGCGGAAGCGCGCGGTTTTTATGAACACGCGTTGCAGTTGCCCGCAGAGGCCGAAATTGAGGATGTTGCGGGTGAAAAGGTTCGCGTGCTCAAGTTGCTTGTCCCGCCCGGCACGCACATTGAGTTGATTGAGCCCGCGTCGCCCGATTCAACCATCGCGAAGTTCATCGAAAAACGCGGGCCCGGCTTGCACCACCTGTGTTACGCCGTACCCGACATTGTCGATGCCACGAAACACATGCTGGCCAAGGGTTACACGCCGATCTGGGAGTCCGCGCACGAGGGGGCGGGCGGCTGCCTGGTGAATTTCTTCCACCCGCGTGAAACCCACGGGGTCTTGACAGAGCTGTCACAGCGGCCAAATTAGCGATCGCCACTGGATGTGGAGAGGCGCTTGCACCGGTTGTGCGGCGTCGCTAAACTTCCGCCCCGATGCGCCGATGGGGGCGCTTTGATTCGTAATGGAAGTACTTGCGGGCTGGCCCCGCACGCGAGAAAGGAACACCACGTGCCCACACGGGAAGAAATCGAAGAATCCGTCAAGCAGATCGTATGCGACCAGATGGGTGTCAGCCGCGACAAGGTCACCATGGAGACCTCGTTCGTGAATGACCTTGGCGCTGACAGCCTTGATACAGTGGAACTCGTGATGGAGTTCGAGGATGAGTTCGAACTCAACATCCCCGACGAAGACGCCGAGAAAATCCAGACCGTCGGTGACGCGGTCAAGTACATCGAAGAAAAGACCGCCAGCAAGGCTTAGACAGCTTGAGCGTGCGAAGACTTTGGCGGGCCACAGGTCGCCCTTCGCGTCCGGGCAAGCGTAGACGCGCCGCGTATCAATGGGCGCTGTTCGCTTGCCCGGCCTTTTTGCACGGTTTCAGGGCTATTGGGGCAATAGAAGGAAGTCGTGATGTCGCAGATCCAGCGCCGACGCGTCGTAATCACTGGGCTTGGCGTACTGAGCCCTATCGGCAATGATGTGCCGACCTTCTGGGACGCCGCCCTGCGCGGCGCGAACGGCATTACAAACCATCAGGATTTCGTCGAATCCGGCATGACCACCACCATCGCCGGGCGCCTGAAGAACTTTGACGCGGTAGACTTGATGGGCGGCGACCGCAAGTACGTGCGCCAGACCGATCCATTTGTTCACTACGCCGTGATTTCGGGGCAGGAAGCCCTCAAGGACGCGAAACTCGATATCACGAAAACGGACGCGACCCGCGTGGGCGCTATCATTGGCTCAGGCATCGGCGGTCTTGAAGAGATCCAGGACGGCAATCGCACCCTCCTTGAGCGCGGCCCGCGCCGCATCAACCCCTTCTTCATTCCCAAGCTGATGCTCAACGCAGCGTCCGGAAACGTGGCCATTCGCTTCGGGCTTAAGGGCCCGAACTTCGCTACCGCCAGCGCCTGTGCTTCCGCGAATCACGCTATCGGCATGGCCCTGCGGACGATCCAGTACAACGACGCGGATGTCGTCCTTACCGGCGGAACCGAGGCCGCGTGTACGATACTCGGCCTGGCCGGCTTCTGCGCCGCGCGCGCCATGAGCACCCGCAACGACGACCCCGAGCACGCGAGTCGCCCCTTTGACAAGGAGCGCGACGGCTTCGTAATGGGCGAAGGCGCCGGAACCATCGTGTTTGAAGAGCTTGAGCACGCGAAGGCGCGCGGCGCGAGTATCTACTGCGAGGTCACCGGTTTCGGGCAGACCGACGATGCCTACCACATGACCTCACCCAGTGAAGACGGCGAAGGCGCCATGCGCAGTATGCTGCTGGCGATCAAAGATTCCGGCGCGAAGCCGGAAGACGTCAGCTACATCAACGCGCATGGCACGAGCACCGAGTACAACGACAAGACCGAAACCCTCGCGATCAAGAAGGCCTTCGGCGACCACGCCCGCAAGCTGGCGGTCAGCAGCACCAAGAGCATGGTGGGGCACCTGCTCGGCGCGAGCGGCGCCGTCGAACTTGTGGCGTGCGCGCTTGCCATCAAGCACGACATTGTGCCGCCGACGCGCAACCTGAAGGTGCCGGACTCGGACTGCGATCTCGACTACGTCCCGCATGAGGGGCGCAGTATGGCGGTCGATATGCTGCTGTCCAACAGCTTTGGTTTCGGCGGGCACAACGCGACGATCGCCCTGCGCAAGTACAACGAGTAGTGAGCCAAAACGCGAAGCGGTCGCGGAGCAAACGTTGTGCAGGGTGCGAACGCCCTGACCTCGTCGCCTGTGACTGTTGGAAGCTGCTCCCCCGCGTACAATCCTGCCGGAGAAGTACATGAAGCCTGTGTTGACCCTACTGATCGCCTTGCTGCTCACCGCCTGCGGCGGTGGCGAGGGATACTTTCGCCTTGAGGAGTATGGCGAGGGCTGGAAACTCGATATCAAGGAAGAGGGTGAGGCGTTCCGTGCAAGCTGGGTCGAGGGTGAGAACCGCAGCCTGAAGCTGGTTGGATATGCCGACGCGCCAGGCTCGGACTACTATATTCTGAACACCCTGTACCTTGAATTGGATGGCGACGGCCGCGTGGTGGACGGGCGCCTCAAGCGCATTGTGCTGCCGGAGTTCGAGATGCGCACCTACTACGAGCAGAACGCACAGTGGTTTCGAGTGCTGGAGGGAAGCGTGCAGATGGACGCGGACCTGTCCGGGGCGTTCAAGGTGCGCTGCGAGGGCGGCTATGAGTTTGATGCCAGAATCCAGCCGATCAGCGATTTGCAGGCCAAGCGCCCGGAGAAGCGATGAGCAAGGGGCTGAAGTTCGTCAAAATGGAAGGTATCGGCAATGATTACGTCTACGTCGATGCGCGCGATGACGTCCCGAGAGGACTGAACAAGCTTGCCCGCGAAATCAGCGACCGGCATTTCGGCATCGGCAGCGACGGACTGATTCTGATTCGACGCAGCAAACTCAAAGACGTCAAGCACCGCATGCAGATGTTCAACAGCGACGGCAGCGAATCGGAGATGTGCGGCAACGGTCTGCGTTGCGTCGCCAAGTTTCTTTTCGACCGGAAGTACGAGTCAGGCACGGAGTTCCCCATTGAGACGGGCGCCGGGGTGCTGAGCGTCCAGATCACGCCCAAGAAGGGCACGCACACAGCCGCAAAAGTACGCGTCAACATGGGCGAGCCGCGCCTGTTGCGTGCAGCGATACCCATGACCGGTGAGCCCGGAGAGATGGTCACCAACGAACCCCTGAAAGTGGGGGACAAGGAATTCCGAGTCACTTGCGTGAGCATGGGCAACCCGCATTGCGTGATCTTCGTCGACAAGCCACCCACAGACGCTCTGGTGCACACTTACGGGCCGTTGATCGAAAACCACAAAGTCTTCCCCAACCGCACCAACGTCGAGTTCGTGTTCAAGGAAAGTGAGAAGGTCTTGATCCAGCGGACCTGGGAACGTGGAGCTGGCGAAACATTGGCGTGCGGCACGGGTGCAAGCGCAGTAGTCGTTGCGGCGGTACAGAACGCCATCACCGGACGCAATGTGAGGATCAAACTGTTGGGCGGCGAACTCGATATGGAATGGAACGACCGCGACAACTGCGTGTACAAGACCGGCCCGGCTCGCGAAGTGTTTTCAGGAGTCTATGAGCATTGAGCTGGCTTGCCGTAACTCTGGGTGAGGGCAAAGGCACTCTGCTGGTCGCGGGGATGATCGCCTGGTTTCTGCAGATGGGCTTTCATGAAGGCGGGCACGCCTGGGCCGCGTACCGTCTTGGCGACAAGACCGCCTACTACCTCGGCAAGGTCACGGTCAATCCGTTCCGGCACATCGAGTGGAAGAATCCGATGTACGTGATCAGCGCGGTGGTCATGCCGGCCGTCACGGTGCTGACTCTTGGGTTCCCGCTTGGTATGGCGTGGGTGCCTGTGAACCCCGGCAATTTTCGGCACCCACTGCGTGACCACGCCATCGTCGCATTCGCGGGCCCCGCGGGCGGGTTCGTTGTGGCGGCGGTTGTGTTGGCGATCTGGATTGCGATCTATCCGTTCTTTGGCGGTGAGATCACGTTCGCCATGCAGCTGCTGCATCTGGTCATCACCATGACGTACATAACCGCGGTGATCTACAGCGTTTTCAACCTGGTCCCGATACCGCCGCTTGACGGCAGCAACATCGTCTACTTTTTCGGCAACGAGGCGCTGCGTTCGTTCATGGACAAGATCCGGCCCTACGGGTTCTTCATAGTTATCGCCGTATTCTGGATACTGCCGGGCGGCGTGCTGCTTGATCCATTCTTCAAGGCCGTCATCTGGCCGTTCGTGAATCTGCCGGGCATGATCTGGGGAAGCTGATGAGCGAAGTACGCGTACAGACACGGGTATACACGGGCCCCCTGGAACTGCTGTTGTACCTGTGCCGCCGGGCGGAGGTGGATATCTACGACCTTCCCGTGGCCGAGATCGCCGAGCAGTACATTCTTGAACTCGAGAAGATGGAGACCATCGACCTCGAATACGCCGGCGAGTTTCTGACCATGGCCGCGACGCTGCTGAAGCTGAAATCGGAGCTGGTGCTCGCGAAGTCCGAAGAACGATCCGATGCCGAGGCCGAGCGCGCGAAGCTTGTTCGCCAGTTGCTTGAGTACAAGCGTATCCGTGACATGGCGGCGCTGCTGGCTGATCGCTACGACGCACAGGCGAAGCGACACGGACGCCCCGGCGGGCAGTTGCAGGGTGACACACCGGAATCCGACAACGACACGTTCCTTGAAGATTTCAGCGTTGTGGACCTGTATCGCGTGTTTCATCGCCTGTATGGCGAAGTCGCCGCGCCCAGGCCGCACTTGATTGATCTCACCGACAAGCCGGTGCGCTACTACATAGACCTGATCTTGCAGCAATTGAAAGAAAGCGGTCGAGTCGATTTCGCGCTGCTGGTGGGGCCCCGGCGCACGAAAGCCGATGTGATCGGCAACTTTCTGGCGCTGCTGGAGATGGTCAAGCAGCGCGAAGTCAGTATCGAGCAGAACGAAGCCGGCGAAATCGTTATCAGCCCGCCGATCGAATACGACGACCCCAGGCCACGCGAAGACGAGTAATTACTTTCGTCTGCGACGCCAGGCGAGCAGCCCGATCAGCATCAGTGCGATCGGGGCGGCGCCACCCGCTGCCACCGCGCATCCCGAATCGTCGTCGCCGCCACCTCTGCCGGAACCACCACCCCCGCCCGGGTTGGCGTTCACCCCGGTGTACGTCGGCGCCAGAGTGCGCAACACGGCCTGCATCATCGCGTCCCGTGCGCCCGTTTCGTTAACTGTTTCGAAGGGAAAGCCGAGCACGACGACGTTCGCGGAAGCCACGCCGGCCGTGATTCCCGGGGAGTACTCAAGGACGCTGACCGCGCCGCTGCCGGCCGCCGGCGCAATCACGTCGGGGTAGCCGACCGTGTAGCTGCTACCGGAGCCGTCATCGACGGTGAACGCGGGGACGCCGTCGAATAGTGTGCCGCCCAATGCGCCTATGCTGTAGTCGCCACTGCTGTCGCTGACATAGCTGGTTCCGAGCAACCCGTTGTAGAAGGCGCGATCCGGGCCGCTGCCCTGCGCATCGAGGTCCCAGGCAATTTCGGCGCCGCTTGTGAACAGGCGCCCACCGCCGCCAAGGTATGCCGACACAAGCGACTGCTCGGTGTCGGAGAACGTCTCGTCCTGTGTGCTTTCGTTGCCCAGTACCCAGTCGAGGACGGAGTAGGAGCTCAACCCGATATCGCCATCCTCGATTGCTTCGTTGCTCGCGCCGTCAAAGAAGAAACGACCGCCGCCGGTTGTCGTCGCATTCCCGGCCGCGATAGCGTGGCGGCGCACCGTATCGCGGTGGTTGCGGATGTGCATGTCGCCGTCGCGGTTTGTCGCGCCCTGCTGGTACCAGGTGAATTCATCCAGACGGTCGTAGCCGCTGACAATCAGCAGCGGCGTCGCAAGCCCCTCAGCTTGCGCGCTGGGAGTGCGAGCGCACAGCATTTCGCCCCAGAGGCTTTCACCGCCGGCATTCAACGCCGTTACCCGCGCAAAGATGGTTTGATCGGGTGACAGGCCCGTCAGGACGTGGCTTGCGCCACCGTTGGCCGCGCGCCCGGAGTCAAAGGCGAAACCGTCGTCACTCAGGTACACACGGTAACTGGTTGGCATGGCGCCTGCCTCCAGGGGGTCGGCCTGCGGGCGCCAATTGAGGGTGATCTGTCCCGCACCCGTGTTGCACATGCGCAAGTGGGTTGGCGGCAACGGCATGATCGTCGCGCCTGCGTTGAAGTAGCGCACGATCGCCTTGTAGATCGCACGGGCCGTGTCGTGCCGCCAGCCGGGCTGGCGCAGGTACCAGGCGTCCTGGGCGTTGTCGTGAAAGGCGGACTCAAGCAGGCAACTCGGCGTCTTGTTGTTGGTACGCAACTCGCCGAAGTTGTCGGTGTTCAGCCCGCGGTTGTTCCACACATCGCCGTTCGCCGCCGCCCAGGCGTTGTTCACGCGCATGACTTCGTTCTGGACCAGTGTCGCGTAGGCGACGCTGTCACTGAGCAACGCGGCCGGGTGGGGCGTGCTGGTGTTGTCATAAGTGTAGGTCACCGTCCCGCGGGCCGTGCCGCTGCCGCCGCTGGCGTTGCTGTGCAGGGCGAAGGCGAGGTCGAATTCCTTCCACTCTTTCAGCATTCGTGGCGGCGTGCTGACATTGTCGCTGCCGTCATCAGAGCCGGCCAGGTCGTAGACGCTGCTTGGAAAACCATGGAACTCGGCGTAGTAGCGCGAGCATTCCTCCCAGCGCGGGCGCCCGGTAACGCCGCCGCCCCGATCAATGTCGCCCATGCCTCCGCCGACTTTGCAGGCGTCAACCACGACGACGCTTCCGTTGCCAGTCTGGTTGCTGATCTCAACCCGTGCGCCACTGCCGGGCGTAAACTCGAACTCGCCAAGAAATACCCAGCGCCCGCCCTGGTGGGCAACTTCGGTGACGCTGTCGTAGGGGTTGGTGTAGTTGTGCTGGTTCTGGTCCAGTGTGATTTCAGCAATGCCGCCCGCATGATGCACCCGGTACAGCACGTCCGTAGAACGATCCGTCCCCTGTGTCCAGCGCACGTACACTGGATAGCGCCCTTCGTCGGCAATTGTGAAGTTCCAGCCCGCGGTCGCGGTTTCGGTGCTGCTGGTGTTTGCCCAGCGGTAGCCGCTGCCCCAGAAGCCGCTGACGTTCGTGCTGGTTGTCCACGTGCCGGTTTCGAAGTAGTTGCCGTCACCGTCATCGCCGATGAACTCGGCGGACTGGTAGCCGCGCTCACGTGGGACAACTACGTCTGCGCCCGCGTTGATCAGGTAGGGGATCAGAAAGTCGATGGCCAGCATGGCGTTGCTGAAGTCTTCCACCATGTTGTTGGTGACGCCGCGCTGCGTGTACCAGAAGTTGCTGCTGTTCTGCCATGTCCAGCCATGGCCCGGGCTGACCATGATGCGCTTGCCGGCCAGCGGTCCCGTACTGGGCCGATGATGAGGGTCAGCGGCCACAGGATCGTTCACCGCGAAAATCGTCAGTACACTCAGCAGCAGTATCGCGCGCTTCTTCATTGTGCTTGTCCCTGGCTTTGAGGGCAGGCAGGATACGCCGGCTACAAAGTGAGCAAAGACAAAAACCCGCCAAATGGGGAATGGTCGGCCCGCCTGGCCTGTTCCGATTCCGGATGCGGAGACATTTATGGACGCCAAGCGCCAGGACCTGACAAATTCGATCGGACTGCTGGTGCTGCGTGTCGGGCTGGGCCTCTACATGGCCTCGCACGGTTGGAGCAAGTTCGCTGACTTGATGCAGGGCAAGTTCAACGACCAGTTCGACCCCATCGGCATCGGGCCGCATCTTTCATTGATGGGTGCCGCTGGTAGTGAGTTTATCTGCGCGCTGATGGTGATCGTGGGCGTGGCCACACGCGTCGCGGCGGCGCCGATTGTGTTCACCATGATTGTGGCCGCATTTGTGGTACACGGCAGTGACCCCTGGACCATGGGCGCGGGCGCGAGCAAGGAGCCGGCGTTGCTTTTCGCGTTCGGGTTTCTGACCTTGATTTTTACCGGCGCCGGAAAATTCTCCGTTGATGGCTTGCTCTGGCCTGCTTATCGCAGACGACGCAAACGCAGGAAAGAAGCAGGCAAGCCATAGTTATTTTCTTCCGGCGCCGATGTCGTGAAAGCCGGCGCTGCTGCTGCGGACGTCGTCAACCACGATGAAACAGGCGGGGTCACAGTCACGAGCGAAAGGCGCGATTGCAGGCGCCTTGCGGCGCGCCACGTGAATGAACAGAAGTTGCACCGGGCCGTCGCGCCCCTTGCCCTCGAACTGTGTTACGCGCCAGCCCTGTGTGCGCATCAGCCCGGCCATTTTGTCGCCGAAGTGGGTGAAGATGCGCACGACCTGTTCGCCGCGCGCAAGATAACCCTCGATTGTGACGCCTACGAACGTCCCGGTTGCGAAGCCGACAGCGTAAAACAGCGCGAGCACCGGACTGTTCAGGTTGCGCACGACACTCGAGACCACAACCACCCAGATCAGCGCCTCCACGAAACCGATCATCCATGAGGACTTGCGGTGTCCGGCGCGCACGCTGGCCTGCCGCAGCACGCCCAGCGAAACGTCAATGATGCGGGCAAGGGCCACACCCAACCCGCTGAAGATTACGTCAATCGTGATGTCCGCAAACGTGAACGCAAGCATGGCAGCCTTTCAGACTGTAGAAGCTCGCGAACTTATACGGCGAATACGCTACTTACGCACGAGTTGGGCCTGTGGGCCCGCGCTCAGGCTGCTGCGGACGTCATCGACGACGATGAAACTGTCCGGATCGATCGTGCGCGCGAGGGACGGGACGTTCTTCGCCTTCTTGCGGGTTAGGTGAATGAACAACAGCTGGATGGGGCCGTCACGCCCCTTGCCTTCAAACTGTGTGACGCGCCAGCCCTGTTGGCGGAACTCAGCTGACATGGCGTCACCGTGGTGGGTGAAGACGCGTACGACCTGCTCACCGCGTGCAAATGCGCCTTCCAGCAATACGCCGACCAGTGTTCCGCTTGCGAAGCCCAGCGCATAGAAGATCGCGTAGACTGGGTGGTCCAGGCTGGTAACGATACTGGAAACGACGATTACCCAGATCAGCGATTCCAGAAACGCGAAGCCCCATGCGGCCTTCTTGCGGCCAGCCGCTTGCGCCGACATGCGCAACACACCAAGGGATACGTCAAAGATGCGGGCGAAGGCGATCAGCAGACCGCCAAGAATCATGTCGAAGGAGATACCGGAAAAGTCGAGCGTGATGGCCATGGCTCGGGCAGGTTATTCAGCCTGGACGGATTTGGCGAGGGCCTCGGCCTGCTCATCCAGTTTGGAATCTTCAGGCGCGACAACGAGCACAAGCAGCCCGGGGTAAGGCTCGCCGTAGGTGGGGAAGCCGAAATGCACGGCGTCGCGCATGGCTTCTTCGAGGGAGTCTTCGTCTTCGCCGCTGGTCATCATTTCGACGTCGGGCGAATGTTTGAGCTGATAGTCCACGATGGCGCGGTCAAAGATGTCATGCAGGCGATGGGTGTGCTTGCCCGCATGAAGTGTTGCCCAGCCGCAGCCAAGCTCCAGCAGGCGCGTGGCAACTTTGGAGAACACTTCCTTCAAAGGCTTCTCAGCCGGAGCAATCACCACCGCCCCAAACGGAGTCGGCGGCAGCGATTCCCACTCAGCCTCCGCATCCTGAACTTTCAGGACAACAAAGCTGCGTGCATTTTGAGTGTTGCCGGTACGAGCCATCAGTCGTCAAACCCTGCCTGGGGGTAACGCTTCGTCAGGTATTCTAGCGAGTAGAACTCCTTTTCCTGCTCCTTTGTCAGGAGCTTCTGTTCGCGTACCAGTTCCTTGATCGTTTTGCCACTGGCTACGCTTTCTTTGGCGACCTTGGCGGCGTTCATGTAGCCAATGACCGGGTTCAGCACCGTTGCCAGCGCCTGGCTGTGCTCAAAATACTTTTCGCAACGCTCGCGGTTCACTGTGGCGCCGGCGATGCTGTCTTCGGCGAACACCGGCAGAAAGTTGGCCAGCCAGTTCATGCTCCAGAGCGTCGTGGTTGCCATCACCGGCATCATCACGTTCAGGTCGAGCTGCCCGCCCATGGCGCACAGGTAGACCGTATGGTCGTTGCCCAGCACCTGGTACAGCAACTGGTTCATGGCCTCTGGATTACTCGGGTTGATCTTGCCCGGCATGATGCTGCTGCCCGGCTGGATCGGCTTTAGACGAAACTCGTCGAGCCCCGTGGTTGGACCACAACTAAGCAGGCGAATGTCGTTAGTGATGCGCGTCAGCTCTACGGCCGCGACGCGGATCGCGCTGCTGAAGTTGTGAAACCCCCAGCGTGAGTTGACCGCCTCGAACGGGTCCTCAGGCTCACGCAGGGGCAGTCCTGTGAATTCCTTCAGGTACGTGATCGCCTTTGCGCGATAGCCGTCGGCCGTGTTCAGTCCGCTGCCAATGGCGCTGCCGCCGAGGGCAAGCTCGTGCAAGGCACCTGCCGCGTGTTGCAAATTTTCGCGGACGTGACGAATGCAGTTGCGCCAGCTCATGAACTCCTGACCGAGCGTGATCGGCACGGCGTCCTGCAAGTGCGTGCGTCCGGACTTGATGACGTCCTTCCACTCTTTGCCCTTGGTTTCGCAGGCGTCCTGCACGGCTTTCAAGCCAGCGTCCAGGCGCGGGAGGGCCAGAAGGGCCGACAAATGCAGGTTCGTCGGGATCGTGTCGTTGGTGCTCTGGCCGTAGTTGACATGATCGTTGGGGCTGATTTTGACGCTCGAGTCGATCTGCATGCCACGGTTGGCCAGCACTTCGTTCATGTTCATGTGAACGCTGGTGCCGGCGCCGGCTTGGAATACGTCGACTACGAAATGCTCGTGATGTTTGCCGTCTAGAATCTCGTCAGCGGCGCTGGCGATGGCGGCGGCGATCTTCTTGTCCAGCACGCCGCAGTCGGCGTTGGCCAGGGCGCTCGCCTTCTTCTGGTAGGCGTAGGCGCGAATGAAATCCGGCATCGTCTGCCCGGTCATGCCGCTGACTGGGAAGTTGGCGACGGATCGGGCCGTGGAAGCGCCGTACAGGGCGTCCTTAGGGACCTGCATCTCGCCCATGGAGTCTTTTTCAATTCTGGTGTCGGTCATGTCGTCCTCGCTTTCAATGAGATCGGACAATAGCCCCCAACGACCACATCATGCAAGCGCGCGCGTCCCCTCGTTGACATTCCGCCTTCAACCCGCTATTTCATGCGCTTTCAATTTCACGGAGTACCGGCGTGCTCAAGGCCACCGACCTTCGCAAAGGCAAGGTAATCAAGATCGACGGGAAGCTCGTGCGTATCACGGACTTCCAGCACATCACGCCCGGCAACTGGCGTGGCATCGTGCAGATCAAGTACAAGGACATCATCACGGGCACCGGCTCGCAGAAGCGCATTCGCCCGGAAGACAAGTTTGAAGATGTCTATCTGGATCAGCGCAAGATGCAGTACCTGTACAAGCAGGGCGATAAGTACGTGTTCATGGACATGGAGACGTATGAACAGCCGGAACTTATCGAAGACGTGGTGGGAGACGCTTCAAACTACCTGAAGGAAAACGACGAGTGCACCATCCTGTTCTATGAAGGCAGCGTGGTCTCGCTGGAGTTGCCGCCGAACGTCACACTTACAATCGAATACACCGAGCCCGGCGTGAAGGGCGACACTGTCCAGAACGTTACCAAACCGGCCAAGCTGGAGACCGGTCTTGAAATCAAGGTGCCGAATCACATTAACATCGGTGACCGCGTGAAGGTGGACACCCGCACCGGCGATTTCGTAGAGCGTGACAACAGCTGATTCGCCAGTTCTTGAAACACAGGGGCGGCGCGCGGCGCTGCCCCTTTTTCGATATCTGGCCCGCGGCTGGAATCCGACGGTGGACCGGGGCGTTGCCTGGTGACCTGGCAGAATGAAAACATGCCCACAGCAGTAGACACAGACAAGTCCGCCCGCGTTCCTGCAAACGCACCCCGGAACGCCTTTCGGATTTCCAAAGGGGTCGAGTCCCGTACGTTCCGTCAGGCCGCATTCGCCAGCGCGGCGGAGGGGTTTACGCAGGGTCTCATGAGCCTCAGCGCCTACGTCGCCATTACTTCCATGGGCGCCCTGGAGGCCGGCTACGAGGCCGAAGTCGCCACACTGATCACCATGCTGCCGAGCGTCGCCATGTTGTTCGCCACGGCCTACGACACGGGGCCCGCGGTGCGCGGCAAGCGCGGGTATTTCCTGTTCGCGGCCGGCCTGGGGCGTCTTAGCTATCTGTTAGTACCGCTGTTGCTGCTGATCACGGGTGCCTACCAGTCGTTCGCGTTTGTCGCGTTGGTGGCGTTTTCGGCGCTGATCTGCGCGGGTGTTCCGCCCGCCCTGAACCAGCTATGGGGCGCGAACTACATCCCGGCCTCGCGCGGCAAACGGTTTGCCTGGAACAGCAGTCTCAGCATGTTGATGGTCATGACCGGGGCGTTCGTGGCCGGCATGGTGCTTGATGCCAAGCCCGTGTTTGGCGGCGTCGAGAACTACGTGGTGCTGTACCCCGCCGCGGCGGTGATGGGTGCGCTGGCGCTGCTGGGATTCTACAGCATTCGTATGCGATATTCCGAGTCCCGCGCGGTACCGAAAGGGGTGCTGCGGCGGGTGAAGGATTCTTACGGTCGCGCGCTTGGGCTGTTGCGTAATGACCGGCACTTCCGCAGCTATGAGGTGGGGTTCTTTTGCTACGGCATCGCCTTCATGATGCTGATGCCAACTGTGCCGGTACTGTTTGCGAACTATCTGCAATCGGACTACGGCCAGTTCTCAAGAGCCACAGTCGTGACGATGCAGTTGACGCTGATGATCATGGCGCCGGTGGTCGCGTGGCTGTCGTCAGGGCGGCGGGTCACTCTGGTAACCGCGGCCGGCTTTTCGTCGCTGGTAATGTTCCCCGTTATGCTGGCGCTGACGGCCTGGACCCGTGACATTGTGTTCGCCTATGCGGCGTTTGTGGTGTTCGGCGTTGCCATGAGCGGCGTTCACTTTGTCTGGAATCTCGGCGCGCTGGCATTTGCGAAACCGGGCAACGCGCTGATGTATACCAGCACGCATGCCGCGATGGTGGGGTTGCGTGCGCTGATTGGTTTTCCGCTCGGGTATGTGATGATGCGTCTGTTCCCGGATACGCTGCACCCGGTGTTCGGCACTGCGGCGGGGTTGCTGATTGTCGCGACAACGATCGTGTTGCGTCTTGACCGCCGCATGGTGGCGCAGGGGCTTAATCCCACGGCATGACTGCCGGCGCCGGTTTCCATGCTGTCGCGACGCAACAGCGACTAACCGCCGTTGCCCTTTTCAGCCTGCTGCTTTTGCAGACGTTCCATGTAAAGCGCGCCCCAGGGGTCGCCTTCTTCGACATCGAAGTCGGTCCAGTCCGGGTGCGCCGTAGTCAACTTCTTCTGGTCCTTTTCCGACAACATGCGGGAAATGTCTTCCTTGTTGAGGGCCTTGATGTCGTTGATGGCTTCCATGTAGCTGCGCCCGTTGATATCGCCGGGAATCTTCTTCGAGCCGAGCTCCAGAAACAGGGCGTGGATGTCCGTCTCCTTGGCCTCGCCGTTCTGCACCTTGATGAACCCGTCAATCAGCTCTTCGGCGAACACGCGTCCGTCCTCCGTGGGGACTTCCAGCGTTTCGAGAATCTGCGTTTTCGCGTCGATAATGTACTGCTTCAGCTGCTCTTTTTCGGCATCGCTGATTTCAAGGCGATCCATTGCCTGTGCCAGGTCCTTTGTGGGAGCGTTCGCGGCCTGCTGCTTGGCCAACGCTTCTGCCAGCGCGTCCTTGTCAATGGCACCAGCGCCCGCCTTGGCCGCCTCCGCGCGGGCGGCTTCGACAGCCTCGTCGCGGACGCCGTCGATCTTCTTGCCCAGTGCGTCCACTTTGGCGGAAAGGTCCGGTTTCTCTTCGACGCCCGCGATTCGCCCCTCAAGGTCCTTGATCTGCTCGGCTACGGGTTTGGCCGGCGTGCCCTCGGCGTCCAGAGCGCCCAACCTGGCCTTCAGGTCGTCGATTTCAGCGCGCATGGTGTCGCGATCGCTGGCCCACTTGTTGTTGGCTTCGTCGAAGCGGTTCTGCTGCGCCACCAGGTCCGAGCGCAGCTTGTCGACTTCCTGTGAGTTGTCCTGGCAGCCGGCCAGCAGGGCCGCGCCAATTACAAGTCCGCCCATCAGGCTAAGGGTCTTCATGGTTTCTCCATCAGGTAGTGCGATATGGATAGTGCAGTCTGTGCCATGATTATCACTCGGTGACACGGAATTTCATTCCGGGATAACTTCCGGCACGTATTCGTGATCACGCAGGTTGTCGGCACGGACCGAGACAATCTTGTCGCCTGCGCGCAGTGAATCCGCAACTTCCATGCCCTCAATGACGCGCCCGACAACCAGGTAGTTGTTGTCGCTGAGTGTCACGACGCTGGGCGCGTTTGAGACGCAGATGTAAAACTGGCTGCCCTGGCTATCGAGGATCTGGGAGCGCGCCATGGCGAACGTGCCACGGAAATGCCGCCGCTTGTTGACCTCGAACTTGGTGCGATAGCCAGGCCCGCCGCCGCCGTCACCGTTCGGACAGCCGCCTTGCGCCACGAAGTTAGGCTCGATGCGATGGAAATTCAGCCCGTCCCAGAACTTCTTTTGCGCAAGGCTGATCAGGGACGCCGTGGTGTTCGGTGCGTCGTCTTCAAACAACTCCACGACGATAGTACCCTTGGCTGTTTCTATGGTCAGGCGCGGATTCATCTTGCCGGCGTCCGCTTCGCGCAGCTTCGACTCGTCTTTCCATTGTTCCGCGGCTGCCCGCTGGATAGTTGCCAGACGCTGGATCTGCTGCGTGGTCTCGCCGTTCAGATACTTGTGCTCTCGCTCCATGATTTCGTCGTACTTGGCAACGGCGGCTGCGGAGTCCCCGCGGCGCATGGCGAGTTCGGCCTGCTGCATTTTGAACTGGATGCGAAACGGGTCGTCCTTCAGCATCTCCGGGTGCTGCTCGATGAACTTAAGTTGCGCTTCGGCTTCGTCGGTGAAACCCCAGGTGACGCACAGTCTGGCCCATTCCAGACGCATGTGCGCGTCGGTTAATGCGCGTCCGGTACACAACTCGGATGCAAACACCTTGTCGGCGTGCGCCTTGGCCTCCGGGTAGCAATCCGCGACCAGCAGCTCTTTTTCGAGTTCAATGTGAGCGCTGGATTGCCCCGGGGCGGCGTCAACGTAGGCGCGCTGGAATTCGAAGTAGTCCTTGTCGATGCCCTCAAACCCGTTGCGCATGGCGATGTAGGAAACCTTGGCGCGCAGATTCAGTGCCCACAGTGCCGTCGGATCCTCCTCAATGGCCGTTGCCAGGCGATCCATGACGCCCTTGTGTTCCTGCAGCATGGCCAGCGCGTCGATGCTCTTCAAATGCGCGAAAGTGTCTTTTTCGCGCTGCTCGATGCGATCTTTCGGGTTTTCGTCAAGCGCCTCCAGCACCGGCAGTTCACTGACCTTGAACTGGATCATGCGATCGGGCGTCTTGCCCGGGTTAAAGCGGTCAAGCCCGGCGGGCAGTACCTCCGAGGCGGCTTCGTTGCCGAGAATCACGCCGGCCAGCCACGTGTCGGCCGACGACCCCGGCGTGTTGCCCGGCAAAAGCACATAGCGCAGGTCCACCCACATGACGGCCGTCCAGCGATCCCAATAGGCCACGTCGCCTTCGCCAACGAAGGACTGGTTGTTCATGACGCTGGGCGGACTGTCGGCATCGGCGCTGTAGGAAGCTTCAAGGCGATAGGTGTTGAGGCGTCCCTGCCCGCTGGGATACCACAGAGGCGACGGATAATAGAACAGGTGACGGCCGTTCAGCCCGTCCACACTCAGCACCAAGTCCACGCTGCTGCCGCGACTGCGCTGACCGTCACCGGCGCTGTAGGGCAGGCGTACATCCACTTCGACGCGCAGCATCTCGTTCTGGCGCGAGAAGACGACCGAGCCCTCCCCGCGTTCAAAGTTCATGGTGAAGACCAGGCCCTGATCCTCAAGTTCGCCCGTTGGCACGTCACCGAGTTCAACAGGCTCATCCGGCTTGTCCGGTTGATCAGGCTTGTCAGGCTGCATGGGTTTGTCTGGTACGTTGGGTGCCTGATTGGTTGCCGGCGTGTTGGCGGTCGAGGGCTGGTTGCGGGCAGGCTGTGTGTTGCCGTTGCCGCAGGCGCCCCAGGTGATAGCGCCAAACGTGATCGCGGCCAGCAGCACGCCCGTAGCAATGCGTTTGCTCACTTGTCCTTCCTCCGTAATCCTCGCCTACACACTAGCACGACCCTGCCGCCGCGTAACCCTTACGACGGTGGGGACTTGCTTCCGGGATGATTTATCGCTACTTTTCCGCCAACTTTACTCGGTCGCGGTTGCCGGTGCGGAGAGAGTGTATTTCCTCGCGTTGGACGCCAGACGGAGCACCAACATGGATATCGAAGAGATTCATCGACTCATTGAGTTGATGAACGAGAACGAGTTATTGGAACTCGAGCTCGTTGAAGACAGCAAAAAAATCCGGCTCAAGAAAAAGTACGACGGCGGGCCCAAGGTCATCGCCGCGCCAATGGCGGCGCAACCAATCCAGCAGCCCATTGCCGCAAGCGCGGCACCGGCGGCGACACCTGCCGCGTCGGCGGGAACCGTCGAGATCAAAAGCCCGATGGTCGGCACGTTCTATCGTTCCAGCAGCCCGGAATCGCCACCCTACGTTGAAGAGGGCGATCAGGTGACCGCGGAGACCGGGGTCTGCATCCTGGAGGCGATGAAAGTCTTCAACGAGATCAAGGCTGAAATGGAAGGCACGATCGTCAGCATTCTCGTGGAGAACGGGCAAACCGTCGAATACGGGCAGCCGATGTTCCTTGTGAAACCGAACTAGCGAAGGGCGTTCCGGGTGTCGAGTTCCGTGTTGAACGGCAGTTGACACGGAACACGGAACACGGAACACGGAACCCAATGTTTTCAAAGATTCTGATTGCCAATCGGGGCGAAATCGCCCTGCGCATCATTCGCGCCTGCCGCGAGATGGGTATCAAATCCGTTTGTGTGTTCAGCGAGGCTGATCGTGGCGGCCCGTGGCTCGATGTGGCCGACGAAGCCTACTGCATAGGCCCCGCGCCTAGCGTAAAGAGCTATCTGGATATCAGCCGCATTATGGCCACGGCCGAAATCAGTGACGTGGACGCGATTCATCCGGGCTACGGCTTTCTGGCCGAGAACGCGCACTTTGCGGAGGTGTGTGAGTCCAGCGGCATTACGTTCATCGGGCCCTCGCCCCACGCGATTCGCCTGCTTGGCAACAAGGCAAGTGCGCGCGCCTTGGCCGTAAAGTCCAAAGTGCCCCTGTTACCCGGTACCAAAGAACTGGTTGAGGACGACAAGGAAGCCATCGAAATTGCCAACGACATTGGCTATCCGGTGATCGTGAAGGCGGCGGCCGGCGGCGGTGGGCGTGGAATGCGCGTCGCACACAACGAGATCGCACTGGTCAACGGCTTTCTGCAGGCCAAGAACGAGGCCGCGACGGCCTTCAAGGACGACGGCGTCTACATTGAAAAGTACCTTGAGCGCCCGCGTCACGTGGAAATCCAGATCATCAGCGACAGCCACGGCAACTACGTCTATTGCGGCGAGCGCGATTGCAGCTTGCAGCGGCGTCACCAGAAGCTGGTCGAGGAAGCACCAAGCCCGGTCATGACCCCGGAGCTGCGCGAGAAGATGGGCGAGACGGCCGTGCGACTTTGCAAAGCGGCTGACTACGTAACGGCGGGCACGGTGGAGTTTCTTCTCGATAAGAACGACAACTTCTACTTCATGGAAGTGAACACGCGCATCCAGGTTGAGCATCCGGTAAGCGAGCTGGTCACGCGCACGGACCTGATCCGCGCGCAGATCATGGCCGCCGCCGGTGAGAAACTTCCGTTCACCCAGGACGATGTTGAGGTGCGCGGTCACGCGATCGAGGTGCGCATCAACGCCGAAGACCCGGACAACGGCTTCCGCCCCAGCCCCGGCAAGATCACCGACCTTGTGATACCAGGCGGCCCGGGCGTACGCTGGGACAGCCACATTAAGGTTGGCTACTCGATTCCGCCCAACTACGACAGCATGGTGGCCAAGCTGTTGGTGTTCGCCGATGACCGCCCGAAGGCCATCGCGCGCATGAGGCGCGCCCTGGGCGAGCTGAAAATTGAAGGCATCAAGACCACCGCGCCACTGCATCAGCGCATCATGAACGACGCCCAGTTCATCAAGGGTGACGTGGACACCGGCTACATCGAGAACGTACTGCTGGCCAAGTAGCGCTGCCGGGGCTTCGTGAAATTCCCGAACCCGCCCCCGGAATAACGGGGCGTACCCGGCTGTTGCATCAGTGGCAGGCGGCGCGATTCGGGAGGTGCCCCATGTTCTTCTTCGACTTTGCTTTTGTGATGATTCTCGGCGCGGGTGCATTCGCACTGATCGTTGGGATGATTGCCCTGGTGACGGGGGTTATCAGGCGCGAGCGTTCCGTCCTCGTCGACGGCGATTGCCGCGATCGCGTGCTGATCGTGCACGGCGAGGGATCCAGGAACTGCAACTGACGAATCACTGTTGGATGTCGGCGGTCGCGCGATACGCCGATTCCGGGGCGGGCTGTGTCAGCCCGCCCCGCATGTTTAATCGAAGTGCCGCGCGGCCGCGGCTGCCAGGTCGTCCTTCTGGGCGAGGCGCTGCTTGAACTCCGGGGCGTAGCGAACGTTCTTGCGGCGCTGCATTTCCGGATCCATCTCGTCTTCGGGGGCCTCGAGCCCTGTGCGGCAGGTCAGCGGGTCAACTCCGCAGGCGATGCAGCCGGGTGTGTGCCCGGAGCAATCTCTCGTGTACTGCTCAAGACGCGAGCGTGCACGTTCTTCCCACAGGTGCTTGCGACTGGTGCCGACACTGATCATGTCCCATGGCAGGTATTCGTGCTCGCCTCGCTCGCGGTGGATGAACGCGTCGGGCGTTACTCCGGCCTTCTCACAGGCGTCGTGCCAGAGCTGAAGGTTGCAGCACTCGTCCCAGGCGTCAAAGCGCGCACCGTTGCGCCAGGCGATTTCGGTGACTTTGCACAGGCGGCGATCTCCGCGGCTGAACAGAGCTTCCAGCCAGCTCGTCTCATAGCGGTGAACCTTCAGGCGGATCGACCTGTGCCGAACCAGTGAACGCAGCAGCTTCGCGTGCCGCTCCATGGTCTCGCGGGGGGCCATGCCCTCCCACTGGAACGGCGTGAATGCCTTCGGCACGAACAGGCTCACTGTCACGTTGAGTGTGAAATTGTGCCGCTTCATCTGCTTGGCCATCAGGGCGATCTCATTCAGCAGATCCGCCGATTCGCGAATGTCGTCCTCGGATTCAGTGGGCAGCCCGATCATCATGTAGAACTTGATGGTCTTGTAGCCCTCTTCCAAGGCTGCGCGCGCGCCCTCGCGCAGGTCGTACTGGGTGATGGTCTTGTTGATTACGCGGCGCAGGCGTTCGCTGCCGGTTTCCGGCGCGAGCGTCAGCCCCGACTTGCGTACGTTGCGCGTCAGGCCAGGCAAATACGTAAGCTGCTGGTCAACTCGCAGGGATGGCAGACTCACGCTGATGTGCTCGCCTTCGAACTCGGCCTGCAAGGCCTTGATGACCGGCACAAGCTGCGGGTGGTCGCTGCTGCTGAGAGACAGCAACGCGATTTCGTCGTAGCCCGTATTCGTCACGGTCTTCCGGGCAAGCTCAACGACTTTTTCCGGAGTGCGGTAGCGTTGCGGGCGGTCGATCATGCCGGCCTGGCAATAGCGGCAGCCTTCGGTGCAGCCGCGCATGATCTCGATAGTTACACGATCCTGCACGACTTCGACGAACGGTATGATCTGCTTCGTTGGGTAGAAAGTCGTGTTCAGATTGGCGACTGCGTTCTTCTTGATGCGGACCGGCAGCCCGTCGATCTGCGGTTTGAAATCGCTGATCACGTCGCCGTCGAAACTGACTTCGTACAAACCAGGCACGTAGCAGCCGGGTATGGCCTGCGCACAGACGGCCAGAAACTCGCGGCGCGAAAGGGACGACAGGTTCTGTGGTACCGCGGCCATGCGCAATGTGTATGGCTTCTCGGCGTAAACGTCCTTCATGCTGAACCCGGACAGCAGGCGATACTGTTCAAGGACGCTGGTGTGCAGCTTGCCGCGCCAGACACCCAGCAGGTGCAGGAACGCGGGCAAGGATTCTTCGCCTTCGCCCAGTAGAAACAGGTCTATGAAATCCGCGAGGGGCTCCGGTGTTATGCTGCCGGTGCCGCCGGCTATCACAACGGGAGCGTCCTCATCCCTGTCGGCGCTGCGTAGTGCAACACCGCCAAGATCAAGCATGTTCAGCAGGTTCGTGTAGGTTGTCTCGTTCTGCAGGCTGAACCCCAGCGAGTCGAAGGCACCAAGCGGGCGATAATTTTCCAGCGAGTACAGCGGCAAGCCGTTGTCACGCAGTACCTGCTCCATGTCGAACCACGGCGCGAAGGCACGTTCGCACGCGAACTCTTCAAAGCGCTCGTTGACAAGGTGGTAAAGAATCCGAAAGCCCTGGTTGGACATGCCTATGGCGTAGGTGTCCGGGAAGCACAGCCCGAAATTCACCCGGACGTCGCTCCAGTCCTTGCGGATCGAATTGACTTCACTGCCCATATACTGGGCGGGCGTCTTCACAGACAGAAGGTGCGGGCGAACCTGTGCTAGTACATTCATCACGGGGTGAAGGATACGAAACAGCGACCCGCTTGGTAGCCCGCGCGCCGCGTGTTAGTTTCCGGCCATGGTTGCAATCAAGGTACTGTATTTCGCGCACCTCGCTGACCGCACCGGTTTGCGCGAGGAGACCGTCGAGTTGAACGACGGGGGCACGGTGGTTGAGCTCAAGTCTGTGCTGAGGAACCGTCACCCAAGGTTGCTTGGCGCGCTGGATTCCTGTCGAGTAGCTATCGACGAAGAGTTCGCGTCTGACGATGTCGTTCTGCAGGATGGCCGGACGGTGGCATTTATTCCGCCCGTGAGCGGAGGTTAGCGATGGTCAGACGTGCCGACCGACGATGTTCTGCGAATGCCGGCTCAGGCGTGGCAGGCGTAATGTACTGGTTCAACTTTCTCAGGCGCCGCGAACAGGAATTAGCATGACAGACAGTCTTCGCCCGTCGAACGCTGAAACGTTGATGCACAAGATGCCCGGCGGCTGGTTCAAGGCCAGTAACGCCATCGTGGTTGACCGGGTGACCGTTGGTGAAGGGAGCAGTATCTGGTTTGGCTGCGTGCTGCGCGGCGACATTGCGCCGATTCGTATTGGCAAGTACACGAATATCCAGGACCTGGCTTGTGTTCACATGGATCCAGAGCGCCCCAACTCGATCGGCGACTACGTCAGCGTTGCGCACCAGGCCCTCTGCCATGGCGACCAAGTGGGGGACAACTGTCTGATCGGTATGCACGCCGTGCTGATGGGGGGCACCAGGATCGGCGAAGGCTGCATCATCGGCGCGGGCGCCGTTGTTACCGAAAACAAGGTGATTCCGCCGCGCAGCCTGGTAATGGGAATCCCGGGCAGAGTTGTCCGCGAGGTCACCGACGAAGAAATCGAGCACAACAAATGGCGCGCCATGACCTACTTCGACAACGCCATCCGCTGGTTTGAGCGCAATTCCGGTGTGCCCGACGGGCCGCTTGGCATGGGCCCCGGAAAGTAACATATGCAGCCGGCCTACAACTCGTCCAGGTGGGGGGCGGTGCCCCTGCGGCTGACTCGCAAGGTCACGCCAAGAATCAGCACCAGCAATACCAGCAGTCCGCCGAAGCCCCCAAGCAGCAGCGCCGGGCTGACGCCGGATGATACAGGGGGCGAATCCGCCGGCTGCGTGGGCTCGGCGAGTTTCCAGTCGGACCAGAAATCCGCGTGCGTATCAGGGTGACGCCCGAGTTTTAACTGCGCGGTCACGTACTCGGTGCGGCTTGCACGCCACGCGTCCGCCCTCTGGCGAAGCTCGCTGTAAACCGCTCTCGCGTCAGGCTGGTTCGCTACGCTTTCAAGATGCACGCCAAGCGCGCGTTTCAGCGCGCCGGGCGCGGGTGCGTTGGACACACGAGTGCGGACCCCGGCGTCGATCAGCTCGCACACGCGAAACCACGCGAACAGCGACTCCTCGGTGCGACCTGACAGGTAAAGCGCCAGAGAATAGGCGTACATGACATCCACATCGCGCCAGCCGCCTTCATAGGCAATTCGACGCGCCAGCCACGGCAGACAGCCACCGATCCCGGCCTGTATCAGGGCTGTGTCGTCCAGTGTGTTCCGGAATGCAGCGTCGCGCAGCCCAAGCATATTGGGAAACACGGGGTCGGCGCCCGACACAAAGTGCGGCGCGACGAGCAGCCACTCTACTTCGCGCAATGACCAGCGGGCGTCGGAGTCGTACTGGTCTTCCTTCAGCAGATCACGCAGAAGTTCCGCCGCCAGTCGCAAGTCGCCTGCATCGGGCGTCGCACCGGCATTCCAGCGGTGATGCAGGCATGAGGCTTTGTTTGCCACGTATCGGGCCTGGTGCTGTCGTACCGTGGCCGCGCGCTCACGCCGGATCAGGGCCATCAGGTGACTTTTGCTGTCAAGCAGAATGATCGCTTCGGTGAATTGTCCCGTGCGCAGGTGGGCAACGCTTGCGTCGTCAAATGCCGACAACGCGTCGGCGGCCCTGTCCGCGATGGTGCTGTCGGGATTCTCCGCGAGTTTCGCCGCCGCTTCAATTACGGGGCGAACGCGCTGGTAGCGCGATTCATAGTACGCCCGGGGGAATTCATCGAAGCGCCCGCCGATCACATCATATGCAGCGGGAGACTCCGCCGGGCGGTCGATATCCCACAACCCCGCGTAAAGCGGCGCGGACACTAGCACGGCAAGCAACATCAGTCGGACAATCAAATTCACTCCGTGCGAAGGTCGTTCGTCGGCGCAGCGGACGGCACGTTCACAGGTGATCTCATTGCATTATCCTAGCAGTAGCGTGCCCGTTAGGGATACTATCGCGCTTACTGGTAGAATCAGGAGAATAGGAATGCGAACGATGTTGCCGCTGGTATTTCTGCTGTGCGGTGCGCCGCTGTTCGGGCTTGACGCGTCAAATGTACTGCTGGTCGCCAATGACAAAGTGGACGGCAGCGTCGCGATTGCCGAACACTACGCTGAGCTTCGCGGTGTGCCCAAAGAGCAGATCCTGAAAATTTCCGCGGACAAGGACGAGGAAATCACGCGCGCGGACTTCAACAAGACAATCTGGGCGCCCGTGAAGGAGTACGTCCTTGGGCACGACAATATCCTCGTGATCATTCCGACGCGCGGTGTACCGCTGAAAGTCAAACAGGAAGCCACTGGCACCAAAGAGGCCTTCAAGGGACGTGATTTCGCAAGCGTGGACGGAGAACTGGCATTGATCCGGTTCGGAGATTATGACATCGACGGCGTTGTCGAGAACCCGATACTCGACAGCAAAGAGCGCATCAATTTCGAGTCGAAGATTCTGGTCGTGTGCCGCCTGGACGGCCCGACCATCGAAATCGCCAAAGGGCTGGTCGAGAAGGCGATTCTTGCCGAGAGCCTGGGCTGCCATGGCGAGAGTTTTCTCGACACGCGCGGACTGACCAGCAACGACGGCTACCAGCAGCGTGACGACACGATGGAGAAGGTCGAGGATTCCTGGAAAGCCGCCAAACTGCCATACATTCACGACACAGACGGTAAGGTGTTTGATCTTTCCACCCGCGCGGACACGCTGCACTATTACGGCTGGTACGCCGGCAACCCGGGCGCGTGGAAAGGCGATGTCAAGTTTCGCACAGGCGGCATCTGCACGCATCTGCACAGCTTCAGTGGATCAACGGTTCGGGATATCAAGAAGAACTGGGTCGCCCCGTTACTGAACTGGGGCGCTACCGCCGTCTACGGCACTACCTACGAGCCATACACCACGGGCTTTCCCTACGAGCATATTCTGTGGGACCGCCTGGTAAACGGCTGGAGCTTCGGCGAAGCGGGCCAGGTCGCCAATCATCTGCTGAGCTGGCAGGCGGTATTCTGCGGTGACCCGTTGTACACGCCCTACCCCTCAGGCTACGCGGATACGCAGGCGCGATACCAGCAGGCCGTGCTGGCCAGACTGGCGCCCACGGAAGGCGACCCCGTACCCATTGATGAGGCGGGGCTGGTCAACCTGGCATCCGTGGAGAAATTGCTGACGGCCCGGGGCACGGCACTCAAAGAACTGGTGCGCAAGGACGCCAAGGCCGCTCTGGAGTCTTTCAACGGACTGCGTTTTGACCTGATGGATATGGGCATCGAAGCCTGGATAGCAACGCTGTCCGAGCCTTTTGAAGCGGCGCTGAAAGAGCGCCTGCGGGCAATGGAAGCGCAGATCAAGGCGGACCTGACGGACACCATGGACCTTGAAGCAGCGGTCGCTGACTGGAAGGGGCTTCCGATTCACAAGGACCTGATGGAACTGTATGCCGAAGTCACGGAAGATCATGAGAAAGAAGCCTCCAAACTGGTAAGGAAGGCGGAGGCGAACGTCGAATCAAAACGCTGGATGAAGGGCTGGCAGTACGCCGCTGAAGCCGCCGCATACCGCCTGGCCGAGTCCGCCGTGGCGGCCGGAAACCTGCTGGATGACATGCGACGCAACGCGGACGCCGTCACTGAGTTGAAGGAAGAAACGGACAAGGAGCTGCGCCCAATTGTCGAGAAGGCACAGAAGGAATACGACAAAGGCAAGCCGGACCGCGCCGCGAAGTACCTGGGCAACGCATGGAAGTATATGTACACCGACGCCGACCAGTACAAAGCGGCGGCGGAGCTCGCAAAGAAGATCGCCGAAGCCATGGCCGATAAAGGATAGAGGACAGTCGTGTTTACAGGGATCGTCGAAGGCGCGTTTGAGGTGCGGTCGGTGGAGGACGCCGGCGGCATCCGGCGTGTCAGTCTTGACCTATCAACACTCGCGGACAGCGATTCCATCAAGCTCGGGGACAGCGTCGCGATTAACGGTTGCTGCCTGACAGTGGCGCGCTTGAGTGAGGGCATCGCCGCGTTCGAGGCCGTCCCGGAAACCCTGCGCCTGACCAATCTCGGGGCGCTGGGCAAGGGCAGCCTCGTGAATGTTGAACGCGCCATGCAGGCCGGCGCGCGGATTGACGGGCACTTCGTGCAGGGACACGTGGATCGCGTCGGGACCGTCGTTTCAATCAGGCGGGATGCCGACTTTCGCATTCGGATCGAGTGCGGGCGTGATTTCGCTGTGCAGTGCATCCACAAGGGCAGCGTCTGCGTCGACGGGATCAGCCTGACGATCGCGCAGCTTGAAGAAGAAAGCCTGACCGTGGCGGTGATTCCGCATACCCGCGAGGTTACGAACATTCGCGATTGGGTAAGGGGCGCGCAAGTAAACCTTGAGGCGGACATGATCGGGAAATACGTGCGCCGCAGGCTGGATCAGGTGGTAGATCGTGGCATTTCCGGCGTTGATGACTCTCTGTTGCGCCGTGCAGGCTTTTTGCCATGAACAGGCTCGACCAGTACAGCAACCGGCGCCCCGGCGGCGAGTCGCGACGCGGCGTCCCGATTTCGACGCGCGTGGCCGTGCAGTTTGGCGGCTTCATGGTTCAGTTTGGGGCCGCGTTTTTCGCCTTCGGCATGATCTTCTGGTGGGTGTTCGGCGCGCAGAGCGACGTGACTTCCTGGTTCAAATTCATGGGCGACCTTCAGACCGCGCAGGGGCGCGTCACAGGCGTCGAGGACACCGGCATCTCCGAGGGGGGCAGCGACAGTTCGCCCGGCACGCCGATTTACCGCGTGTTTTATGAATACGAACTGAACGGCGTTTGGTATGCGGGCAACTGCTACGGGACCGGGTTTAATCCGGCAACCGGCAAGGGCGTCGAGATCGAGTACGTTGCGGATGATCCGGTGACGTCCCGGATTACGGGCACGCGAAAAAGTGCGCTGGGGTTTGTGGGCATTCTGGTGGCGATTTTCCCGGCGATCGGGCTGATCTTCATGACGATCGGGCTGCTGCGGAACGCCAGGGCCGCGAAGTTGATCGGAACCGGCAAGCTGGCGCGCGGGCGTCTGGTATTGAAGGAGCCCACAAACACGCGCATCAACAATCGGATGGTTTACAGGTTCACGTTTGAGTACGAGGACGAAGCGGGCGCGACGCACCGTGTAAGCGGCCGCACCCACCACAGCCATTTGCTCGAGGATGAAGAGACGGAACGCCTGATCTATGACCCGGACAATCCCGATGATGGAGTGCTGGTGGACACCTTGCCCGGCAAGCCGAAAGTCGGAGATGACGGACAAATCCAGGGCGTTGGTCTGGCGGCGATCAAGCTGATGATCCTGCCAGTGGGGGGCATCCTGGCGCACGGCGCCGTTGGTGTGTTTCTCTATCTGGTTTAGATGACACGCCAAGGTGCGCTGTAGACGGTGATCTGACTGCCGATCGCCGTGCTTACGATGCACAGATAGTACTCGTTGGCGAGCTCAATCGCGGCGTTGCTTGGCGGGGCTGCGGTGATGGCCATGCAGACGCCGGCCCTTGCGAGGCGCAGGGTCATCTGCTGCGTCAGCCCGAAGTTCGCCAGAGCAATGCGGTTGCTTGGCGCGACGCCCGCGATCACCAACTCCCCGAGCGCGCGGTACATGGCGTTGATGCGGTGAAAGCCCTCGCCGTAGCTCTGGATCTCACCGTTCTGGGCGAAGGCCGCGAGATAGCACATGCGCTCGCTGCTGCGCAGGCCCAAAAATAGCTTCTTGAAGCGCTGGGCCAGGTCGATGACCTGTTCGGGGGTGAGTTCCAGCTCGGTTGTCACGCGGCGGGGAAACTCGGGCTCGGATAGGCGCCCGACCGGCGCAGTGATGGCACGGGCCGCCAGCTTGCACGCGGACTCCTCGGAGACCGTGACCTTGATGATGTGGTTGTCGAGATCCGTGTCGATGGCGACAAAGTCGGCCTCGTGGTCAATCACGCCCTCGCCGATCAGCCAGCCTACTACCAGGCTTTTGACACGGTGTGGGGCGCAGTGGAGGCTGGTTTCAACTTCGCCGTTTACGGCAATCTGGAACTCCACTTCCGCGGGCACGTATTCGACGGCGGCCTCGCCGATGCGGGTCTGGTCAATTTTGATGACTTCCACCTTGGAAAGCCCTGTCGTTGTTTCGCTGCTCACGGCGTCCTCCGTCACGGGTTTTTATCGGACGCATTGGGTGTCAGACTGCAGACAATTCACAACGCTTGCCACTCGTGGTGCGGGCCGTTAGAACGGCGGGCATATGGACTTCGAACCCTTTCAGTACATGCGCTTTGCCAAGCGCCTGGAGTACGCCGACGGCATTTTCATGGCCGGCAGCGGAATGAACAGGCCTGGACGCGACCTGATCGCGTGGAAAGAAAGCGACCTTCGCCTCGACAGTCTGTGCAGCAACTACGGTGATCCGCGCAACATCGCTTGGCTGGCCGAGAAGTACGGCACGGGTGGCGAGCATGTTGTGCTGTGTGCCGGCAGCAGCGAAGCGAATTTCCTGGTGTATATGGCCGCGCTGAATGCCGGCGACAAGGTGATTGTCGAGTCGCCTGGCTATCCGCAGTTTCGCAGCCTGGCCAGCCTGGTGAACGCCGAGGTAGTGGACCTGCCCCGGCGCCCCGAGAATGGTTTTCTGCCTGACATCAATGAGTTTAAGGCTTTGCTGGATGAGAACGTCCGCCTGGTCGTGCTGACGAATCTGCACAATCCCAGCATGGCGCACATGCCCATTGAGCTGATGCGGCAGATCGTGGATGCGGCCGGTGCCAACGGCACACTGGTGCTGGTCGATGAGGTGTACATCGACCATTTGCGTCCGGGCGAGGGGGACTACACGACCTTTGACCTGGGTGACAACGTGGTAGTTACCAGCAGCCTGACAAAAGTTTACGGACTGAGCGGCTTGCGCTTCGGCTGGGCGATCGGGCCTGCCAGGTTGCTTGCCGGAATGCTGGACTTGATTGACATTGTGGATCCCGAGCTGCCGACCATCGCCCAGAACATGGCTCACCGGGCCCTTGAAAACCTGTCGCGCCTGCGGCCGGTCGCGCGCAGACTGCATGAACAGAACTGGCCGATCGTGAAGGAGTGGGCGGACTCGCGCCCTGACATCGACTACTTCGAGCCGCCAGGTGGCATTACTCTCTGGCTGCGGGTCAAGGGCATCGACGAAACCGGTAATCTGGCGACGGTGGCGCGCAACGACTACGGCGTGCTGGTGGTGCCGGGCGAGTACTTCCAGTCGCCCGGTTGGCTGCGGGTCGGCTACAAGATCGAGCCGAACAGCGTGCGTGACGGGCTGACGCGTCTCGGCAAGGCCATCGACGACTTCAAGACCCACTAGGAGAGCGTGTGTTCCTTGGACCGACCGGCGATACCCTGTTCTACAAGCGCCGGGTAGACGGGCTTGACGCGCTGTTCGTCTTCCAGCCTGACACTGGCAGAGTCGAAGTCCACGCACAGATTGCCGGCAGCAAGGACCAGCTTCGCGCGTGGCCTACGCGCGGCGGGCGCATTATCGTCTGCAACGGTTGGCCGCGGGTGGACGGCGGGCTTCGTTTTCGCTTCTATGATGGGCGGCAGATATCAGAGTTGCTTGGGCGGCAGGCCCCGAACCTGAACACGCTGCTTACCGACGTGCCAACCCTGGGCGACTTCAAAGCGGAACGCTCGGCTCTGCCGGTGCCGGTGTTCGAGGCGGTCCAGGGTGAGCGCATTGTGCTGCCCGGGATCGCGCCCGACGCCACGGGGCGGCAGCGCCCTTCCGTGTACGAGATTGACGGCCAGGGCGCGGTGTATCGCACGGTACCGCTCACGTTTCTCAAAGATACCGCGCTGCCGGGCGGGCTGGCCACCGAGCCGAACGAGAAACGGCGTTGGCTGACGGTGGGGGACTCACACCACCTTTTCGTTCTCGATGCCGAAACCCATGAACTCGCGGGTGACGTGATCTGGCCCGCGGAGCAACAGGGGCTGGCGCGTGTCGCGTTTCATCCTGTGCGCGATGAGGCCTGGATCAGCGCCCTATCGAGCATTTTTGTGTATCGGCGCAGCACACTGCAACTGCTCGGCGAAGTGCCCGTTGAGGAAGAGCTGCGCTGGCACCGCGGTGAGCGTGTGCTCGGGTTCATCGGCACGGTGGCTTTCAGCCAGGACGGCGGCAAGGCCCTGGTCGCACGCCCCTTGTCGGGCGACGTACTTGAGGTGGATGTCGTGACCCGCAAGCGGGTCGGGCGCTTCCCGGTGGTGATTGACCCGCTCGAGCTTTGTTCGGCGCCGGGGGTCGGGCGCGTTTACGTGCAGAGTCTGCGCAACGGCAATGTGAGCTGGTTTCCCTACCGCTAGAAATTTCTGTCGGGCGGTCCGGTGGTGTCGCCCGTTAACACGCTGTGAGGTTGATCCTTGAAGCTGCGCCTGGCCGTCAAGCTGCAACGCCTGGGTCGCCGGCTCGCGGTGTTTCCCGTGCCGACGCGACTGGGCTGGTATTTTATCGGCGCGTCGCTGCTGTTGTTCGGTGCGGGCAGCTTTTATGGCGAGCCCAGCTTCATACTGCTGAGTTGCATTCCCATGGCGCTTGTGCTGGTGAATGCGCTGGCGGTGTGGGTGAATATCCGACGGGTCGAGTTCAAGCGACAGCTTCCGCGCGAAACCCATGCGGGTGAAAGCGTTGACGTTACGCTGATGGTTCACAACGCGGGGCTGGTTCCGCGCTTCGCCCTCGAGTTCGATGACACCAGCTTGCCCGACCTGTATCGCGATGAATCCACCAATCTGGTGATGGCCATCAGCCCGGGATTCGTACAGAGGGCCCGCTACACAGGTGCTTTCGGGCGCCGCGGGTTACATATCCTGGACGCCATGCTGGTCACCAGCGCGTTCCCGTTCGGGCTGATGCGCATGACACGGCGCCTTGGCTTCCGCAGCGAGATTCTGGTCTATCCCCGCCCGGCGCGCCTGTCGCCGGAGTTCGAACAGAAACTGCTGCGCAGTGCGAGATTTTTCGGCGAGTCGTCCGTCGCCAGTCGCGGACAGGAGGAAGTTTACGGGGTCCGCGAGTACCTGCCGGGGCAGAACGTTAAGCGCATTCACTGGCGCACGACTGCGCGCACGGGCAAGCCCATGATTCTCGAGCTTGAGGGCCGACAGGACGCGAGCTTCCTGATTCTGCTCGATACCTCGCCGGTCGGAGATGCCGGCACCCTGCGTATGCGTCTTGAGTCAGCCATCGGGCTGGTGGCCGGATTGATCTATTTCCTGACCATGCAGGGCGTACTGTTTCGCTTCGCCTGGTACGGCAACACCCTGCATGCTAGCCAGCCAGGGCGCGGCGACGCCCATTACCATGCGGTCATGGAGCGTCTGGCCCTGGCGGGTTTCAGTGAGAAGCGCCCAGGCGAGTGGCTGGAGGAAGTGGGCGTCGGCATCGGCAACGAGGTGCCCGTGCTGATTACTCTGGGTCCCAAGGAGCACGCCGAAGCCAGCCTGCGTCTGGGTACCGGGGCAACGGTTGTCGGTGCCGGGGCGCCGGACTTCAAGGATTATCTGCGGTTCGACCAGCTTGGAAGACGCAGCATTGCCTCAGGCGAGCTGCACCAGTCGGGCATCAGTTCACGACACAAGGCGGCACAATGAACTCGGCCCGGCGCGAAGCACTGTACGGCACGCTTGCCCGCCTTTCGGGGCTCGGGCTGATCGTGCTGTGTGTGCTGTTCCAACGCCGCGGGTTGCTGGCCTGGAGCGAGCTTGTCTTTCTGGGGCTCTGCATCGCGTTGCAGGAGACTTTCCTGCGACTGCCGGTTCTGCGCAAACTGCGCGCGCCCATGCTGGTTGGATATTCAATGCTGCCCCTGGCGCTGGTGTTGTTTCATGCGCGCGAAATTCACGCGTTCCGCGGCGACTTCGTGCAGATCGTGCTGTACACGCCCCTGCCGCTGGTGCTTGTCAGTGTGCAGATCATGGTCCTGTACGTGAAGGAGTCCGCGCGTCTGGTCAGCGTGGTGCTGGTGCTGGCGCTGTTCTCGACGGTCATTGGCGTGCGGCGACCTGTCGATGACAGCGTCTGGCCGTGGCTGGCCATGATCGGTGCGGCGGGCGCAACATTTCTGATGCTGCAGCATCCCGGCATGCTGTTCCAGGGCGTGTACGTGACACGGCGGCCCGGAACGACGCCACCCGCCGGCAGCCCCGGCGGTGTTGTGCGCGGTGCGTTCTTTTCCGTGCTGCCACTGTTCACGTGTTCCGTGTTGATCGCGTCCCTGCTGCTGTACATAGGAGCGCCGCGCTTTGAGCCTCAGGGAAAGGGGCAGGGCGGCATCGAGATCGCCAACAATCCGCCCACCGACGGTGGCCCTGACGGTCCCATCGACACGCGCAGGCGTGGCAACCCGCGCAATCCCCGCGATCCACGCAACACTGGCCCCGCCTCGGTTTCCGGGCTGGCCGAGGGGATTGACCTGGGTGACTTCGGCGAGATCAAACGTTCCGGCACGCCGGCGCTGACCGTCTCACTGGTCGCACCAGAGAACGACTTTGTTCAACAGGTGTACATGCGCGCCTTTACCTATGCAACATTTGACGGGTACTCGTGGCTGCCCTTGCAATCGAATCCCCGTGACGTCGCGGCCTTGTCGTCCGGCGCCGACCGCCCGCTGCGCGGCGCGCCGGCGGCAACGCGAGGGGGGCGCCGCGACCGGCGCTATCGCGTGACGGTACTCGAGGCTGGGATCGGCGGGGGTGGCCAGCTTCCGATGCCCGTTGAGCCCTACGCCCTGCACGGCTATCGCGGCGAGGCCTACTACGACTCCGTGACGCAGACGCTTCGGGCGCCGCAGGCCGGCGAAGGCACCGTGTATGACGTTACGGCCGGGCAACTGCTGCTCAGTGACAACCAGATGAAAGATGAACTCAACGGCACTCTGCCCGACCTGCCGACACACATGGACTACCTTCAGGTTCCGTCCGAATTGCGCGCCGGCATCAAGCAACGCTTCAACCAGACGCGCGTAACGGGTGACGGGCTGTATGACCGCTTTGAGTTGATGGCCAATACCGCGGGGGCGTATACGACGGCTTCGGGCATCGTCCATATGTTTCGTACCGCCGAGACAGAAGACGGCAAGGCGTGGGTGTATTCGCTGGATTTCCGCCCGGAGCCTGGCGCCGACGCGATCGCGCGCTTTCTTGACACCAACAACCCGCGCGACCGGATGGGGCACTGCGAGTACTTCGCGACGGCGATGTGCATGTTGCTGCGCTGCTTCGGAATACCGTCACGCGTGGCGGCGGGGTTCCTTGCTACCAAGCCGGACGAAAACGGGCAATTCAACGTGAAGGCCTCGGCGGCGCACGCCTGGGTCGAAGTGTGGATCGATGGTTTCGCCTGGGTCACGTTCGACCCGACGCCCGGAGACGATGATTCGGGCGGTGAAACGGACGAACCCGTCGTGGAGCAACCGGCGCCGGACAACCCGGAGACGGGTTCGGAAGCGACAACACCCGACGCTGCGAGTGCGGCCGCGGTTGACCAGCGAGACTGGGTGGAGCGCTACGATGCGACGCGGCAGCAGGAGCTGTTCCGCGAAATGGGGTCCTCCCTGCGCGCGGGTCTGCGGAATGTCGATGAGTTCCTCCTTGGGCTGACTTCGTGGTTGCCGGGCTGGCTGCCGCGCAGCGGTATCCTGAGAAGCACCGCGCTGGTCCTGCCACCCGCGGTGTTTCTGCTGCTGTTCCTGCTTGGGCGGCGCAGGCGCAAAAGGATCGAAGCGAAAGTCCTGCAACAGATGGGGGAAGGCGGCAAAAAGCGCCAGCGCGGACTGTACCTGCAATTGCTGCTGTTGCTGGCGAAGTACGGCTACCAGAAACGACCAAGCGAAACGCCCCGCGAGTTCGCCGACCGGGTGACGCGCCGCGGCGGCGATCAGCACCTGCCGGTGGTTGAACTCACGGAGCTTTACTACGCCCTGCGCTTTGGATTGAACGAGAGTCTGGAAAGCGACTTCAGGCGCGCACTCGTGACGTATGCCGACGCGTTGAAGGCCGCGCCTTCGGATGCCTCGAACCCGCCTCGCCCGGCGTAGTATCGTCCGCGCGCGGCATGGCGTACTTGCGCCGGAACCAGAACCAGTCGAACAGCAACAGCGCGCCGCCCAGCAACGCCAGCCAACCACGCAAATCCAGATCACTGCGTTCGGCGGCGTCATCGAAGCTGTCCATCCAGACCGTGAGTTCACTGACGTCCGGTTGGGCCACCTCGCCCAGACTGATATCCGATTCCCGTGCGTCCAGCAGCCCAACCCCGATCAGCGGCAGGTCCGTTTCCTCAAGGTCTGTGAACTCGTAGACGCCGACTTCGTCGAAGTGCAGGGCCCGTCCAGGCGTACCGGGTTGCGGCGTTGCGGAGTTGTGCCCATCGGTCAGCGGCGCGTACAGGAAGTCATTACGCCCGACCAAAGGTCGCACCCTCACGGACTCACGGGTGCTGATCGCGGCACGAGGCAGGGGGTCGCGCTGACGGCGCACGTGGTCGAACCAGTTGGCCCAGAAAATCAGGAAAGAGACCTTGCCCGTGAAGCCTGTCGCCGTTTCGTCGAAAGGAAACGCGACCAGCAGGTCCTGCATCCCGTCGTCACGGTCGATCAGGGCCAGTGCGGCTCCGGGCCCGCTTTCCAGCACGGGTGCCAGGCGGCGCGCGGAGTCAATCCCGATGACGGCGGGAATCCGTATGTCCGGCGTACCGGCGCCGCGCCACAAAAAACTGGGGGACGGGCGGGTGGCTCCGTCATCCACGTCTGATGCGCCGGCGAACAATACACCCGGCGGAGCGGCGTGGGGTGCCAGGTAGGCCGACGGCAGGCGCGGCTGCGTGCCGGAAGAAGCGGAATCGCCAAAGATATAGCTGGTGGCGTCCTGGTCTTCGCGCCCGGATTGCAGGCGACGGACAATGCCCATGGTGGCTTCGATCGCGTCGATGACGCGTGCCAGGGCATCCGGCACTTCGCCCGTGATCACGACATCCTGAACCGGCAGCTCGCTGTATCGCAGGTAGGCGGTGTTGTCGAGCATGAGCCCGTCGTCAAGCTTGAGCGTCGCGCGGTAAAGCCCGGGACGCATATCCGTGAACGTGATGGCATTGCGTTTGTCCGACGCAAGGGTCACGTCGCGGGCGTCCACGAGTTCCGCCGCGCCTCGCGCCTGAACGCGCTCCAGCAGAACAGAAACCCGAAGAGGCTTTTCCGACCCCTTCAGGTCAACGGCGAAGAACAGGTCTACCTGCCCGGGGCGGGGCTCGCTCAGGTTGGCCGACACAAACCCCACGTTCAGCTTGGGTGTGCCTGCGGGCACGAAGTACGCGCGGCTGAGTTCCCCGGGTATGTGATCGCTGATCAGCACGACGCGGCGCTTGCCGTCTGTGTCGATTTGTTCCAGGGCGCGCACAAGGGATGCGTCGGAAGCGCCGAAATGCGCGGGCTCCAGCCCTTCCACGTTTGCCAGCGCGACGCCCGCTTCCGCGTCGCCAGGGCCGACGGCGCGCAGGTTGCCGTCCCACGCCAGTACGGTGATGGCGCTGTTGCCGGCGGCGTCAATAACATCGCGGGCACGGGCTTTAGCGAGCGTCATGCGTGATCCGCCTGGCTCAAAGGCGTTCATGCTCGCGGTCGTGTCTATCACGATGGTGACCGGCACACCCCGAGTTTCGCCGCCGGGGATGCGCAAGCCGGCAAGCGCGAGCACCAGCGCGGTCAGAGCCAGCAGCATGAGCAGCAGGGAAAGAGACTTTTTGAGCCGCTGAAAAGGCGAGGTCGCAATCTGCGCCCTAGCGACGCCGGTCCACAGCACGACGGCCGGCACGCGTTTGCGCACGGGCTTGTGGCGCAGCATGTACAGCAGCAGCAGCGGGGCAACAAGCAGCCCTAGCCACAACGCCGCGGGGCTCGCGAACCAGTTTGCCATGGGGTGTTATTACGAAGTTGTGCCTGCCGGTGCCAGTTAATGAAAGCGGGCAGCGCCGTGCGCTGCCCGCCGGGGTAATGCGTGCCCTAGCGACGGAAGCTCATGACAATCACGGTGCCGCCCTTGGGGTGGGGGCGCATCGCGAGGTCAGGCATGATCTGTGCCGCTGCGGGGAAGTACGCCCGCGGGTCGCCCTGAAGGGTCGGGCCCGCAACGATGAATTTGATCTGGAGGTTGCGGCGTGCCGGCAGGAACGCGACGGCGTAGCTTTCGTAGATGTGCCCCTGGTAGCAGTTTTGGAGCACGCCTTGAAGAATCTGGTCAAGCCCCTGTTTGAGCTGGTTGTAGTCGCCTTCGCTGTAACCACCGCGGCGACACATGGCGCCCAGATACAGGTTGAAACCTTCACGGCATTCCGGTGTGAAGGCCAGCGTGAGTTGGCTGGTCGCGGGCGCGAGTTCAACGCCGAACTGCGGGTCAACAACGAACGCCGTGGCACAGCTCGGGCACTTGTAGCGCCCAGTCTGGCTAACCTTGAAGCTGGCGCCGCAATTCGGGCAGGCCACGACCTGCGGGTTGTCGCGCGATGGCGGCACCCACTGCCCGGTGCCCGGGCGTTGACCGTACTGCCCAGTGGGCGGGCGCTGCATGGAGCCTGTCTGGCGCTGGACGGTACCTGTCTGGCGCTGTTGCGGGGCCGGTTGCCGCTGCTGGCCCGTGGGCGGACGCTGCTGGAACTGACCGGTGGGCGGACGCTGCTGCGGAGGCGGTGCATATTGCTGTTGGGGCGGGGGGGCGTGTTGCTGTGCGGGCGCCGCCGCAGGTTCGCCGCCTTTGCTCGAGGCGAGGAAGTTCACCGCTTCATCTTCATTCGTGAAGATGCGGAAGAACGAGTTCAACCCGAGCATGTCAAAGACAACCTTGACTTTCGGGTGAACGCGAATCAGCGCGAGCCCGCCACCAACCTTTTCCAGGTTGTCAGCGGTAGCAACAAGACTGCCCAACCCGGTAGAGTTGACGTACTTGATGCCCTGCATGTCGAGCACGAAGTTCGTGTAGCCGTCTTCTTGCAGTTGCTTGAGCTGGGACTCAAACGAGATGACGGTGGTGGCGTCAATGGCGCCCTCAACGACAACCCGGGCCGTGTTGGCCAACGCATCTATCGGCGTGATGTCAAAGCGTAGATCGGTCAAGGGTGCTCCTTGGATGCTGCCCAATGTGCAAACGCGCCAAAACGCAAGTTATGCACACCCCCAATACGGGGATCATCTTGAAATACGAGTTTAGACCGAGGTTCGTCTGGCTTGTCATTGATACATCACGTCCAACTTAGCGTCAACCGCAAACAAGAGTTACGAGATTTGGAACGAGTCACATCTTTGTCCGCTGACCTTGTCACCCGTCAGGGGTGTTCTACAATCGGAGAACCGGTATGCGTGGTTCATACCCGATTACTAAACGATTGAGGCGTATCGGCTTGCGTCCGCGACGCGGCATCGGTACATAGCGGCATCTCTGATTCGGGCGACGTACACAACCGTCGCCGGCACGGCTTTGCGACTGAATGGCGCCGAATGGTCCATATACCCAACGATGACGACAAGCAGACCGGGCAGCACAGGCAGGCGCCGGATCGCGCACCTACCGGCCCGGCAAAGCGTCCCGCACAACGACCACCATCCGGTCAACAGCAGCGCGTACCAACGGATCAGCAGCAGCGCGTACCGACAGATCAACAGCGGCGTGTCCCAACGGGTCAACAGCAGCGCGTGCCGACAGGCCAGCAGCAGCGCCCGCCTGAAAAGAAAACCGGGCCGGTGGCTGGTCCTCGCCCCAAACAGCGTTCTACGCAAATGCTTTCCCTTGAGCCGCCCAAGCGCAAGCGCGGGCCATCACTGGGGCAGATGAATACGCGGCTTGACGGTATGGGTGGTCCGACGACACGCTCGCAGCGTAACCGCCAGTTGTTCGGCGGCATCGGGCGTGAGAAGACAGGCCAGACCGACGTCATGAATCCGCAGCAAGGCGGCGACAGCGCCGCGGGCAATCGCCCCACGTTGCGCAAGCCCGGCAAGGGCAACACGGGACCGGTTGATCTTGGCGCCAGCGCCGCGGAAGTTGACGGCATGATTGTGCGGCGCAAGGGCACTCGTCGAATTCCCAAACAGGGTGGCGGCATCGAAGGCGAAGCGGCGCCGCTCGACAGTATGGGGTCCGGACGGCGTCCCGCGGTTGATCCAGGACCGCAGGCGCGCGACATTCCGCCTGTAGTGAATATTCCGGTCCCGCGGCAGCCGGTGCGGCGTCCAGATTCACCCACGCCGCCCGCATCACGGGGAAACACACTTGCGGGCGTAAGCGCAGAAGACCTGCTTGGCGAAGAGGGTCGAGCGGTGCTTGAGAAAATGCGCCAGCGCGAAGCCCAAACGCGCCAACAACCCCAGCAGGCACCGCCGCCCCGCCCTCAGTACGCACCGCCCGGGCAGCCGATCGCGCCGCGCGCCCAGGATTCCAGTCGCATGGCTTTCCAGTCCGCAGAGTACGCGGCCGGCGAAACTCTTGAGGAAGTGCGCTCGGACGACGAGTTGCGCCCGCAGGACAGCTTCCTTTCCGGCCCGACACGGCAGATTCAACGAAACGTCGTTCAAACACCGATGCCGGTTGATGAAGTCTATGAGGCGGACCCGCCGCCGGACGATCTTGGCTACGAGCGTGCCGTTGATTTTGGTGATGCACGGCAGACCGAAAATGACGAGGAGCCGGTTGCGCGGGAATCCGCCGCCCACGACGAAATGGAGCAGCGGGCCGGCTACCTGCTGTGGTTGCAGGGCGTAATCACGCGTGAAGAAGTCGAAGACTCGCTGATGGACGAAGAGATCGACGACGCCATGCGGGACCTGCTGGCGGAAACTTCCTTCACGGACCAGATCACCTTGTATCGCTTCCTTGCTCGGCACGAAAGTCTGGCACCCGTTGATCTGGAACAGGTACGACCGACCGAACGGGCTCTTGCGACGCTGCGCCCCGCCATCGCGCGGGCGTATCGGGTGATTCCCATTGAAAAAATAGGCGAGTTGCTGCTGGTTGCGGCGGCGTTCCCGTTCGATCCGAAGCGCCTGCTGGAACTGCGCCGTCTGACTGCCAGCAAGGTCAAGCTTTACGTGGTCACGGAAGAAGAGGTCGATCTGGCCTTGATGAAATACTATCCGGGCGGGGCAAGCAGTGCGGCGACTCTGCGGTCGCCCAAACCGCCGGGTATCGGAGACGCCGATCACGAGGTGGACGAGCCGGCCAACGCCGCGGACGAAAGCAGCATCACGGGCGAGGGCGAGGCTCTTGAGTACAACTACGATCCGACCCTCAGCGGTGAGGATTCGGGCTTGTACGCACCGATGGATGATCCGGATGACAGCAGATATCCGTCGGGCGACGTCGGGATCTCTGAAATCGAAGACGCGGGTGATACAGTCCAGGATGATGTTGATGATGTCGAAGGCGGCAACGACTACTCGGATCTTGACGAGTCAACTCTTGACCAGAACCCGGGTGACGAATCGCCGGAAGACGGGACGGATGGTTCGTTTTCGTCCGCACCCACAGACCCAGAGGGTGAGCGCCCCGATGAATTGCGCGCCGCGGGCGGTGACATAGACACCGGCCCCGAGGAACTGGATCCGTTCGCTTGATCCGCAGGGGCTCGCTGAAACCGGCTTGTTCCGTAAGCTAATCATGTAACGGGGCGACACGCCGCACCGCCGGAAGAGATGTTGATGGCGCCAGATGAAAGCAACGAGTTTTTTGGGCACCTTGATCAGCCGGCGCGCGCGGACCAGCGTCGCCGCCCCTCAAGTTCCAATCAGTCGCGACCGGATGACTTTGCCAGCGTGCCGGACCCCTTTGCCGTGGATGAAGCGCAGCAGGCGGGCCCGGATGATTCGCCGCGCGGTCCTATCTCTTTGACAGAGCGCGGACGTGCGCGTCAGCGCGCCCCCAAGGGGCCCGGGCTGAGCCCCGGCATTCCCAATGTGCGCGACCCGCATCGTCCACAGACCCAGGAGATACCGCGCAGCGGCGTTGTGTTGACGCCCAAGGGCGTCAAGCGCGTTGATGACGAGCCGCCCCCCGCGCCGCCTACGCCGCCGCCCCAATCCGCCGTTCGCCGCGTGTCGTCAACACCCGAATCCGAGCCCGATTTCCATGAGCAGAGTCGTCAGGCGAACGACGCCGACGACGTAAGCTGGGAGGAATACGCAGCAGAGGGCTTCCCGGCCATGGCCGCTGAGGACTTTGGCGTAAAGACCAAGAAGACCGACAGCGGGCGGGTCGTGCCCGTGGCTGTGCGCTCAGACCTGACTGAAGAAGCCATGAAGGGGAAGTCGGTCAAGAACAAGGGCGGCGGTCGAAAACCGCGTCCTGTGGCGCAACCAGCCGGCCCGAAGAGTTTCTGGGGCAAGGTGGGCGACAGTCTGCGTCTTACCAAGCCCGTGCTGGACGAAGAAGACGAGACCACTGACGAGACCGCACGTCAGAGCAGGAAGGGCGGGTTCGCGCGCTCCGGCAGTCTACAGCCCAAGAAGGGGCAGAAGGCGAAAAAGACGCCCCTGGGTGTGGCCTGGGGCGTGATCGTTGAAGTCGCGAAGATCCTCATGCTGGTGCTGTTGCTGCGCGCTTACGTTGTGCAGGTAAGTCAGGTCACTGGCCCAAGCATGGACGGCACACTTCACGAAGGCGACCGCTTGATCGTGGACCGGGTGACGCCGGCGCTGGCCAACAACACGGACAAATGGTGGGTGGGGTGGCTGCCCGAATTTGTCACGCCCGAGTTCAAGCGTGGTGATCTGGTCGTGGTTCGCAGCCCGGAAGATCCGGGGCTGGAGTTGGTCAAGCGCCTGATTGCTCTGCCCGGCGACGCCATCAAGTTCGAAGATGGACGCCTTTACGTCCAACCGGCAGGGGCGACAGAATTTGAAGAGGTTGATGAAAGCTACCTTAACGCCGAAGACCTGAAGCGCGCGGACGGCACGTTCCGGTCCTATGCTGACGGCGATCTGGGGGGCTACATTGACGAAGGCGATGGGCTGGTGGTTCCGGCCGATCGCATCTTCGTGATGGGCGACAACCGCACGCACAGCAATGACAGCCGTCGCTGGCTCGAAATCGACGTTCACCGCACCGAGCCGCCGGGCATTGATCGCCTGTGGCTGCACCGCAGCAGCATCGAGGGGCGCGTCGTGTTTCGCATCTGGCCAATGGATCGTGTCTGGCCACCAGTGAAGTAACTTATCCTATGGCCGCGCGCACGACCTTCAGCGTGCCTTCCAGCAATTCCTTCGCCTCTTTCTCGTAGCTGTTCGCTCGTGCCTGGTACTTGCCCCGGAAGTCATCGTCTTTGATGCCCGGCAGGTTGATGTGCATGTTCAGCACGGCCGCGTTGATGCTGGCGAACAGGGCCAGCGCGCCGCAGCCGCAGTCGCTGATGGCGTGTTTGTTCCCGACCTTCGCGATCTCGTAAACCTGACGAAACGCCTTGATGCCCAACTCGGCCGTTGCGTCCGGCGTCAGCGTCGCACCCTTCAGGGCCTGCTGCATGGCCGCCGTGCGTGCCGCCTTCTGTTCGTCTGTGTCCTTGGGCAGCTTCATCGCATCGCCGAAACCGTCGAACGCTTCGGCGTCCTTGCGGAACATGGCAAGCATTGCTTCACGGCAGGGAGTCAGGTTGCCCATGGCGTCCTTCACCTGTCCCTCAACTTCGGCGTACTTCTTTTTCCCAATCGTGAGGTTGCCGACCATTTCACCAAGCGCGATGCCTGTCGTGCCCAGTACGGCCGCGGCGGCACCGCCGCCCGGCGTGGGGGCCGCTGATGCTAGGTCGGCGGCGAATTCGGAGATTCCCTGAAGGTAGTGAAAGCGTTCCATGTCGTCCTCAAAGTCTTCCAGCTTCAACTCAATGATTTGTTCTTCGGGCGCAAAGTCGCGAAGCTTGAGCGTCTCGGCGGCGAACTGATTCAGCCATACACGCCCCGAGCCTTCCATTCCCTGCAACTTTTTCAACTCCATGGTCTGGCGCGCGCAAAGCTCCAGCGCCTCCTGGGGCAGCAGCCCCACGACTTCGCTGTCTTTGATGGCAACTCCGGCGGCTTCAGCGAGTTCGGCGATTCGGTGAAACGCCAGCGCGGGTGAGGTCTTGCGGTAGTCCACCAGGTTCATGCTGACCTGTACGCAGTTTTCCTCTTTCAGCTCGAAGCCCATGGCCTTGACGCCGGGCATTCCGCCGTCCTTTTCGCGAATGGCCTTGGCGATGCGCTTGGCGAGCTTCAGGTCGGTGGTGTCCAGGTTGACGTTGTACGCAATCAGAAAAAACCGCGCGCCTACGGCCGTCGCGCCCGCCGTGGGGTGAATCTTCTCGGGCCCGAAGTCCGGGCTGCGCGAGCTGTTGTTGCCGATTTCCTCGCGCAGTCCCTCGAACTGCCCCTTGCGCACGTTGGCCAGGTTCTCGCGTTCCTCTGTGCGGGCCGCTTCACCATAGAGGAAAACCGGGATATCGAGTTCCTTGCCGATGCGCTCGCCAAGGGTCTCCGCCAGCTTGACACAGTCATCCGTGGTGACTTCGCTGATGGGAATGAACGGAATCACGTCCGTTGCGCCCATGCGCGGGTGTTCTCCCTGGTGCTTGTTCAGGTCAATCAGTTGCGCGGCCAGTTTGCACGCCTGAAATGCGGCCTCGGATACAGCCTGCGGTTCCCCCGCGATGGTGAATACGCTGCGGTTGTGGTCGTGATCCGCTTCGTATCCCAGCAGGCGCGCGCCTTCGACGGCACGGACAGCTTCAGCCAGTTTTTCGATGACGTCCGCGTGGCGGCCTTCACTGAAGTTGGGCACACATTCGACGATTGGCATCGCGATCTCCTGTGGACAATGCAGGCGGGAGTATGGTCATGGGCCTTGGTGCTGGCAACCACAGCGTGACTGGCGAAGTTACTGACATTGGCTAGAATGTCGTTTTCGCCGGGAGTTTCGCGTGGTACCGGATGTCTGGAAGAGGTTCCTTCGTGATCAGCGGTTTCAGCGCGACCAGTTGAAACTGACGCGCAAGCTGCGCTCGTTGCGGCACTTGGGATCCACCAAGGTTCAGATCGGCAGCCACGAATTCCTCAATTTCAGCAGCAACGACTACCTTGGGCTCACCGGCGACCTGCGAATCGCCGAGGCTGCCGCTAGCGCGGCCGGCAGGTTCGGGTGGGGGACCGCGGCGTCACGACTGGTGACAGGCAGTTCCACCCAACACACCAAGCTCGAGGGCGAGATCGCGGCCTTCCGCGATACCGAGGCGGCGCTGCTTTTCGGCTCAGGCTATCAGGCCAATCTGGGTGTGTTGACAGCGCTGGCCGGCCCGGAAGACACCATCCTCAGCGACGCCAACAACCACGCCAGCATTGTAGCCGGCTGCAAACTCTCGGGCGCACAGACCAAGGTGTTCAAGCACTGCGATTACGATGACCTAGAGCGCAAGCTCAACGGCGTCAAGTCGGGCAAGATCATTGTGGTTACGGATTCCATCTTCAGCATCGAAGGCGACGCCGCGGACCTGCCGCGCATGGTGAAACTGTGCGAGCGCTTCAACGCGCTGCTGATTGTTGATGACGCGCACGCCAACGCCTGCCTTGGCAAAAAGGGGCGTGGCGTGCCCGAACTGCAGAACTGTATGACGGGCGTGCCTGTTGTGATCGCGAATTTTTCGAAGGCACTGGGCAGCTACGGCGGTTTTGTCGCCTGTGACGAAGAACTGCGCGAGTTTCTGGTTAACCACTCGCGTCCGTTTATCTACACCACGGCGATCCCGGTCGCGCTGGCGGCCGCGAACCTTGAGGCTTTGCGCATCGTGCGGCGCGAAGGCGACGCGTTGCGTTTGAAGCTGTCGTCGAATACTTCCCTGCTGCGTGGCCGTCTCGCAGCGGCGGGCTTTCAGCTTACCGGCAAGCACCAGATCATCGGCATTCATGTCGGCTCGCCGGAGCAGGCCACCCACATGGCCAACGACATCGAGTTTCACGGCATTCTCGTGCATCCCATGCGCTGGCCCACCGTGGCCGAGGGGCGCGACTGCCTGCGTGTCTCTGTCACGGCCGCGCACACGGACGAGGATATCGGACGCGTGGTGGATGCGATCAAGAAGTCCCGTGACGGGCTGACCAGAAAGAAGACGGACGGTCTCACACGCCGCCAGAACAAACGCCCAACCCACCAGCAGCTTGACACCTCGGAAATGCCGTTGGTAGACGGCTTCGATGATTTCGACGACCATCCGGATGACGGGTTCATGTCCGCCCATGACAGCTCACGCTTGCCGCCGCCTGACCAAGTCGACGAAATCGCGTCACAGTCCGCGTCAGCCAGCGACACGATGATCGTAAACCCGGAACCCGTTGGCGGGAACGACTCCCCGACCAGGCCGGTCGACAAGGCTGGCATCGAAGAAGAGCAAGAAGAAGAACAAGAGGAAGCGCACGAGCAGGAATCGCCTGAAACGGACGACGAACCTGAAAGTGGGTTTCCCGATGTAGCGGGCTCCGAGCCCGGCGAAACACTCGCCCCGGAGACCGCCGCCGAGCTTCAGGACCCGGTGATCGCGGATATTGAGGGTGGCACGAAAAAGCGCGGGCGCAAATCGACCGCGCGCAAAAAGGGCGATTAGGGAAGTTTCGGGATCCTTTGAAGTCCCCTCTGTACGTATGATTAAGTGCGCACCCCTTGCGCCACGGGGCCAAACCTTGGACGGGGAGCCATCATGGTTCGAATCATTCTCTCATCACTGCTGGTTGTCATCGGTCTGATAGTTTCTGTCGCGGGCCAGGAAGCGCCTGACGCTCCTGAAGAAAAGCAATCCTACACGAGTTACGAAGAACTTTTCGCTGCGTTTGACAAGCAGCGGCAGGTTCTGATGACAAGGTGGGACCGTCTTCAGGAACAACAGGACGTGAAGCCTGAAGATATCCGCAAGATCGAGGACGACCTGAAGGCACTTGACCTCAAGTATGCTGACGCGCTGGAAGGCTACATTGGTGGCAACCCCAACGCCAAAGACCTGTTCGGGGCGCGTTTCGAGCTGGTTGTCGCCCTGTCGCGCATCGATGAAAAGCTCGCACGCGCCGTCGAAGTCGCCGACGAGTTTCTAAAACATCACAAGGACAGTGAGCCCGCCGGGGACGTGCGATTCCTGAAGGGGCAGACGCTGTTCCGGATGGAAGGGCGCGAAGAGGCCGCTCTCGATGCCCTGGACGACTTTTTGGCCAAACACCCGGACAGAGCCGACGCCAGGCCAGCGCGCATGATGCGCATTCGGACGCTGTTGTTTCTGGACCGGGTTGCCGATGCCCAGCGCGCGTTGAAGGATTTGCTGAAACGTAAAGAAGTGAAGGATGACGACGAGGCCGAGAAGTACCTGCAGACCATGCTGGACGCGCTGGACTGGGTGGGCAAAGAGCTACCCGCGTTCAAACGCCCGGACCTGAAGGGTGAAATCAGAAGCGCCGACGCCCTGAAGGGAAAGCCGACGCTGCTGTTCGTGTGGGACAGCAACAGCGGCGCGTGCCTTGGTGAGTTGCCGTTTGTGCAAGATGCTCACAAGAAGTACGCAGAGAACGTCAACTTTCTTTCCATCAGCGTCAACGAGAGCCAGCCGGCCCTTGAACAGTGGCTTGAGCGCAACCCCGAAGCGATCGGCTTCCCGACCCTGTGGATTGACCGCGACGAGGAAAACTCGGTGCTGCGCAAGCTTGATGTCAGTCTGATTCCTTTTCTGGTGCTGGTGGACTCAGCGGGCAAGATTTACCGCTATGATGTGCGAAGTGACGACATGTTGCGCTACGTCGCCAAGCTGGCGGGCGAATGACCGATTTTGAAGCGAAGAAACTGGCCTGTCCCTGCTGCCGCCACGAGTTTGAATCCAGGCTCGTGACCGGTTTTGTCATCGGCGAAAAGGACAGCGACTTCTGCCCGAAGTATCTTGACGGCAACCCGCTTCCCCAGTTCCTGCATGTCTGCCCGGAGTGCGGGTTTACAGGCTTTGAAGCGGACTACCGCACACTCATCGACGAAAAAATTATCAAGCGCGTGAGCACCCTGCTGGCTGGTTTTCACTGGACGAAAAACCAGATCCTCGGCGGCGCCGAGCGCTACCGGCGCGCGGCGCTGATCGGCATTTATGCAGGCAAGCGCAGCGCGGAAGTCGCCGACCTGTACCTGCAGGCCACCTGGTGCAGCCGCATGGAAGGTGAGGACGACGACGAGCAGAAGGGCGCGCGCCGCAAAGCAGTCAAGTATTTCGAACTCGCTCTGGCAGCGGAAGAGTTCAGCCCGGACGACATGCCCGTCGTGCATTACCTGCTGGGCGAGTTGAACCGCCGCCTGGGCAACGACGAGAAGGCTTTAAAACACTTCAGCAAGATGGATGAGCTGGAAAAAGTTGATCCCTGGCTGATCGAGTGGCGCGACAAACAACGGGCCCTGATCAAGCAGTAATCAATTCACCGGCGGCGCGTCGTCCAGATGCAGGGGCTTGTCCGGCGCCAAGCCGATCATCTTTTCAAGCTGGCTGATCACGCCGGCCGCGCGCTCGATCACGTTGGGCGTCGACATCTGTCGCAGCTTGAACTCGGGCGGGAACGGCAGGTAGCCCGTGACCATGTCTGTGAGCACGCCCAACTCGATGTCGTCGCTCAAGAGCCCGCGGAATTTTTCGGCCTGTTCGCGCAGCAATGCCAGTGCAAGTCCCTTTAGTTCAACGCTGAGGTTTCGCTCCCAGGTGCGGCTTGCGTGCGGCAAGACGTCACGGATCCATTCCCCGCCAAACAGGCGATAACCGCGCACCATGGACATTTCGTGCGTCAGACGAACGCGCCCGACGCCGTGCAGCACCAGCATGTAACGTCCGTCCGGCGCGCGTGAATACTCGGTGACGCGCCCCACGCCCGCATAGCGGCTGACAGGCGGGTCGCCAAGGGTCGCGTCACCGGACTCTTCGAGCAGGGTGCCCATGGCGAAGCAGTGCTGGCTTTCCGGCTTGCCCAGCGTGTCTTCCATCAGGTTACGGTAGCGCTCTTCAAAAATGTGCAGCGGCAGGTTCGTGTGAGGCAGCAGCACCATCGCCGGCAGAGGGAACACCGGGATGCCGTATGCAAGTTCCGGCAAGTCGTCGTCCATAGGTAGCTCAGGGACGCGGCGTCAGGCGTCGCTTTTGTTTCGAATGTATAGCGCGCGCCCCTTTTTGTAGACCTCGCACAGCCCCAGCTTTTCGAGAATCGGTGGAAAATAGCTTGCCAGGTTGCCGTGTGTGCTGAAGCTGCGCAGGAATTCCTCCATCGTGTCGGGTTCCGGAAACGTCTCGGCGCGGCAGGGACCCAGTCGAGCCTCGCCCATGCGCTCAATGAACGCCACGGCCTCGCGGATGACCCGGTCGCGCTCCCAGATTACGACGTTGGCTTCGTTTTCGAAATCACCCATACGTTTGCGGAAACCCACAAAGCAGTGGATGTCCCCGTCGCGCTCGTCGACAACGAACGGCTTCTTGTGCCCGCAGGTCACATACTCGCCCGCAATGGTCTGCTTTAGGGCTTCATCAAGAGTGGTCACGCTGATCTCCGCCCGGAGTGTAGCAAGGACAGCGCACAAGACCATGCGGACGGTCGAACGCCCCGGCATTCAAAAACACTTGTGAGCGCGCCTGTTATGGCTATTCTCACGCCGATTCCGAAGCCCATACAGGGCATTGAATACGAGACGTAAGGAGTGTGCGATGCGTAACGCATTGACTCTACTGATTGCACTGGCGGCGGTGACATTCGTCGTGCTGGCAGGCTGTAAGGATCAAGGAAACGAAGCGGGCAGCGGCGGCGTCACCGAGGATTCTGTCAAGCTCGGACTCTTCGTCAGCACCACCGGCGCGATCGCTGACTTCGGGCTGGCCACGAAGAACGGCGCCGACATCGCCGTTTCGGAAATCAACGCGGCGGGTGGCATCAACGGCAAACAGGTCGAACTGGTGTTTTACGACATTGCCAGCAAGCCCGAAGAAGCAAAGAGCGCCGCAACCAAGCTGGCAACGCAAGACAAGGTGCTGGTCGGTATGGGTGCTGTCGCTTCGAGCCTCAGCCTGACCGCTGCGCCCACTTTCCAGACGAATGGCGTGCCGATGGTGAGCCCATCCAGCACCTTCCCGCCGGTTACCGAGAAGGGGGATCTGATCTTCCGCATCTGCTTCACGGACGAGTTTGCGGGCGCGGCATTGGCCCAGTTTGCCTTTGAAGACCTTGGCAAACGCAAGGCCGCCATCATCATGAACCAGGACGATCCTTACAGCACCGGCTTGGCCAACTACTTCAAGGCACGGTTTGAGCAGCTGGGCGGGAAAGTTGAAACAACCGAAAAGTTCGCCAACAACACGAGCGACTTCAACACACAGGTAGACAACGTCAAGTCGGCCACGCCGGACATCGTTTTTGCCCCGGTTTATTACAACGACATCACCTTGATCGGTCAGCAGTTGCGCGGCAAAGGCGTCACGGTGCCGATTCTCGGGAGTGACGGCTGGGAGAGTCCGACACTGCTCAAGAACGCGGCCAAGGACCTTGAGGGTTGCTACTTCGGGAATCACTACAGCCAGAACGATCCTGATGAAATGGTGCAGGGTTTCATCAAGACATACGCGGACAAGCATGGCGACAAGCCGTCCAGTCTTGCGGCGCTCGGCTATGACGTCGTCTACTTCGTGAAGAACGCAGTCGACAAGGCAGGCACTTTCGATCGCGCGAAGGTCGCTGGCGCCATGCGCAACACGAAAGACCTGAAGGGCGTAACGGGCACCTACACGATCGACAACAAGCGCAACGCGTCGAAGCCAATTACGATGCTGAAAATAACCGGTGGTAAGGTTGAGATGGTTCGCCAGATCATGCCGGAAGAGGTCAAGTAGCAGCCAGGCGATATGACCGGGGCGGGGATGCACTCCTCGCCCCGGCTTACTTGGTATCCCGATGTTCCTTCTTGAAGTCACGTCCGAGCAGATATTTCAGCAGGCCCTGAACGGTGTTTCCAAGGGCGCGGTGTACGCGTTGATCGCCGTCGGCTACACGATGGTTTACGGCGTCCTGCAGCTCATAAATTTCGCCCACGGCGAGGTCTACATGCTGGGCGCCTATTTCGCGTACTACCCCGCGAAGTGGGCGGGCTACATCCCCGACGAAGGCGGGGAAAAGCCCAAAGTCCCGCTGTACTTCATTGGGGTCTGCATACTCTTCTCAATGGCGGCCTGCGCCGCGATCGGGATGTTGATCGAACGCCTGGCGTACAGGCCGTTGCGCAACGCCAGTCGACTCGCTGCGCTGATTACGGCAATCGGCGTGTCGCTGCTGTTGCAGAACGGCTCACAGATCATGTTTGGCTCAGATCCAAAGTACTTTCCGCGCTTCATGGACCGGGAGAGTGTTCAACTCGGCATGTTCGACGTGTCGAACACGCAGGTGACGATCATGGTGGTCGCCGCGGTCGCGATGATCGGGTTGCACCTGTTCGTCCAGAAGACCAAGCCCGGCATGGCAATGCGTGCGGTCAGCTTCGACATGCGTACTGCGCGCCTGATGGGCGTGAACGTCGACGGAACAATCGCGCTTACTTTCGCCATCGGCAGCATCATGGCCTCAATCGGTGGCGTGCTGATCGCCATGGACCAGCCGCGCCTTACCCCATTGATGGGTTTGCTTATGGGCTTGAAGGCCTTCGTTGCCGCGGTACTTGGCGGCATCGGCTCCATTCCAGGTGCGGCGCTGGGCGGTTTGATTCTTGGAATCGCCGAATCGGTTGTCGGGACCTGGAGCACAACCTACGCGGACGCCGTTGCGTTCGTCATTCTGATTCTCGTGCTTCTGGTAAAGCCGTCAGGATTGCTGGGAAAAACGGGACGGGAGAAAGTCTAGGTGCGACGCAGCCTCGCAACTCTGCTCGTTGCGCTTGCGATCTGCGCGGGGATGAATCTCTTCCTCGCACAGTTCATCGAAGAGTACGTCGTCCAGGTCATAAACATGGTCGGCGTCTCCATCATTCTTGCCGTCAGCCTGAACGTGATCAACGGGCTCACCGGACAGTTCAGTCTCGGGCACGCGGGATTCATGGCGATTGGCGCCTACGTCTCCGCCTTCTTCACGACCGACCTGTCGTATTTCAATCCCGATACGGCCGAGTATGTCACTGACCCGGCGCTCGTTTCGTCTGTCTGGGGATATCTCGGCGCGCTGATCGCGGGCGGCGTTGCCGCCGCGGTGGCAGGCGTTCTGGTGGGCATTCCGACGCTTCGCCTCAAGGGCGACTATCTGGCGATCGCCACGCTCGGGTTCGGCGAGATAGTTCGAATTCTGATCACGAACTTTGAGAAGGTTGGCGGCGCAAACGGGCTGTCGGGTGTTCCACAGTTCCAGATCGTGTTGTCGGGTGAAGGTAAAGATGCGCTGGCACTGGACGGCACGTTTTTCATTTTTTCGTTCGTCATCATCTGCGTACTTTTGAGTGCTCAGCTGCAGCGCAGTACCTTTGGGCGCGCGCTGATAGCGGTTCGGGAAAACGAACTCGCCGCGGAAGTCATGGGCATCCCGACCGTGCGCATGAAGATCTTCGCGTTTGTATACGGCGCTTTCTTTGCGGGTATCGCGGGCGGGTTGTTCGCCCATCTTTTACAGACGGTGACTCCGGCTTCATTCACCTTCATGAAATCGGTCGAAGTCGTGGTAATGCTGGTCCTCGGGGGGCTCGGCAGCATGACCGGTGCGATCGTTGGCGCCATCGTGCTGACGGTGCTTCCGGAGGCGCTGCGGGATGTCGAGCAGGAAGCCGATCTTCCCGGCATCCGGATGGTGGTCTATTCGCTGGTGCTGATTCTGCTGATGATCTTCAGGCCTCAGGGGATTTTCGGGCAACGGGAGTTGTCTTTGAGGCTGCTTCGGCGTCTGGTTCCCGGGCGGCGGATTTCGGGCGATGAAACTCCCAAGCCTTCAGAGGATCGGAAGGGGACGGAGCTTTGACGGCCTTGCTGGAGACGAAGAGTCTTACGATCCGTTTCGGCGGGCTTACCGCTGTGGACTCGTTCAACCTGTCCATCAACGAAGGAGACCTGTTCGGGCTGATCGGCCCGAACGGGGCCGGCAAGACTACCGTATTCAACATGCTGACCGGCGTATACCTGCCGACCGAGGGCACGGCTCAGTTTGATGGTCAGTTGATCAACGGTAAGAATCCGGTGCAGGTGGCGCGTTTGGGCATCTCGCGCACGTTTCAGAACATCCGACTGTTCGATGAACTCAGCGTGCTCGAGAACGCCATGACCGGCGCGCACCAGCACGCAAGGCTGACAGTCTGGGAGTCACTCTTTCGCTTGCCGCGGCACTACAAGGAAGAGGCAAGGCAGAGGGAACGGGCGTACGAGTTGCTGGCATTCATGGGGCTCGACGACCGCGCGGGACTGACCGCCAAGCAGCTTCCCTACGGGCACCGCCGCAAGCTGGAAATCGCGCGAGCGCTGGCAACCGAGCCCAGGCTGATTTGCCTCGACGAGCCCGCGGCCGGCATGAACACCGGCGAAAAGAGCGAACTGTCAGCACTGATTCGCAAGATCCGCGATGAATTGAACGTGACGGTTCTGGTGATTGAGCACGACATGAAACTGGTAATGGGCATCTGCGAGAAGGTGCAGGTTCTCGATTACGGCGAGACTATCGCGCTCGGCACGCCCCGTGAGGTGCAGAACGACCCGAAGGTCATCGAAGCCTACCTGGGGGGCGATTGATGGCAGACACAATCCTGGAACTTGACGATATAAACGTCTATTACGGCGCAATTCACGCGTTGAAGGGCATCTCACTCAAAGTTGAGCAAGGCGAGGTTGTCACGCTGATCGGCACCAACGGAGCGGGGAAGACTACGACACTCGCCACCATCTGCGGGCTCATGCGCAGCAAGACCGGCACTCTGAAGTACGCCGGGCAGGACATCAGCAAGTGCGCGACCCACCGGCTCGTGTGCGACGGGCTGGTGATGGCACCGGAGGGGCGCGGGATATTTCCGAACCTCACCGTCGGTGAAAACATGCGCATCGGCGCCTACGCATGCAAAGACAAAGTCGCGATCGAGAAGAACCTCGCCCATGGCTACGAGGTTTTCCCGCGCCTGGCCGAGCGCAAGCGGCAAAAGGGCGGCACGCTTTCCGGCGGTGAACAGCAGATGCTTGCAATTGCACGGTCGCTGATGTCTCAACCGAAGCTGTTGCTGCTGGATGAGCCGTCACTCGGGCTGGCGCCTTTGATCGTGAAGACCATTTTTGAAACGATTGACCGGGTGAACAAAGACGGCGTCACGATCCTGCTCGTTGAGCAGAACGCGAACATCGCGCTGAAACACAGCGACCGGGCCTACGTGATCGAAAGCGGCGAAATCGCCATTGAAGGTAAATCCGCCGACCTGCTGATTGATCCCCGTGTGAAAGCGGCCTACCTGGGCGAATCCTGACCATCGCGGATGCGCGAATCAGCTCGCGATCAATGCCGGATGGCGACCCGCACTGCATTGCGGATTTGTAATCCCTTCGGGCGACAGCTAACTTGACAGTGGCTTGGGTTGCCGGTTTCCCCGCGTCTCCAAACCCCTTGGAGAAAAGCATGAAGCGCTTCATACGTTTTTTTGCAGTTGCATTGCTGGTCGGTATCGCGTCGGCTCCGCTTCTGGCGGGCGACGACAAGGACGAAGCCACGTATCGCAAGATCGAGTCACAACTCGAAAGCACCACGCTCGACACGCTCGCCTATGAAGAGGCCGATGTCACCGAAGTCGTCAAGGACATCGCCAAGAAGGCGCGCATCACTATCGTCATTGACAAGAAGGCGCTGGAGGAGGTTGATGAGGACGACCGCCTCATCACGATTGAACTGGCCGAGATCAAGGCCATGAACGCTTTGAACATCGTGCTTGACCAGGTCGGGCTGCACAAGATGTACAAGAACGGCGTGCTGTATCTGTCCACCGAAGAGAAGGCCGCCGGCGTCACGATCACCAAGACCTACGACGTCCGCGACATCACCGCCAAGATCAATGACTTCCCCGCACCGAAGCTGCGCCTCAAGGGCGCCGATGACACCAGCAACGGGCCGGACATCGAGTATCCGCGGGAAGATGACGTCGATACGGACGACATCGTTGAGATGATTGAGGAAAGCGTTGACGCCGACTGGGGCGACACCGCGACCGTGACCGTGGCGCAGGGCCAGTTGATTGTGCGCGCGCCGCGCAAGGTTCAGAAGGACGTAGCGGAGCTGCTGGATCAGCTGCGCAGCGCCAAGTAGCCGCATGACTTCCAGAAAGGCCCGCCGCTAGGCGGGCCTTTCTGCTGGCAGACAAAGCCGCGCCCGGTGCTAAACTTCCGGCATGAGCGAAGAATCGCCGAAAGAAACACCGGAAGAGCAAGCGGACACGACTTTCGAGCACAGCCGCAAAGAAGCCCGGCGTGCCCAGTGGGCTTTGAATTCGTTAGTCGTGCTTAGTGCCCTGGCCGGAGCGTTCTTCTTTGGCTACGTGCTGTACACGATTCAGCCCTTCGGCGGACGCGACGCCGAGCCCGTCGAGATTCCGACCAGTTCACCCGGCGCCACGCTTGGCATGCTCTCAAATGAAGAAGGGGCGTTGCTGCTGGTACTCAGTGACATCGATGAAGCGCCAACCTATCGCGAACAACTTTCTGAAGTCATGCGCAAAGACCTGGGTATCGACAAGCCCGGTCGCCTGTACCGTCTGTCGGTTCGGGGCAACGGCGACGCCGACGCGACCTTCGCGCCCGAAAGTTTTACCCTGACCGATAAACAAGCCAGGGCGTGGCCGGTCAAATGGCTGCCTGAAGTCGCCCAGGCGGACAAGGCGACGGCGGTCGGGAAGCTGCGTCTGGCGCAGTCCGGCCAGCCCTTTGAGCTGGCAACGGGCGAACAGCGCACGTTGTTTGTCTTCGTGGAAACCGGCGCGGAACTGCCGCCGTCGGCGGAAGACTTTGGATCGGGCAAAGTGACATTGGCGGGCGGCGGGCAGATCGCCCTGGAACACACGGAAGTGAAGGTTGCGGGCCGATGATCCAGCTCAATCGCGAGAAAGTGTACGAAGGCAAGCTTTTCAACGTTGTCAAAGTGACTCTACAGAACGAAGACGGGCAGAGCGTCGTCCGCGATGTCGTCGAGCACCCGGGCGCTGCGTGCATCATTCCCATGCTGGACAACGACACCGTGCTGCTGATTGAGCAATGGCGTATCGGCGCCAAGCGTCCCCTATGGGAGATCCCGGCCGGCACGCTTGATCCCGGTGAGGACCCGCTTGCTTGCGCGGCCCGTGAGCTGGAAGAGGAAACCGGCTACAAAGCAGGCAAGCTCGAGCATTTGTTTACGATGTTTCCGAGCCCGGGCATTGTGGATGAAAAGATGCACATCTTCGTCGCGACCGGCCTTACGCCGGGGCAGACCAACTTCGATGACGATGAGGACATCAAGTCTAAACCCTTCAGCTTTCGGGATCTGCGCGTGCAGCTCAAGGCCAACAACATCAAAGACGGCAAGACGATCGCGGCCTTGGGTTATCTGATGGTGTTCAAGCCTTACCTCGGTAAGGATTAGGTCTTGATTGCGCGAGTCACGCGCCGACCGGAAGCCCGGATGGTGTGCCTTTGAAATCCCAGTCCGCAGCCTGCTTGACGAGTTGCCCCCGCACCGGGTTGGCGAGAATGTAATCGCGCGAGCGGCGCAGGTTGTCCAGACTGACAGGGTAGCTCGCGCAGCCGTCCAGCCAGTCAAGCTTGTGCAGGCCTTTGCGCTCGAAGCTCTTGTTAATGCGGCGTTTTACACGACCGGCGAACGTATCGACGTCGTCCAGCGCCTCGTCGCGCCCGAACAGCAGGTGGATATGGTCCGGCATGATCATGTAGGCGAATATGTCCGCGTGCTTGCCGTCCAGCTGCCGCAGCACTTCCGCAATGGTCTGGCCGTGGCTGTTGGACGTGAGGCGGCGGGTCTCCGCGCCGCGATTCAGCATCACCGTGATGTTATACAGATGCATCAGCAGCACCGCGGCGTTCTTTGAAGCGACCGCAGGATGAGCGACTGCGGGACGGGGCCCGTTGCATTACCCGCAGACACCACGGCGAGATCCGGCAGCACGCGACGGATCTCCTGGGCGTACTGGCCCAGGTTTCGCTCGGCGACGACGACGTGTTTGATACCGGTACTGGCGCGCAACAACTCGCTCTCCGGTAGCGGCCAGAGAACCTTCAGATTCAACATACTGACGCGCTGCCCGCCTTCGCGTGCCTCGGCGACCGCCCGCGAAGCAGCGTGTGCGGTCGCCCCGTAGGTCACGACCAGCCACTCGGGACGACCCATGGCGCCGGGGCTGGCGTCAAGCGTCGCCAGTGGCAGTCCTCCTGGCAGGCGCGAAAGGCGCTGCTCCAGCAGGCGCATTTCGACTTCCGCTTCAGGAAGTTCGAGCGCGTCAATTGGCGGCACGTCTTCGTACTTCAACTCTGGCATCGGCGCCGCTTCGATCCCGGATTCGATCTGTTCCGCCAACTGCTGATCGAGCAGCAGAAACACCGGCACGTTCAACAGCCCGGCAGCGGAGGCCGCCGCACCCGCAAGCTCCGCGCACTCGAACACGTTGCTGGGGCAAAGCACAAGCGGCGTGATCCCGCCCGGAAAGATCCAGCGCAGCGCCATCACATCCAGGGACTCGACGCTCAGCGCCTCAATCACGATCACGCTCGGTGTGCCGCCCCGCAGAAGCTGAAACAGCCTGCTCGAGTTACGGCGTACGTCACCGGCGCCAATAAACTCGACGTTGACGCCGTGATCCCGCAACGCCAATTCAACGGCCTGCCGCCCTGTCAGTGTTCCGATTTCTGCGCTCATTCAATAATCCCGGCTGCTTTGGCATGTTCGCGTGACTTGGATGTGTTGCCCGCCTTTTCTTCAAGCTCCGCGAGCGCGACATGCGCGGACTTGTACTCCGGGTCAAGCTCAAGAGCTTTCAAGAAGGCCTGGCGGGCTTCATCCAACTGCCCGGACTCGAATAAAAACATGCCGTCAAGCATGTGTGGTTGCGGCCACTCGGGGCGCTTGCGCATGGCCTCCAGCAGGTCTTCGCGGGCGGGTTCGCGCTCGCCGTTCTCCCAAAGGACGCCCGCCCGTGCGATGTATGCCAGTGTGAAGTTGGGGTCAAGGCGGATGGCTTCGTTCAGGTCCTTGAGCGCTTCCTGGTCGCGGTCAACGCCGCGCAACACGATCGCGCGATTGTACATACACTCGGCGTTGTTGGGGGCCAGTTCGAGCGCGCGCGTGTACCGCTCAATGGCAATTTCGTGGTTGCCGCGCACATAGGTAATGCCCGCGAGGTTGTTGTAGAGGGTGCCGAAGATTTCGCGATCGTTGAGGGACGTGAGGTAAATGCCGTTTTCCACCGAAGTCACCGAGAATCGGTACTTGGTCCAGTACCAGGCCTCTTCACGCACGTCACCGAAGTCGGTGGTTTCAATAATCACCTCGTAGGGCGTGCCATCCGTGTCTGTGTCTTTGAATGCAACCACGAAATGTCCCGGTATGCGGATCCCTTTTACATCAAGCCCCGCGGCCTGGCCGAACACCAGGTACGCCATGGAGAGCGAAACACAGTAGCCATAGCGATTCTGGAGCACGCGGTCAAAGAACAGGTTGTCGGGGTTCTCGCCGCCGGCGTCGCGCTGGTCGAAACGCAGCCCCAGCTTGATGTGGATGAAGTCCACCAGCGTACGGACGCGCTGGCGTGGCGAACGATCACGGTGCAGGGCTGTTTTGAGCTGGTCCACGTAGGCGTCAAACCGTTTCAGCTTGGCGGGGATATCTACTTCGTGTTCGCGGACGTTGCCGAACTCGGGGTAGTATTTTTCGCTGAACAGCAGCAGCGCACGGGGCAGGTCGAAATCTTCCTGCTCGATCATCTGCTCGAGGTTGTCGCCCGGCCGCGCGGTTGACTCACTGGTGCTCTGGACCGTGCTGCCGTTCGGCTCGCCGGGGTAGCGCGGCTCACGGGTTTGTGCGGCGCAACCGGCGAGTGCAACCAGGGTGATCAGCAGGAAACCAGGGCGCATGGGCATACCGGGCTGAAGCGCCCGACGCGCGGGCATTCATTCAGCTTCAAATTGTACGGGCACATCAACGGTCTCACCAGCGGTGACCGTGAAGGTTTCCGTGACGTCTTTGTAGCCGGGAAGCTTCATAGTGATCGTGTAAGTCTCCGGCGGCAGGTCCTTGATCACAAAGGCGTTCTCTTCGGCGGTCTGGCTTGCGCTGCCGTCGGCGTTGAAGAAGTCCAGGAACGTAAAGCGCTTCTTGAACGGCTCACCCTTGCTGTTGACGATGTCAAAGGTCAGGTCGAATGCCGACGAGATGTTGATGTCCTGGTTGCCAAGAATGATCTTCGCGTTGCCGGAGCTCGCGAAGGCGAACTCCAGTGCGACCGTTTCACCCGCCGTGAGTTTGACGTTCTTGTGTGTGACCGGCGTGTAGCCGGTAAGAGAAAGGGTGATCGTGAAGAAGCCGTCGCCAAGGTTCTCGACTGTGAACTCTTTGCTGTTGTCGAGGTTGATGCCGTTGTCGAAACCGCCAAGGGCAATCGGGTTGCCCTGCTCGTCTTCAATGGTGAGTGCGGCGATCAGCCCGAAGGGCGTGTTCGGCTCCGCTGCGTCCAGTCCCTTGACGATGCCCTTCAGCGTTGCGCCCACAGGCGGCAGGGTCATTACAATACCCTTCACGCTGGCGCGCACGTTCAGGTAAGGGCGAGTCGCCATGCCGTTGTTTTCGCTGCGCACGGTCAGACGATAAAAACCAGGCGACAACCCGGTGATCTCGAAGGCGCCTGTTTCTGCGTCGGCACGGACTTCGCGAAATACCATCATCTCAAACTCACTGACGCCCTCGTCGGTGTTGCCCGCATCGCCCTCACCGGGATTCACCGGGCTGGCCAGGACGCGCACGTTGCCCTCTGGAACTTTGCCGCCTTCCAGTTCAACCCGTCCGCTTATGCTGGCGGTGACGAAGTCGATATTGATTTCAACGTCGCCCTCGCGATCCACGCGCACGCGCTTGCGCACGAGACTCGGCATGGGGCCCTGCTGCGATTGGGCGATCTGGTATGTGCCCAGGGGCACGCTGCGGAACTCGTAATTGCCGCTGCCGTCGGTGTTCGTGCTGTTGGCCGCGAAGCCGGAGAAATTGCCGCCCAGCAGCACCAGCCCCTTTTCGGCGTAGGGTTGCCCGTCCAGGGTCACGCGTCCGTAAATGCGCGCTGTGCCCGGCTTCTGCGAGTAAATGTCAAATTGAACTCGCTCGCCGCGCGTTACTTTCACCTGGTTTGCCGGGTTCGGCAGCATCAGCTTCATCAGGTCGCCCTCGTTACGGATCACCGTATAGGTGCCCTCCGCAAGCCCGGTAATCTCGTAGTTGCCGCCGCGATCCGTGTAAGCCGTGCGGACGCGCACTTCCGACTGTCCGACAATGCTGGCGCAAGTGACAGGTACGCCGCCTTCCGCCTGGTTGGCCGCGTCGTACACGCGCCCGAAAATCGTGCCGCCGGTCAGCAGGGTAAAGTTGTGTTCAATGATCTCGCCGGACTTTACCTTCAGCTCCGGGCTGACGTACTTTTCGAAATCGCGCGAGTTGGCAAGCAGGATCGACGCCGTCGGTTTCAACCCTTCAACCAGGTAGCGCCCTTCCGCGTCGGTGCGGATGCTGGCCGGGAACATGGTGCTTTCCCCGCGATCCGGCAGTTCTTCGCCGAAGAAACTCTTCATGATAAACGCCAATTGCCCCGGCCCTGTCGCGTCGTACACGGCAATCGGCACGCCCTCAATCGGCTCGCCGCGCTCGTTGGTTACAACGCCGGTGATGCCGCCCGCGGGCTCAAGCATGATGGTGACCTCGGCCGGCGTGCCGGCCATCAGCACAACCTGCTGGTTCTTGTTGGCGAAGCCCTGCGCTGAAGCGGTGATAGTGACATCGCCTGGCGGAAGACCCGCCAGACTGAAGCGTCCGGCCTCGTCCGTGGTTGTGGAGACCGCGCGATCCGGTAGCGCCACCCCCGCGACCATTTCGCCACCGCGCAGAAAGTCCGTGTCGTTGAAGTAAACCTTCGCCCCCGCAATCGGCATGTTCTTGTTGTCCGTGACAAGCCCCGTGACCGTGCAGCCCGAATCCAGTAACAGATCAACGCCGCTGCGGGTCTGTCCGCTGCGCACGCGCACGTCACGCGTGGCGATGGCGAAACCGGGCGCTGTAGCGCGTACGGCCACGCCGCCGACATCGGCCCCCGGACCGTTGTTGCCACCCATTCCAGGCGGCACGGTTTCGAAGCGAAACTTGCCGTCGTTGTCGGTGACGACACTGTCAAAACTGCCGCCAAGCACGGTGCCAAGCTCGACGGTCGCACCGGCGATCGGGGAGTTGTCAGCCTTTTTCAGCACGCGGCCTTCCACCACGCCGGACTGCACAAGTATGAACGGCAGCAGTTCATAGTTCGCGTACTCGTCCAGCTTGATTTCCTGCATGGCGCGCGTGATGGGGTTGAAGGCGTGGGCAATCCAGCCCGGCTTGACGGCGCTGACAAGGTAGCTTCCCGGCGCGATGTGCCCTATGTCGAAACGCCCATCGCTGTCGCTGCGGCTCGGCTTTACTCGACCCAGCAGTTCGCCCAGACGTGTAATGACGTCGTCCTGCCGCCCCGACAGACGAATGTCCACATCTTCGAGGGGCTGGTTCGTGTCGCCGTCCAGCACAATGCCGTACACGCGGGCAGGGTCAAAGATGCGAATCTGCAGACCCTCAACGGGTGTGTCCTTACGAATCGTGAATGAGCCGGTCGCCGTAAGCGCCTTATCTTCCTGCAGGCAGGCCACCAGGTACGCGTCGCCCTCGGTCAGTTCCGTTTCAAAGACAAAGCGCCCTTCGTCATCCGTAACCGTTGTGGGGCCGGCGATTTCGTCAGCGCTTTCCGGCAGCAGGGTGAGGGTAATGCCCCCGGACGGGTCGTCGAAATAATCCAGCGCGACGCCGCTGATCGAGGTCGCAACTTTCAGCTTGATGATCGGCTTTGGTGGCGCGACATCGGGTTTGTCTGGCTCGGACGTGGTGTCGGCACCGGCATCGGTGACCGGCTTGCCCTTACGTGTGACGGGGCCGGCGTCATCCAGCGGGCGCGCAAACGCATCGCCATCGACGGCAATGTCGCGCGCATTGTTGCGGGTGGTGGGGGAGTTCGTCAGTGAAAAGTATACAGCGAGCCCGGCCAGAATCAGAACCAGCACCGCCACAATCAATGGGATTCGCAAGTCGCGCATGTCACAACAATCCGTCTACGTCCACAGGTCTGTTGTGGTCACGGGGCAAACGCCATCCTCACGCGAAAACCGTGCACAAGCTGCGTCAACGTACTGCTTTGGCGTTGGCCCAGTTGGCGCGGTCAAGCACATCGTCATCGCCCCCGGCTGTTACCTCCAGCACGAGTTTGCTGACGTTCAGGACATCAATGTCGATGCTTTTGGCGCCAGCCGATCGTCGCAGCACGCCCGACTCGTACACAAGCTTGTCGTCCGCGTAAATTTTGAATTCCACGTCACCGAGTTCACCGGCGGTGTCATCCAGCCCGATCACGGAGATAAAGCGCTTGAAACCCCGGTTGAGATCGAACGTAAGCCTGCTAAGGGAATGCACGCCAAGCCCCTTGGCAAAAACCTTGCCGCCGATGCTGATAGCGCCGCCGCCCTGGGCTTGGTCGCGTCGAACCTTGAACAGGTAGTCGTCGTAATTGAAATCGCCGGGAAGGAAGTACGGGCGTTCTTCCGGTTTCCCGGCGAACTCCATGTCGCTGAGATACAGGTACTTGCCGTTCTTCATCGTCACGCTGATCAGCGCGTTTTCCTCAAGCGCGATGTCTTCCTTCAGGACGTTGTGGGTCAGTGTCACTTTGCCCTCGCCCCAGTTTTTCACGACACCGCGAATAACACTGCCGTCGCGCAGGGTGAAGATGCCAAGCAGTTTCGTGTACGGCGTGTGATCGCTTCGATAGCAGACCACGCCGCGCAACGCACTCCAGGGAAACTTGGTGCCCGCGTAGTTGTCGTCGTCCAGAAATTCGTTGTACAGGTACACGCCGTCTTTCACGATCCGCACCAGTTCCGAGGCCGGGTCGGCCTCGGCCGGCCTGTCGCCCATGCTGGCGAAATAGGTGACGTCCTTTTTCTCTTCTGGTTCAGGCAGTACGTTGGGTTGGACGTTCTTGACGACCTCGATGCGCTTCACAGCGTCAATGTTGATGCGCAGCGTGCCGAAGCGCGTGCCCTTGATGACAAATACTTCCTCATCGTCTTCCGGGCCTTCTTCAGGCGAGCCGTGCAGCACATCGCCGTTCACCAGGTACACGCGCAGTGGCGCCTCTTCCGGTTTGCGCTCGTCGCCCTTGTGCCCGAAGGAAATCTCTTCCGTTTCGTCCAGCGGAACACGCTCTGGCACGTCACTGCCCTTGACTTCAACCTCAAGGCGCCCCTGCACATCCAGTTTGGTGATATTGCCGATAACCGGGTCTTTGAAGATGCTTGAAACAGTGGCCTGCTGCGCTGTCAGCAGCGGGCAGCAGAGCGCGAGGGCAATCATCAGGCGAATCATGGCGTCTCCGTAAGTTCGTTCAATCAACCATGATACGGACGATGCGCCGCCGGCAATGACCAATTTTGTCGTCGCTGCCAATCGGGCAGGGCGTGTTTTTGCGCACCGGGTCATCTGTCAGTTTGGCGGAGGCCGTCTCTGTGCCTACCGGCACGCGCAGGCCGCGCCATGTAAGTCCCTATACCAGTGCCGCTTGCACCATGGGGCTGGCGTGACCGTGGTGCATTGTCGGTGGCACAGGGTTTGCACGTCCGCGCCCCGTTGGATTCGACTACTGACACGAGAGGCTGATACATGGCTGCCAAGCAGATCATTTTCGATGTGGACGCACGCGAGAAGCTCGCCAAGGGCGTCGAGAAACTGGCCAAGGCTGTTGTTTCCACGCTCGGTCCCAAAGGGCGCACGGCCGTTCTGGACAAGGGCTGGGGCGCACCGAACATCACGAAGGACGGTGTGACGGTTGCGGAAGAAATCGAGCTGCAGGACCCGTATGAGAACTGCGCCGCCCAGATGGTGAAACAGGTCGCGAGCAAGACCAGCGACGTCGCCGGCGACGGCACAACGACAGCGACGCTACTGGCCCACGCAATCTTTGGCGACGGCATGAAACACGTCACCAGCGGGCGCAACGCAACGGAAATTTTCCGCGGCATTAAACACGCGGTGGACAAGACCATTGAACATTTGAACAAGATGGCCCGCCCGGTTGAAGGCAAGAAGGAAGTGGCCTACGTCGCAACCATCGCCGCCAACAACGACCCGCGCGTCGGCAAGATCATCGCCGACGCCCAGGAAAAGGTCGGCAAGGACGGCGTGATCACCGTTGACGAGAGCAAGACCAGCGAGACTGTCGTCGACATCGTTGAAGGCATGCAGTTTGACCGCGGCTACCTGTCACAGCACTTCGTCAACAATACGGAAGCGGTTACCTGCGAGTTTGAAAAACCGCTGATTCTTGTGCATGAAGACAAACTCAGCAGCGCCCAGCCTCTGGTGCCGCTGCTTGAACAGGTGAGCAAGGCCGGTCGCCCGCTGCTAATTATCGCGGAGAACATCGAAGGCGAAGCGTTGAGCACGCTGGTCGTGAACAAGCTGCGCGGCGTGGTTAATGTCTGCGCGGTAAAGGCACCGGGCTACGGCGATCGGCGCAAGGCCATGCTGCAGGACATCGCGGTCCTGACCGGCGGCAAGGCGATCATGAAGGACCTTGGCGAAAAGCTGGAAGATGTGACGCTCAAGGATCTCGGCACCGCCAAGAAGGTCGTGATCGACAACGAAGACACAACCGTGATTGAAGGCGCCGGCAAGACCGCCGACATCAAGCAGCGCTGCGACCAGATCCGCAAGGAGATGGACCACACCAGCAGCGACTACGACAAGGAAAAGCTGCAAGAGCGCCTGGCGAAGCTGTCCGGCGGGATTGCTGTCATCAAGGTCGGCGCGGCCACTGAGCCCGCGATGAAGGAACTGAAAGCCCGCGTGGAAGATGCACTGCACAGTGTGCGCGCGGCGACGGACAAACAGGACGGCGGCATTCTACCGGGCGGGGGCGTGGCGCTGCTGCGCGCGGCCGGTGCGCTCGATAAGCTGAAGGTCGAGAACTCCGACGAGCAGATCGGTGTCGACATCGTGATTCGCGCCCTGAGTCGTCCCATTCGCCAGATTGCCGAAAACGGCGGCAAGCACGGCAGCGTAATCGCCCGCAACGTACTGGCGGAGAAGTCCGTCAGCTACGGCTACAACGCGCTGACCGACAAGTACGGCGACATGTACGAAATGGGCATCGTTGATCCGTTGAAGGTCACCAAGTCGGCCTTGCAGAACGCCGCAAGTGTCGCAGGGCTGATGCTGACCACGGACGCCATCATCACCAAAGCTGAAGACGATGAGCCCGTGGACATGGGCCACGACGACGAAATGGACTACTAAACGGACGCGGGCATCTCGCCCGCCAGCATTCGGAGACACGACACATGGCAACCAAGCTGCGTCCCCTGGACGATAACGTAATCGTCAAGCCACACGACGCTGAAGAAAAAACCGCCGGCGGGATCGTCCTGCCGAACAGCGCCCAGGAAAAGCCCCTGCGCGGTGAAGTGGTCGCGACGGGCCCCGGTCGCACGTTGAAGAGCGGCGCCCGCATTGAACCCAGCGTAAAGCGTGGCGACGTCGTGATGTTCGGCAAGTACAGCGGCAGCGACGTCAAGGTTGACGGAGTGGAGCACAAGATTTTGCGCGAAGCCGAAATCCTCGCGATCATTGAATAGATGGCGGTTCATAGTCGACGGTCAATAGTAGACCGTCAACCGCGGTTCCCAAAGGACATCAGGCCATGAGCAAACAGATCCTATTTGACGTGGAAGCCAGTCGCAAACTCGCCGATGGCGCGCGCAAGCTCGCCCGTGCCGTCAGCGCCACCATGGGGCCGGCCGGTCGCAATGTCATTATGCAGAAGTCATTCGGCGCGCCGCTGGTGGTCAATGACGGTGTGACAGTCGCCAAAGATGTTGAACTCGAAGATCCGTTCGAGAACATGGGCGCCAAACTGGTCACGGAAGTTGCCAGCAAGACCAACGACGAAGCTGGCGACGGAACCACAACCGCGACAGTGATCGCCAACGCCATCATTGAAGAAGGGCTCAAGATGGTCGGGCGAGGCCACAACGCCCAGGACCTGAAGCGCGGCATCGACAAGGCTGTCGAGGTCGCGGTCAAGTGGCTTGAAGACAACACGAAGAAAATCAAGAACATCGACGAGTTGAAGGCCGTCGCCACGATCAGCGCGAACCAGGACCCGGAAGTCGGCAAGCTCATGGCGGACGCGATTGATCGCGTCGGCGAAGAAGGCGTCGTCACCATTGAGGAAGGCAAGGGGCTGGAAACCGAGCTGACCTTCGTGGACGGGCTGCAATTCGACAAGGGCTATCTCAGCCCCTACTTCATCAACAAGGCCAACACCATGACCGTCGATTACGAAGACGTGAAGGTGTTGATCTACGAAAAGAAGATCAGCGGCGTGCGCGAGATCGTCCCGGTCCTCGAAAAGGCTGCACAAAGCGGCTCGCCACTGCTGATCATCGCCGAAGATATTGAAAACGAAGTACTCGCCATGCTCGTGCTGAATCGCCTGCGCGGCGGCTTGCAGATAGCGGCCGTCAAAGCACCCGGTTTTGGCGACCGGCGCAAGGCCATGCTGGACGATATCGCCGTGTTGACCGGCGGTGTCAGCATTACGGAAGACCTCGGCCTGAAGCTGGAGAGCGTCGATGTCGGGCAGCTTGGCACCGTCAAGCGCGTCATCATCGACAAGGACAACACCACGCTGATCGAAGGCGGCGGCAAGAAGAAGGACGTGGACGCCCGCATCGCGCAGCTTCGCACCCAGATCGACAACAGCACCAGCAACTACGACAAGGAAAAGCTGCAAGAGCGCCTGGCCAAGCTTACCGGCGGCGTCGCGGAGATCAGCGTCGGCGGGCATACCGAAAGCGAAATGAAGGAGCGCAAGTACCGCGTCGAGGATGCGCTTAACGCAACCAAGGCCGCCAAGCAGGAAGGCGTGATCCCCGGAGGCGGCGTCAGCTACCTGCGCGCTTCCCAGGCCATTCGCGAGGCCGGCTTCAAGGGCGATGAACGTTTCGGTGCGGACATTCTGGCCGACGCGCTGGAAGCGCCGGCGCGCACGATTGCCGCCAACGCCGGGTTTGACGGGCGCGACGTGGTGGAAACGCTCAAAGAGAAGAAGAAGGCAAGCGAAGGTTTCAACGCGCTGACCGGCGAGTACGGCGACATGCTCAAGATGGGTGTGCTTGACCCGACCAAGGTCGCGCGCTGCGCCATCCAGAACGCCGGCAGCATTGCCGGGCTGATGCTGACGACCAACACGCTCGTGACGGACCTGAAAAAGAAAGGTGAGCAGGTCACTGGCGCGACGGCCTAGGCGGACCGAAATGGTCCGGGTGCCTTGGTCGAGCAACCGTTTTATTGAGGAACGAAAGTAATCTGTATCGCGTTCAAGTGGAATTCCAACGCAAGGAGAACGCATGAAGTACGGAATGGTTGCACTGGCAGGTGTGGCGGTGCTGGCAATCGCGGCTTTGTTCGTGACCCAGCAGGGCGAAGTACAGGCGCAGGAGGGCGGCTACGAGTACGCCTACCTTGTGGCTGTGCCGCGACTGGAAAGCTACGACATCGATTTCAGCCGCTGGGCAGGCAGCGCTGACGACAAGAAGTACCTCGAGACGCACGTCTTCGTGTATGAGGAAGGCGCGAGTCAATTTGACCGGCGGGTGAACAGTCTGCGCAGAATTAACGACCTCGCGGGCGACGGCTGGGAACTCTTCGATGCCGAGGCTGGCGTAATGCGTCGGAAAAAGTAGGCGGTTTCAGGCGACGCTATGGCAAAACGTGATTACTACGAAGTGCTCGGCGTCGCCAAGAACGCCGAGCAGGCCGAGATCAAGAAGGCCTACCACAAGCTGGCCTTGAAGTACCACCCCGATCGCAACCCTGGCGATGCCGCAGCCGAGGAAAGTTTTAAGGAAGCGGCCGAAGCCTTCAGCGTGCTCAAGGATGGGCAGAAGCGCGCTCAATACGACCAGTACGGGCACGCCGGCGCGGGCTTTGAGGGGGCCGGCTTTTCGAACATGGAGGATATTTTCTCCGCGTTCAGCGAGATTTTCGGCGGCAGCAGCGTATTCGGTGATTTCTTTGGCGGCAGCACGCGCACTCGTGTCCGGGGGCGCCGGGGCGCAAGCCTGCGCTGTGCCATTGAGCTCGATTTCAGCGATCCCGTTGAGCCCACCGAAAAAACCATCAGTCTGCGCCGAGCGGAGACTTGCGACGATTGCGGCGGCAGCGGCGCCAAGACAGGCACGGCGCCAACCCAGTGCCCCCAGTGCAACGGCGCGGGCGTTGTGATGACCAGCGCCGGGTTCTTCTCGATGCGTTCCACCTGCCCGCGCTGTCATGGGCGAGGCGAAGTGATCGCCGACCCTTGCCCCGCGTGCAGTGGCAGCGGACGCAAGCTAAAGGAGCGCGAGATCACCATCAAGATTCCCGCCGGCATTGAAGACGGTATGACCCTGCGCATCGGCGCCGAGGGCGAAGCCGGTGAGCAGGGCGGCCCCCCCGGAGACTTGCTTTGCGACGTACATATTCGCCCGCACCCGCTGTTCAAGCGCGCCGGCGCGGACGTCTATCTTGAGGTGCCAATCGGCTTCGCGCAGGCCGCCCTGGGAGCAAAAGTGGAAGTCCCGACGTTAAGAGGCAGGAAGGATCTGAAGGTTGCGGCCGGCACGCAGGCCGGCACGGTGCAGCGCATGAAGGGCGAGGGTTTCCCCAAGCTGGACGGTTATGGTCGGGGCGATCAGCTTGTTGAAGTCATTGTGGAAGTGCCGCACAAGTTGACCAAGGATCAGGAGCGTATTCTTCGGGAGTACGCGGAAACTGAAGAGCAGCACATCACGCCGGATCGCAAGTCGTTCCTCGACAAGGTGAAGAAGCTGTTCAGCAAGTAACGGGACCGTGGCGTTAAGGCGCGGCTTGCAAGAGAAAAGACTATGCCGGACAACGCAGGCAAAGAAGTCGAAGCGAAGGGCGAACCCCGCGACGGCCACGAGGCGGACGACGCATTGCATGACCCCGAGGCGATGCGAGTCGCCGACGAAGCCCGCCACGGCGAGGAGATCGCCGAAGATGAAGACCTTTCTCCCCGCAAACGCGCGAAGCGCCTCCGTAAACTCAATGACGAGGAACTGATTGCGCTGGGCGAGGAAGCGGCCAAAGCCGACCACTGGCTGGATGTCGCCAGACGCACCCAGGCCGAACTGGACAACACACTTAGGCGAGTCAAGCGCGAACATCATGACGATCTGAAGTACGCCAACGGATCACTGGTGCGCGACTTGTTGCCTGTACTGGACAATCTCGGGCGGGCACTCCAGGCCGGGACCCAGAGCGAGGATTTCAAAAGCCTCTTCGAGGGCGTGAGCCTGACAAACAAGTTGTTTATCGAAGCGCTCGCACGTCACAAAGTCACACCGATCGAGGCGCAAGGGCAACCGTTCGATCCGGCAGTACACGAGGCCTTGATGACGACAACCAATCCGGAACTCGACAACAACGTCGTCGCCATGGAGCTTGAACGCGGCTGGATGCTGCTTGACCGCGTGCTGCGCGCTTCCAAGGTACAGGTGAACAAGAAGGACTAACCGTGCCGACCTACGAATACAAATGTCCGGACTGTGGTCACGAGTTCGAAGAATTCCAGACCATGACGGCCAAGCCGATTAAGGTCTGCCCCGCGTGTAAGAAACGCAAGGTCAAGCGCCTGATCGGCAGCGGCATGAGGCCGATCTTCAAGGGCGACGGTTTCTACGAGACGGACTACGTGAAGAAGTCGGGTACGCCGGAGAAGACGGAGACGAAGTCGGACGCCAAGCCTGAATCCAAACCCGAAGCGAAACCGGCCGAGAAGAAGACCGAATCCAAACCCGCGAAATCCGGCAAGTAGCCGGAGGGGTTAGAGCCCGATACTGAAATCATGGCGAAAGCCCGACAAAAACGCTGCCCGGAATGTGGCGTCAACTTCCGCTACGGTGCGGTGAAAGACCACCCGGGATTCCCGTTTTGTTCCGAGCGCTGCAAGGTGATTGACCTAGCACGCTGGCTCAAGAACGAGTACGCCGTTGTTGAAGACCTGAAAGAAGGACTGGACCTCAAGGCCAACGTGGACCTGGACCAGATCGACGACCCGGACGTGCGCGCAGCATTGGACGAACTGCGCGGCGAGACTTAGCAGCTATTCAAGCACAAGGCGGCGCGTCACGATCGTCGCGAATGAGCCACGCCCAAGCTGGAACTTCACGACAATCTTCGACGTGCCCTCGTTCAGGTCATCCGGTGTAACGTCGCCGCATTCGAACCCTTCCGGCAACATCAGCGCCGACCGCGTTGATGACTTGAACCCCGTGCGCTCCAGACCACTCAGCGATAAGCAACTCAGCGTGAGCCCTTCCTGCTTCAGCACCTCGTGCAAAAATGAGGCGGACTGCGGGAACTCATCCAGCCGTGTGCCCGGGCCGGGCAGAGGCAACTCAAGGCCAGCGAAGGCGTTATCGGGCAGCGTACGATAAAACGCGATCTCGCCGGCCTTATTGCGCACGACGACCGCCGTTGGCGCAAACTTCAACACCATGCGGCGCAAAGTCTCGTTGAACAGGTAGCTCTGGTAGGCGGCGATGAACATGTTGCGCAAGAAAGGCGTGATGCGCTCGAAGCAGCCGGCAAAGTCGTCCGGATGACCAATCAGGTACTCCACCAGCGCACGCTCGGGCGACGACCTCATCTTTCCGTGCAGGGTTTTCCAATCGCCCCAGTGTTTCGCGCCGAGCCTGCGATTGGTCTTGTCCTTCAGACTCTGCTTGCGGTGAGGGGCGGCCAGGTGCAGACGCAGGGCTTCCTCGAAGTTTCCCAGTGCCAGCGCCCGTCCGATGAAACCCTGTCCGTGGGCGATGCCGCCGAAGCGCTGGTTGTCGTAGTAGTTCGGGATCCCGAACTGCTTCATCTCGTCGATGTTGCGAGGCAGCACATCCAGTTCGCACTGACGCAGATTGCGCAGCGTGATTTCAAACCGGTTGCCGACAATGAACCCGGGCGTCAACACTGTGTCGCACTTGCCCACGAGTTTCAACGAAACGCGGTCGTCGCCAATGTCGCCCGGCAGCGCACGCGGCGAGCTAAACAGTTGACGTGTCAAGCCGTGCTTGTCCTTGAGACCACTGGGTGAGAGATCGCGCCGGTGCATCCCGGCCCGTTTCGCGACCAGGCCCAGAGCCTCAAACGTAGACAGAGATCGCTTTGCCAGCTCATACACAAAGTACCGTCCCAACGGGTCGGGAACGAAGCTGCTGACTTCATCGACCACAAAGTCTTCAGGACGGCTCTTGATCTTCATGCGGCAAGTATAGGTTGGACGGTCACGGCGCGAAGCGTGTGCAGGCAGACAAGAGCCCCTTCAGGACGCGCGTCTGCGGGCGTACTCGTACAGCTTTACGAGAATCGGGTCGCGCACCTTGCTACGGTCGTTGTCGTACCACACCTTCAGCGCGTCACGGGCGGTCACGTAGTTCGTGTTCGTGCGGGTTAACTGGATTACTCCGTACAACAGCCAAGGCGTGGTGCTGACCAGGCGTTCGTCGCACTCCTGCTTTAACGCGGCTACATGCTCTTCAAACTTCTGCAAGTTGTCGTAGCCGACATCGAGCAGCAGCACAAAGTCGCGCGCTTCCTTCTGTTCCATTTCCTGCTCTTTGAACAGGTCGGTAAGCCGACGGGCGGCGCTGTCGTAGTCACCCAGGGCGAAATAGCAACGCAGCAACCCGAGCGTCAGGAACGGCAGCGTCGGGTCCGCTTCCATGGCCTTCAGATAGGCGCCCCTGCTGCCCTCATAATCGCCGTCGCGGAACAGACGGTCAGCGCGGCCCAGCAGTGCCTTGGGCGATGGGTCGTCCAGCACACCGTCGGGCGTTCTGTCATTCTGGAAGCTCTCCTTTGCCAGGATGCGGTCGAACCCGAGCACCAGTGCGTGCATGGGCGTTTCGATTTTCGCCACGACCAACTCGGTGCGCGCGCTGCTGAAGCGCCCACGCGTGATCTCGACATATGTGTTCAGCAGGCGCGGCAATCCCTGGTTCGGGTTGGCGTCACGCACCAGGGTGATCTGTTGGCGCCATTGATCAAAAAGTTGCGCACTGGCAAACAGTTCGCGCAACGCGTTGACGCGTGTGCGTTCGGCGTCATCGACGCGCTCGAACCACGCCTGCAAGGCCGTCAGCGCGTCCGTCAACTCGCCGCGTCCGACCGTCGCGACAAACACCAGATGGTAGACGGCGGGCGCGGCGTCTTCCGAAACGAAGCCGTCAAGAATTTTCAGAGCATCTGTGAAGGCACCGCGGCGAATCTGTTTGCGCGCGTCTTCAAGTGTCGCCTCGGTGGGGGCGGGCTCTTCGGGCGTTTCTGGTGGAACCTCCGTGTCACCGGGGGTGGTCACCGGCTCCGGATCCTCCGAGAGTCCCTGCTCCTCCATGTAGCCGTGCAGGTCGTGAACGAAGTCGTCCAGCTTGTCATGAAGCAACGCCCGCACGCCGGTTTCACGCGCGCTCTGATACCAGCTGCCCGCAAAGTACAGCAGCGCGCCCAGCCTCAACTCCTTGACGCCGGGCCCTTCCGCAAAACGCTTCGCCGCCGCAAGCAGCAGTTGCGGCGGCACATCAAGCGCCTTCAGCCACGGCAGCAGTGTCACCGGGCGGTAGCGGGCGTATAGAGTGTCAGCGATCTTGAGTGCACCATCGTCGTCGCCGCTCGCGCTCAAGGCAATCACGACTCCCGCATAATGCTCGGCGATAGTGGGCGCATCCAATGCGGCGAACGTGAACGAGCGTACGGCATCCGACCAGTCCCCTTCTACCAGGGCCGCCTCGCCGCGCAAGCGATTGCGATCCTCAGCGTCCGGGTCGGCCAGGATTGCAGCCTGCGCATCCGTGCCGGCCAACTCTTCTGCGCGCACCAGGAACGCCAGCGCGCGCGTGCGGTCCTGGTCAATCAACAGCATCGTGCCCGCCAGAAAGCACAGCTCAGCGTCGCCCTCCGCCGCCTGCCCGAGTTCAACCAGTCGCGCGCCCGCGTCGTTCGCAGGCATCGCGTTGGAAAGCGCCTTGCGTGCAAGCAGCAGGTTGCGATCGGCATTGACGGCACGGCGCATGTAGCGCGCGGAATCTTCAAAGTGCCCGCCCCAGAACAGGGCGAACGACATTTGCAGGTTCTCATCGGCGCCCTGAGGATCGGCCTTGAGCGCACGGGTGGCCAGCGGCAGCGCGTCGTCGCCTCCGCGCGCCAGTGCCCCGCGTGCCCGGGACATCCAGTCCTCGACCTCGGTCTCCGGGCCGTCGGCTTGCAGACATGCCGGCATCAACGCGATCAACGCGATGAGCAAAAAACGGGGCGCCGCCTGGCGAAGGGGCGCCCCTGCATGATTCAAGTTTCGGCTCACTGCTTATTTACCACCGGCTTCGCTGCTCGCGGGAGCGTGCAACTTGGCGTAAATTTCGTTCGCAAGCTCGGCCTCAAGATACGAGTCGCGCCCGGCCTCGCTCCACTTACCCGAGTACATGGCTGTGGGCCCGCCGCGCCCGGAAGTGGCATAGCCGGTGTAGACCTCCTGGCGTGCAACCACGACAGGCTCGTACATGCCGTCGGCGTCAAGCTGAGGATAGGCCGACACGCGCAGGCGGTACTTGTCGTGTCCGCGGGCGGTCTGGTTGGTTACGACGGTCCAGTTGTTGTACTTCCACTCAATGTCGGGGCGGAACACGTTCTCCTTGCCGAACTTTTCGGCTAGGGTGTCGTGAATGGCCTGCTCGACGCTGCTGAAATCGTCGCTGGCGTAGTAGCCGGCCTGCACCTTGTAGATGTCATCCTGGAAGAATGTGCAGCCCGAAAGCGCGAACGCGGCGGCGACTGCAAAAAGAAAAGCAACTCGTTTCATGGCGACTCCACTCGCAACCCCAGGGGAGGGTGCCTACAGCGGACTCGGGGTTTCTGGTCACATATTAACCGCTTCCCGCGCCAGCGCAACTGCAAACAGCCTGATCATTGCGGACACGCGAAAGGGGTTGCGTCAAAAGTAGAACCGCACGCCCGCGCGCAGCACCAACCACTGAAAGCGGAAGTCTTCCCGGATGTCGTCCTTGAATCCCTTCACGTCATCGTTGGCCGATTGCACCAGCACAAACGAAGTGCGAAAGCCCGTCTCCACAAAGCCGCGCCAGGTACGCTCACCGAACTCAAGGCCAACGCTGTGTACCGTTCCCAGCGCGAAGCTGCTCACCAGCCCCCGGTCGCTGTCCGAAACCCGGTCATCCAGCTTGAAGTAGTCAAAGCGATAGATGGCGCTTAGCCCATGCTGGCTGAAGAAGGCTACGGACTCGTCAAAATCGAGGTGCAGGCGGATGCACGGCTCGAACAGCAGCCCTCGAGTCTGCGGGCGGTAGGCGCGGCTTGCGCCAAGTTCCATGTTGTATTCGGCTCGCAGCACCAGGCTCACGCTCGTGAACAGTGGGATGGCCACGCCCACGGATCCCGACCACATGGTGCGCTTGGCACCGATCAGCCCGACGGAGCCCTCAAGTGAAAGCGAGCGCCACTGGGAGTTCGCCTCGATCTGCTCAAACGTGTTGCCCTCGGTGGCGGTCTCACCGGGCTCGTCCGCAACCTCGAACAACTCGAAGTCGCGCTCTGTCGGCGTGAAGTCTTCCAGCGCCAACTCGGCCTTGAGCCACCCGGCGCCCAGCAGGATCAGCAGGATTGCGAAACAGCGATGCATACGGGCCCCCGTTGATATGTGCCTGTACATTAGCCCGGAACGCCGCGGCTGACGAGACTCTGTCCTGTCATTCGTTGCGTCTCAGAAGTTTCCGCATGATGATGCGAGCGCCCGGGCGATCCACGGCCGACAGTGCGCCGGCCGCAACGAACCCCTCTTGAAGGTTCAGGATCATCATGCCGGGGTTGTCGCCCCAGGTGTGGGTTTCCATATAGGTGAAGCCGCGCTCAGCGGCCCATGTGTGCTGTATGCGCGTTAGGACACGCGCGAGCCCTTTGCGGCGGTGATTGGGGTGTACGCCGCCCAGCCACGAGTAGAAGCACTCGCGCCGGTTACCAGTGCGGTATCCCAGTTTGTAGGCGACGGGGACGCCGCCTATGTAAGCGCCGAGGATCAGGTGTTCGCGTCCGTTAAGGGCGCCAAGAATTTCGTCTAGAAACGCCTTTCGTTTTTCGTCTGTGGCGTACAGACGTGACGGCAGCACCTCGTGATGCAGAGCGACCAGCGGCGCTAGGTCCTGTGCCGTTAGCGCCAGCTCTTGAATCCGATAGTCTTCATAGTGCTGCTCAACCATGTCGAACTCTGGCTGTCCTGTTGCGAGGATACACTCAGACGGTTTGGAAGGGTGCTGAAACCGGGCGATATTGGTTTTGCGGGCGCCAAAATGGCGCGCCGCGCGGCGCGGAAAAAATAGAACGGGGCCGGCTCGCGCCAGCCCCGTTTAGTCCTCACTACTTACGCGGGGGTTTGGGTCCGGGACCCTTGCCACCCGGTGGCGGGCCGTTACCCGGACCGCCAGGGCCTTTGCCGCCAGGTGGCGGGCCGTTACCCGGACCACCGGGGCCTTTGCCGCCGGGCCCGTTGCCTGGGCCAGCCGGTGGGGGCGGCGCCGGCTTGTGGTGGTCCTTGAACTCGTCAAGGTCAACGTCGCCGCTGCTGTCATCGTCCCAGTCATTGACCAAGGCTTGTGGCAACTCGGTGCTGTCCAGTTTGCCGTCCGCATTCTTGTCGAGGTCCCTGAATGCGTCTTCCGGCTTTTTGGGGTGCGGACGCCAGTGATCCTTGAACTCCGTCAAGTCAATGTCGCCGCTCGAGTCGTCGTCAAAGTCGTTGATCATCTTCTGGTCAGTCTCGTTGCTGTCGAGCTTGCCGTCGCTGTTCTTGTCCAGCCTGGCGAACTCGTCTTCCGGCTTCGGCGGCAGCGGCGGCTTATGGTTGGCTTTGAACTCGTCAAGGTCAACGTCGCCGCTGCTGTCGTCATCCATGTCGTCCAGCATGTCCTGCGGCAGCTCAGTGTTGTCGAGCTTGCCGTCGCCGTTCAGGTCCAGGTGATCAAAGTGATCTTCCGGCTTCGGCTGCCCGACCGGCTGCGGCGGCTTGTGATTGGCTTTGAACTCGGTCAGGTCGACGTCGCCTGAGTTGTCGTCGTCCATATCGTCGATCATCTTCTGGGGGATCTCAACGCTGTCGAGCTTGCCGTCCGAGTTCTTGTCGAGCTCAGCGAAGTGATCCTCAGGCTTCATGCCCGGCTTGGGTGGCTTGTGGTGCGCCTTGAACTCGGTCAGGTCAATGTCGCCGCTGCTGTCATCGTCAAAGTCGTCGATCATGTGCTGAGGCACTTCGGCGTTGTCCAACTTGCCGTCGCTGTTGCCATCGAGGTGGTCAAACAGGTCTTCGACCTTCGGCGGCTGGTGCGGCTTCGGCGGGTTGGCCTGCGCCTGCACCACGTGGGGCGCATTGACCTGCTGGGGTGCCTGCGCACCGTGCAGTGTTGCGGAGCCCGCGATTACGCTCAGGGTCAATGCAAAACCCTGTGCGCCGATGCGGGACAATAAACGTGAATCCAACATGGGGTCTTTCTCCGGTTTGAGGAATTGGGTGTCAGTAAAACGGTGTGGCTCGACGGTGACCTTGAACTCGGCCGGGCCCGTGGCCTCGATGCGTCGGTCACCGACGTCTATGTGGTACAGCGCGCCATCCTCCAGCTTCACAACGACAGTGCCACGGTCGAGGCGCGCACCTCGCTCATGGGGACGAATCAATGCTCCGTTGTGAATGCTGAGTGTGATGCCTTCGGCCGGCGTGAACTTCTCCACGTCGGCTGAATAATGAAGGTAGTTGTCGTACATCACCTGGACGGACTCGGTGTTTGCGTCGGGCCAATCCTCAGTGACGGTCTTGGCAGGCATGATCAGGATCGCGACCACAGCAGCAGCAGCAGCCACGGCGCCAACCGCGCCGACCAGTTGAATCAGACGCCCGCGCTTGCGCCCGTAGGCGCGCTCGATGACGTCCTTGACCATGTGGTCGTATGCGTCGCGGTATTCGATGGCGCCGGCATGCCCGGTGTGTTCGAGCCAGCTCGTGACGTTTTCAAGCTCGCCGGCCCGGGCGTCGGAGAAGGCCTCTAACTCACTCGCCAGGGCCGGGTCGGCTTCGATCGCGCGTTCAAATTCCGCGCGCTCGGACGAGCTAAGCTCGTCGCGCAGGGCTTTGGCAAAGTTGTCGCGTGGGTCAGTCATTTTCAAACTCGGGCAACTTGCCCAGCCATTCCTTCAGATTTGCCTTCGCGCGGGTGAGCAGCATGGCCGTCGCGCCTACCGACTTGCCCACTGCGTCCGCGACTTCTTTCAGTGACAGCTCCTCGAAGTAGCGCAGCAGCACAACTTCGCGCTGCCCTTCCTCAAGTCTGCCGACTGCCTCCAGCACTGCTTCCCGAACTTCGCCTGCTTCGGCGTTGCTCAGGTCAACCGTAGCGGCCTGGTCCAGCGAGCCGTCTGCGTTGCGTGTCCTGCGCCGACGGACGTGATCGATACAAGCGTTGCGCAACACGCGGTACAGGTACGGCAGCGGGTCACCCTTCTCCCACGGTTTGCTGCCCTTTTCGAACAGTCCAACAAAGGCCTGCTGGGCGACTTCCTCACCGTCTGTAATGTTGCCAAGCATCCGGGCACAGAATCGCACCGCCCGTGAGAAGTACTCATTCACAAGCCGACTGTAATCCCAGTCGCGATACTCAGCAGTCATCCAGGCGCCGCTCACATAAGGTACACGCGCGAGTACACCAGGATTTCACGAGGAATCCCGGAGAAGTTTCCAGAACCGAGGTTACAGGACGCCGATGTCCGTCAGGGCCTTGCGAACGACTTCCTTGGTCCTGTCCGTGGCCGGTGCCAGTGGCAGGCGAGCGTGAGGTTTGCACAGCCCCAGCAAATGCGCGCCGTACTTGGCGGGCACGGGGTTGCTTTCGACGAAACAGGCCTCAACCACAGGGGTTACCCGGTGGTTAAGCTTCGCCGCCTCGTCGTATCGTCCGGCACGCGCATGGTCAGACAACTCGCGAATCTGCTTCGGAATCACGTTGCCGGCAACACTGACTATGCCCAGCGCACCAATGCTGATCATCGGGACAGTCAAGCCGTCATCGCCGGACAGCACAGTCAGTGGCGTCTTGCGAATCAATTCCTCAGTCTGTTTCAGGTTCGCGGTCGCGTCTTTGTATGCGACGAACACCTTGGGGAAGTCCTCACACAGGCGTTCGATGGTCGCCGTCTCCATCAGCACGGCGGTGCGGCCCGGAATGTTGTAGAGCATCACCGGCAGCCCCGGCACGGCGTTGGCGACGGCGGCGTAGTGCAGATACAGCCCCTCCTGCTGGGGCTTGTTGTAGGCCGGGGTGTTGATCAGCGCGCCATCCGCGCCCAGTGCAAAGGCACGCTTAGTTGCTTCTACGACTTCGGCCGTCGCGCTTCCGCCGGTGCCTGCAATGACAGGGATGCGCTTGTTGACAGTCTTGACGGTGCGCTCGATGACAGCGCAGCGCTCATCGAGGGTCATGGTGATGGCTTCGCCGGTGCTGCCACAGGGCACGATGCCCTCGATACCTTGCTCAATCTGTCGCTCAATCAGCTTGTCGAGTGCCGCAAAGTCGATTTCGCCGGCATCGTCGAACGGTGAAATCAGTGCGGTAATGGCGCCCTGCCACATAGCTGTTCCTTGGCTCGTCAGTCCGTTTGACCGTAGCCACGCACGGGGGTGAAGTCAAATTCAGTTCGTAGCGCAGCCGCCCCGCCTGCGCTACGTGTCGCACGGTCGGATAGGCTGGTGGGGGAGTAACCAGTGGGGGAACCATGAAGGATGCAGTGGAGCGCCGCCGTGCCGCGCAGAAGAAGAAATACCCCAAGAACTGGGACCGCATCAGCAGGCGAATTCGATTTGAGCGTGCCTGTGGGGAGTGCGAGTGGTGCGGCAAGCCACACGGCCAGAGCGTGCTGGTGGGGGCCAACAATTCCTGGGCAGGCGCGGACGGATTGTGGCGAAACCGCAGGGGCAAGCGCATGCCCGGCCCCGAGCCCTGGCCGAAAGACGTGTGGTGGAAGACAGTAATCCGCAGCGGGCACCCGCCGGAGATCCGCGAGTCGGTGGTGATTCTCCAGACCGCGCACCTCGACCACGACCCGACTAACTGCGCCGATCAGAACCTTGCAGCCCTGTGCCAGTTCTGCCATGCCGAGTACGATGCTGCGCACAGGCTGGAATCAGCTTCGATCTCGTTTGATTTGCGCCGCGGGCAGAAGGTGCTATGGAAATGAGGTTGACGGTCGACCGTCGACGGTTGACTGTAGACCGCCACTATGAAGTTCTATCTCGGCACAATCACGCGCTACTATTCCGAAGTCGCGTCCCTGGAGGACTCCGACCCGGAGGTCGTGGCCGGGGCAGTGTCAGCCTGGCGGCACTGGGTTAACAAAGAACTCCCCCATGCGCTTGATTGGGACGAGTCCCCCACAGCGCCGTTTGAAACCGTGGAAGTGGGGGACAAGGACTGGGGTGCGCTGTGGTTGCTGATCGCCTATGCCGCGCCCGGTTCGCCTGTGCCGCCGGCCGGCGTCCTCGACGACTGGCGGAACGACGCACAGATTGAGCGCACGCTGGGAAGTCATCAGCATCCATTCTGTCAGGTCATTCGTCCGGCGCTGTGGCTACCTGATGCGGCCGACCTGATGTTCCGCACGCGCGAGCTGAACGAAGAGATGACATGGGTCGGGTCCAGCGATCAGCTCGCACGGGACCTGGTGGCACTCAGGTTCCACTGGCGAGGTGGATTGAAAGACCAGCCTGAACTCGAGGAGCGCCTGGACCGAATGTGTGAAGTACTGGGCCAACTGGCACGCCGATCAGGCGAGTTTCGACTGCCGTTGCGCCTGATTTCGAACTAGATGCCCGCAAACTCACATTCCAAGGGTATTCCAGAGCGAAACCCACGAGAATGCCCCAGAATCGCTTTCTGGACTGAGACTGGTATTTATATGGGGGGACCTGCCTGTGGCACGGGCTTACTATTCAAATCTGGACACAACGGCGGTTTGGAGCGCGAGGCGTGAGCGAGCGGCCTGCAGATTGCAGTCTCCGGCGACTGCCAGTTTGATCCATATCCTACGTCCGATAATCGATGTTATGTCCGGTTGGGCCTGGGGAGGGCCCGTTGGCACGGGCCCCTGTCATCTAGACGTTTGCGACGATTTCGCGCGCTCGTTCGCTTAACTTTATCCTGCCGCGGGCTGTTATCTGCCCGGCCTTGCCCGCTATCATCAGTTTGACCCCGACAACCCCTGAAAGGACGTCACCATGCGGGTAGTTCTTGCCGCGCTACTGCTGATCGCCGCCCCGGCGTTTGCCGCCAACCTTACGGTCAATGTCTCCGGCAACACGCCGCCTGACTTCTCCAATCAGCTGAGCGACACAGGTGTTGAGGTCGCGCGCTTCGTGTTTCAGGCTACCGGCGGCGATGTCGACATTTCGGCCGTCACGCTGCACGTCAGCAATCACTTGCTGGCAGACGAAGCGTTTACCAATGTACGAGTGTTTTTTGATTCTGAGCCAAACCAGACCTTCAGCCCCGGCGAGCAAGTCGATACCGACAAGACGCCCGATGGCGTTACAGACGCCCTGACTTTTGCCGGCAGCTTCACGGTTCTGAATGGCAACATTCACACGCTGTTGGTGCTGGTCGATATCGCAAACAATGCCACGGTGTACGGGCAGGCCTACGACTGGACTATGGACCCGCAGAGCGACGTGACGCTGGCCAACGTGCCACCGGACGTGATCACCAACAGCAATATTGGTGTGTCCAACTCAATCACTCTGCGTCACAGCGAGAACCAGCTCGTGCCGGGAACCGGCAATCCTGGCGCTCCGCGCGAAACAAGTTTTGGTGCGTCGAACGTTGCAGCCCTGCATTTTGCAATTGACAGCCTCAACGCGATTGGGCCGGGACAGCTTTCGGGGATAGACCTGGCGTCGATTACCATCTCAATCACTTGCGCCACGAGCATCCAGACGGCACTTCCAACGCGGCTGCGACTCTGGACTGACGACGGCGATTCAAGCTTTGAGCCCGGCAGCGGCGAGATCATGATCCAGGAGCGCGTGCCCGCAGACCTGACCAAGTGGATTATTGCGGGTACGGTGATCAGCGCGACGTTTGACGGCACCGCAATTCAGAACCTTCAAGACATTGCGGCCGGCACGGTGCGTACGTTCTGGGTCAGCATTGATTTCGGCAGCGGGCCCGAGACGACGTGTGAAGTTTCGCTGACGCGCACGAACGTGCTTGGCGCGTTGGGCACGGCGGCGGATTACTTCGTCACGAATCCGACCGCGATCAGCGGTGACGTGCTGACAGTTACGGACCCGCCGAAGAAGAAGCCCTCGAAGTCTCCTGAGGGCGAAGGCGGTTGCAGCACAGGCACCCACACAAGTTATCTTCTGATATTGCTTGCACTTACAGGGCTTGCACGGATTGCCATGGCGTCGGCATGTAAGCGCGGTGCGGTGAAATCTACGTAGATTAGAGGGAGGATTTACGCCCCTCGCACGTGTTAGACCAGCACATTGATTACTTCGGGAGAGAACATGACCAAGCTGAGTTATGCATTCGTCGCGCTTGTTGCCTGCCTTTTCGCGGGCACCGTAAGCGCCGGCGTCGAAGTGGGTGATCAAGGGCCCAATTTCAGTTTCGACAAAAGCTGGAACACACCGGAAGGCTTTACGGACCTTGACGCCTACCGGGGCAAAATCGTCATGGTTGAGCGCTGGGCGACTTGGTGAGGGCCCTGCATGAGTGGGGTTCCCCACTTGCAGGAGTTGCACGACAAGTTCAACAGCAAGGGTTTCGAGCTGGTGGCCGTCAGCAGTGAAGACGCCGGCAAGATTCAGTCCGGGCTGATCGACGCCAAGAAAGTTACCTACGGCGTCGTGCGCGCGGACATCAGCGGTACTTACGAAACTCGTGGTATCCCCCACTCATGGGTGCTAGATGCCGAAGGCAAGTGCATCTACAAGGGCCATCCGAGCGGTGTGACGGCCGAGAAGGTCGCGGAGTGGGTTGCCAACCTGGCCCCCACCACGGTTGACAAGGAATTACACAAGGACCTCAAGGGCGCCGTGAAGTCCTTTGAAAAGGGTGAGATGGGCAAGTCCCAGGCAGAAATCAGCAAGGCGGTCGAAGGCACAGAAGACGAAGCAGTGAAAGCCGACGCCGAGTACCTGCAAGGACTGATCAAGAAACACATCGACCTGTATGAAGCCAAGATGGCCAAGGCCGAGGAGAGTGGCGACCTGGTAACTCTGGGCAAGACGCTGACGGAAGCGTCCGCGGCTTTCAAAGGCTCCGAACTTGGCGACAAGTGGGCCGGCGAATTGAAGGAACTTGAAAAGAGCGACGAGTACAAAGACACTGTGAAGGCGCAGGATGAGCTCGACAAGATCAAGGACAAGCTTGAGGACATGCGCCCGAGCAGCGCACGCAGCAAGCTGGAAAAGATCGCCGAGAAATACCCGAACACGCCGGCCGGCAAGGAGGCCGCCGAGTTGGCCAAACGCTATCCGGATTAAGCTGCATCGCCTCCCCCACGGGTCCGGATTCGTCCGGGCCCGTGTTCATTTGTGCCCGGTCGGCACTATGATGCGTGCGGAGAACATCATGCAGACATTGACCGCGATAGAATGCCGGGTATTGGGTACGTTGATCGAGAAGTCGCTGGCGACGCCGCAGAACTACCCGTTGTCCCTGAACGGGCTGACGAACGGCTGCAACCAGAAATCCGCCCGCGAGCCGGAAACAAGCTACACGGAAAACGAAGTGCTCGATACCTTGCAGGGGCTCAAACGCCGCAGCTTCGCAACGGAGTTTTTCGGCGCCGGCAGCCGCGTCAGCAAGTGGGAAGAGGCCTTCGTCGCCAACATGGACCTCAGCAACGAGCAGGCGGCCGTGCTGGCGGAGCTGTTCCTGCGCGGGCCACAAACGGAGGGCGAGTTGCGGCAACGCGCCAGTCGCATGGCCCAGATCCCGGACCTGCCGACGCTGCACAAAACGTTGGAAGAGCTCAACACACGCGAAGAGCCGCTGGCGAAAAGACTCAGCGACCCGAACCGCTCGCGCGGCGTAATCTGGGCCCACACCATGTATCCCGAAGGCGAAGCCCCCACCGCCGAGGAAGCCGGCGCATCAGCTCGCGTAACCGTAAGAAGCGCGAGCCCGGCCCTGGAGGAACGCCTCGCCGCACTGGAAGCCCGTGTGGCCTCGCTTGAAAATCAACTTGGCATCCCGTCGCCCGGAGCGAACGCATGAAGAAACTGCTGATCGTGATGCTGGCAGTCGTGCTATGTGTTGCAGATGCTGGCGTGGTGGCTGAGCCGGCAGCCCCGGAGCGCGCGGAAGTGACGCTGCGGATTCTGCGCGGCGATCGATCCGAGATTCTGGATCCTCACGCGACCAACAGCGGCGCGGACGTTGATGTAGTCCGCCTCATGTACGAATCACTCGTGACGGCCTCGGATACTGCTCCCGTCCAGTGGGCCCCCTGCCTTGCCGAGAGCTGGCAGCACGACGACAGCTTCACGCGCTGGACCTTCAAACTCCGAAAGGGCGTGAAGTTCCACGACGGTGCAGAACTCAACGCCGCGGCCGTTAAACGCAGCTTTGACCGGGCCCGCAACATCAACGATCCGGGCGCGCCGCGAATGCTTCCCTATGCTGCTGAGCACTTTGACGACATCAGCACCATCAAAACACCTGATGATCTCACAGTCGTTTTCGAGCTGAACGAGGGTGATCCGAAATTCATCACGAGCGTAAGCCTGTTCGCGGCAGCGATCGTTTCCCCCACGGCCATCAAACATCTGGAAGACATCAAAGACGCAAGTGAGCGGCAGAGCTGGCTGAGTCGGCACCCGGCAGGCACGGGTCCCTACCGCCTGACGAAGGTGGAAAACTTCGACGCGCGGCTGATCTGGCTGAATGCATTCACGGATTACTGGGGCGGGCGACCATCCGTCGATTACCTGAAAATCGAAACAGAGACGGACGCCAAGACACGAAACGAATCGCTGCTCGCGGGCAAGGCGGACTTCGTCCCCTCGATTCCACCGGCTGACCGGGAAGCCTTGAGCAAGGCCGAGTCCGTGCATCTGAGCGTGCGCCCGGGGGAGAACATCTGCTACCTCGCCATGAATTGCAGCGAGAAAGCGGCGCGACCAACGGGCGACCTCAAGCTGCGCAAGGCCATCGCCCTGGCGGTTCGCAGGCAATCCTATGTCGAGCTTTACAGTGGCGCGGTTTCGCCCCTCTACGGCCTGCTGCCCCCCACCATCCCGGGGCACCTGCCGGACTACAAACCCGCCGGCGACGAACTGGCTGACGACGCCGCCCGCAAGCAGGCGAAAACGCTTCTCGATGAGGTGGGGCTGCCCAAAGAGCCGCTAAAAATGATCATTCCAAGCGTACCGCGCCCCTACCTGAGCCAGCCCACCGAAACAGCCGACCTGATCAAGCAACAGTTGGCGGCCGTAGGAATAGAGGTCAAGATCGAACCGGTTGCGATGCGCGAGATAGTCGACATCGCTCTCACGGAGGATTACGACCTGCTTCTGCTCGGTTGGATGGGTGAGATGGGCGACGCGGACAACTTCTACGCACCTTTGCTCGGGGGCAATGAAGGCCGAGCCATGGACGTCAACTTCGCCCGGTTCCTAGACAAGGACCTGGTCAAGCAGCTCGACAAGGCCCGTCTTGAGCGGTCGCCGGACAAGCGCCGCGAAATCTTTGAGCAGCTCGAGAAAACCGTATTCGACAAACACCGCCCCATGGTGCCGCTGTACACCACGACTATGGCCGAGGGCTGGCGCGCGGAGTGGACCGGCATCCGAATTGACGCCATCGGGGGCTGGCATTTTGAAGGCGCGCGGAAGTCATAGGCGCCCCAATTCCGCTTGCTTGCAGTCGCCGCAGGGGTAAGTTCGCACTCCCCCACCGTTGTTTGACTGTGCACGCGTACCCCACTGGCGAGAGGTTTGTGATGCGATTCTTTCAGCTAGCCTTGCTCATCAGCACGACAGCGTTTGTCTTCTTCGCCTCTGCGTGCGGCGGTGGCAAGGAAATCGAAAAGGCCGAAGAAGACGAAGTTCTGACAGTTCTGCGCGGCGACAAGTCAGAAATTCTTGACCCCCACGCCACCAACAGCGGCGGCGACGCCAACCTGATCCAACAGATGTATGAGGGGCTGGTGCGCCCCTCCGAAAGGCCGCCCGTGGTCTGGGAGCCCTGCCTTGCCGAGAGTTGGGAAGTCGACGGTGAATTCAAGACCTACACGTTCAAGTTGCGCAAGGGCGTGAAGTTCCACGACGGCGCTGACTTCAATGCCGCTGCCGTCAAGCGCAGCTATGATCGTGGGCGCAATCTCGACGACCCGGCTGCTCCGCCGAAGTTGCCTTACGCCGAAGAGTACTTCGGCGACATTGTCAGCATAGAAACACCCGACGACCATACGGTTGTGTTCAAGCTGAAGGAGACCAACCCGAAGTTCATCGCGAACACGGGCCTGTTTGCCGCCAGTATTGTCTCCCCCACCGCGATAAAGCACATGGAAGGAATCAAGGCCGCCAATGAGCGACAGGGGTGGCTCACGCGTCACCCGGCCGGCACGGGACCGTACACGATCGCAACCGAGAGTGATTACAAAGACTCCATGACCATCACCATGACGTCGTTCGACGAATACTGGGGCGACAAGGCTGCCATTCCACGCGTCGTGTTCAAGTGGAGCCAGGACGCAAAGAACCGCCGCGAGCAGATCATTGCCGGTGACGTGCAACTGATTGATAGTCCCGCGCCCGCCGATTGGAAAGATCTCGACGCCAACGCCGACGTGACTCTCTATAGCTGGAAAGCAGAGAATCTCTGCTACCTGGGCATGAACACCGACCCCGCGAAAGGTTTTGCGACGTCGGATGTCCGCGTACGCAAGGCCATTGCCCTGGCGGTGAATCGCGACCCGCTGGTTGCGCTGTACGACGGAACGGCCGTCGCGCATCACGTACTGCTGCCGCCAGTAACGATGGGATTCCCCGAAGGCTACTTGCCTTCGACAGACAAGGGCCCGCGCGATGAACGGCTGGCAAAGGCGCGCGACCTGCTGGTGGAAGCGGGGCATGAAACGCTCACGCTGAAACTGCTTCTGCCGTCCGTGGCACGGCCGTACCTTGGCAAGCCGCCACAGGTGGCGGATATGTTGCGTCAACAACTGGCCGACATCGGCATCACCGTGGAGCTTGAGCCTCAGCCTATGGCACAACTGGGCGACAACATCACCGAGGGCGCGGCACCGCTGGTCTTAATCGGCTGGATGGGCGAAACCGGCGAGCCCGATGACTTCTGGCGTCCATTGCTTTCGGGTGGGGGCGGCCGTCCCGGCAACAGCAACGTGCCGCGGTTTTATCGACAGGATGTCGCGGACCAGATCGATGCGGCGCTGAGAGAGCGGGACTCCTCTCGCCGTCGTGCCATGTACGAAAACCTTGAGAAAACAGTCCACGAGGAGTTTCGTCCCATGGTTCCACTACTGTCCGCCATGCAGGCCATGGCCTGGCGTACCGAAGTTGATGGCCTGTATGTCGATTCGACAGGCACCTATCGTCTGGCCAAGGCACGATACAAGGGGCAATAGCCCGACATGCTGACACTGATTGCCCGGCGTTTGCTGGCCGCCGCGCCGATGCTGATCGGCGTGAGCATCGCGGCCTTTCTGCTGCTGCACGCCTTACCCGGCGACCCGGCGCGGGCAATCCTTGGCCAGCGCGCCACGGAAGAAAACGTCAAGCGATTTCGGGATGCCGAAGGACTCAATGACCCGTTGCCCGTCCAATACGGCCGGTTCCTGGGCGACTTGTCCAGCGGCGATCTCGGCAAGAGCCACCGAAGCAATCGTGACGTCGTGGACGAGTTGTCCGAGCGCGTGCCCGCGACCATTGAGCTAACGTTGTTCGCGATCCTGTTCGCGTCGGTCGCCGGTATTTCCCTTGGCGTCCTCGCCGCCGTAAAGCCCCGCACGATCTGGGATTTTCTTTGCCTCGCGTTTGCGCTGGTCGGCGTAAGCATGCCGATTTTCTGGCTGGGGTTTCTCGTGCAGAAGGGCTTTGCGGGCGAACTCGGCATGTTCCCGTTCGGTGCTCGTCTGGACATCGCGAAGTGGCCGACGTTCGAGAGCGACACGGGCTTCTTTCTGATCGACGCGATTTTCGTGTACCGCAACGCCGAGCTGACTTTCGACGTATTGCACCATCTGATGCTGCCGGCGATGGTTCTGGCGACCGTGCCCATGGCGCTTATCGCGCGGATGACTCGTGCGAACATGCTCGAGATTCTTGACCAGGACTTTATCCGCACTGCACGCGCCAAGGGACTCGGCCCCCGCCCGGTCATCATGCGCCACGCCATGCGCAATGCGTTGATCCCGGTGATTACGGCAATCGGCACGCAATTTGGCTACCTACTTGGTGGCGCCGTTTTGACGGAGACCATTTTTGGCTGGCCGGGCATGGGAACGTACGTGATTGAAGCGATTGACGTCCTTGACGCCAAGCCGCTCCAGGCCTCCGTGATGCTAATCGCGGGGTTCTTCATTGCGGTAAATCTGATTACCGACCTCAGCTACGCGGTCATCGATCCCCGATTGCGGCATGGCGGGCGGAAGGGCTCGGAGTCGGTACCCGGCGCGACACTGCTGCAGGTGTTCCCCTGGTTCCTGGCAGCATTGCCCTGGCTTGGCCTGTTGGTTGTCGGAGTCTGGTCCAGTACCGGACGAAGCGACGCCGCGACTGTTCGGCGTGCATGGATGCTGGTGCTGGCTCTGGTGGCGCTAGAGGTCGTGAGCATGGGCGCGATTGCCTTGTACCGGGGATGGCTCAAGGCGGTCGTCATGACAGTCGCCGACGCCCTGCGCAACGGGCTGACGCGCGGCATCGCCTCCCTGGTTGACTTTCTGAAGTTCATCCGACGCCACAAGCCGGCAATCATCGGCCTCGGTCTGATACTCTTCATGGTGATTACGGCCGTCGGCGCCCCGCTGATAGCGCCCTATGACCCCATGGAAGGGCTGCAGCGTTACAACGAGCCCGCAAGCGGCGAGTTCTGGCTGGGCACGGATGCGCAGGGGCGCGACCTGTTTTCGCGTCTGGTGTGGGGCGCGCGCACGACGCTTCTTATCGCGCTCGCGGCTACGTTGCTCTCCTTGCTGCTTGGCACCGTCGTGGGCAGCCTCGCGGGATACTTTGGCGGCGCGGCCGACGGACTGCTAATGCGCGGTATCGATTTCATGATGAGCTTTCCGAGTTTCCTGCTCGCTGTTGTGACGGTGGCCGTGCTTGGACGTTCCCTCAATAACCTGATCTGGGCTGTGGGGATTGTCGGCATACCGCTGTTTGCGCGGCAGGTGCGAGCCGAAGTACTGCGCGTCAAGTCGCTGGAATACGTGGAGGCCGCCCGGGCTGTCGGCACGGGCCGGGTTGCCATTCTGCTGCGAACGGTGCTGCCGAACTGCATCACGCCGATCATCGTGCTGGCGACGCTCGGCATGGGCAGTGCGATTCTTGACGTCGCCGGGTTGGCCTTTCTCGGGTTGGGTGGCGATCCGTTTGTGCCGGAGTGGGGACTGATCCTGAAACTCGGCTGGGATGAGTCCAGCAAAGGTGCGTTTCAGGTTGGTGTGGCCGGGGCGTGCATTCTGGGTACGGTGCTCGGGTTCAATCTGCTGGGTGACGGTCTGCGCGACTGGCTGGACCCGCGAACTCGCTTGAAGTAAGCCCTCACCGGCACTTGGGGTTCTCCCCGCGGTTTCCACTAATGGGCATACCGGTTGATTGCTGGTACACTCACGTTAGAAACAGTGCGGTTGAACGCGGAGACGATCTCGTATGGCCAAGCGCGCGGCGGACATCAACTCGATTCTCGACTCCATTGTGGACAGCCCCGAGGTCAAGGAGTTCCGTCAGCTCCAGTGGACCGGGTCTTTTAACGACTATCTGAAACTGGTGTTTGACGATCCTCGTGTCATTCGCAACGCACACCAGCGCGTTTACGACATGATCCTCAGCCACGGGCAGGAGGATTTCACCAAGTTCAAAGAGCGCCTGATTCACTACAAGTTCTTCAGTGACCCCTTTACCAAAGGACGCGAAGCTATCTTCGGCATCGAGAAGCAGCTCATGCAGCTTGTCAGCCATTTCAAAAGTGCCGCGTTCCAGTTCGGAACAGAAAAGCGCGTGCTGCTGTTGCACGGCCCGGTTGGCAGCGCGAAGTCCACCATAGCGCGCCTGCTTAAGCGGGGGCTTGAGCGCTACACGCGCACCGACGAAGGGCGCTTCTACACGTTCGGATGGAAGGTGAAAGACGAAGTGACCGGCGCGGAGGTGATCTGGTCCCCCATGAACGAGGAGCCGATCAAGCTGATCCCGCGGGAAGCCCGGCAGAAACTGCTGGAACAGATCAACGAGAAATCCGACCTGCCCTACAAACTGCGTGTTGAAGGTGACCTCGACCCCCTCTCTCGCAAGATCATGAGCGAGTTGCTCGAGAAGTACGACGGCAGCTGGCGCGACGTGATTGAAAAGCACATCGTCGTGAAACGCCTGCTTGTCAGCGAAAAGGACCGCGTGGGCATCGGGACCTTCCAGCCCAAAGACGAAAAGAACCAGGACGCAACGGAACTCACGGGCGACGTCAATTACCGCAAGATCGCTTTCTACGGCGTGGATTCCGACCCGCGGGCGTTCAATTTTGATGGCGAGTTCAACGTCGCGAATCGCGGCATCATCGAATTCATCGAGGTGCTGAAGCTTGACGTAGCGTTTCTCTATGACTTGCTGGGCGCTTCGCAGGAGCACTCCATCAAGCCCAAGAAGTTTCCGCAGACCGACATCGACGAAGTCATTATCGGGCACACTAACGAGCCCGAGTACCGCCGCCTGCAAAGCAACGAGTTGATGGAGGCCTTCCGCGACCGCACCGTCAAGATCGACATCCCCTACAACACTGTGCTGGACAACGAAATCCGCATCTACGAGAAGGACTTCACCAAGGAACGCGTCAACAAGCACATCGCCCCGCACACCATCGAAATCGCGGCCATGTGGGCGATCCTCACGCGTCTCGAAGAGCCCAAACGCGGCGGGCTGACACTGCTTCAGAAGCTGAAGCTGTACAACGGCAAGAGCGTCCCCGGCATGACCGAGGACAACATCCGCGAACTGCGCGGCGAGGCGCGCGAAGAAGGTATGCGCGGCATCAGTCCCCGCTACATTCAGGACAAAATCAGCAACGCGATCGTCAACTACCCCACCACGGACACCGTGAACCCGTTCATGGTAATGAATGAACTGGAGCAGGGGCTGAAGCATCACTCCATGCTCACCAGCGAGGACCTGAAGAAGCGCTACCGTGAACTGCTTGGCGTCGTGCGCCAGGAGTACGAGGAAATCGCCAAGAACGAAGTGCAGCGCGCCATCAGCGCCGACGAGGAAGCCATCGCGCGCCTATGCAGCAATTACATCGACCACGTAAAAGCCTACACCCAGCGCGAACGCGTGCGCAACAAGTACACCGGCGAGATGGAGGAAGCGGATGAGCGCTTCATGCGCAGCATCGAGGAAAAGATCGATGTCAGCGAAAGCCGCAAGGATGACTTCCGCCGCGAGATTATGAACTACATCGGTGCTCTTGCGCTGGAAGGAAAGACCTTCGACTACAAGACCAACGAGCGCCTGCACCGCGCGCTCGAGTTGAAGCTGTTCGAGGACCAGAAGGACAGCATCAAACTGACCAGTCTGGTTGCCAACGTCGTGGACAAAGAAACGCAGGCCAAGATCGACGTGGTCAAACAGCGCCTGATTGACCGTTACGGCTACAACGACACCAGTGCAACGGATCTGCTCAACTTTGTTGCCAGCATCTTTGCGCGGGGAGACATTAAGGAATAGCCGAGTTGACACCGCGCGGCGATGGCAGCAAATTCGCCGCCCTGCACGTTCAGGAATGTTGCTCGTGTTTGAAGCTGCTGAGGCCTTTGACGTTCGTTATCTCGAATATTTCGCCCGTCTTGGGCGCCGCTACGTTATGGAGTTGCAGGCCAGCAACCAGAAGCCCGACCCGGAAAGGGTCGAACTCGCGATGATCAAGGTCGAGCAGGCCATGCGCGAGATCGTTGACGGGCAATCCGAATTCGCCGAAACCTTCATCAACGCAGCTTACAGCGACGAGCCTGGCACTGTGGTCTGGGGGCTCGCCATGACCGTATGGGCCAGCGCCGGCCCCATGATGGAAGATGAGTTGCGCCGCCGTGGCAAATCCATTCTGGACGCCGCAGCGAAAAAGCGCCCGGCCCATCGCCTGCTTGTGAAGGCCCACGCGATCATGGCCAAGGCCGACCGCAACTACGCCAAGGCGCACCGGTTCTACGACATGATGCTGCGCCTTGACCCAGGCGACGTGGAGGCCGTGGCGGACAAGATTGATCTGTTCATGACGCAGGAAGAGTTTCAGAAGGCGTCTGGAATGCTTGCAAAGGCGCTCCAGAAGTGGCCCGGTGACGAACTGCTGACCAGCGTGCAGCGCCAGTTCCAGCGTGACAGCAAACAGTGCCCGCGCTGCGGTACATACATGCGTTTCGCCGCGCCGTTCTGCCCGAAGTGCAAACACAGTTTCATGTGATCGGCATACATGACGGATGCCCCCCGATTGACGACACGTCTCGCCCTTGGCTGGGCCAAGCGGCAGGCACGCCGCTTTCCGCCGCAACCGATGGAGCCGCTCCCGCCCGATACAACAGCGCGCATACTCGTCGTAAACACCACCGGCATCGGCGACACCATATTCTGCACCGCGCCGATCGCCGACCTGCGCAAGTCCTTCCCGAACGCCGTCATTGATGCGTTCATTGATCGCCGCCGCATCGGGCTGCTGTCCGGCAATCCGCACCTGAATGACGTCGTCGTCTACCCGGGCAAGTTCAAGTCCATGCGTGCGACCATCAGAACCCTGCGCGAGAAAGCCTACGACGTCGCAATCATCCAGCACGCCAACGATCCTGACGTAGTACCCATGGTCGCCTCCGCCCGCCCGAAACACATGGTGGGCTACGAAAACCACACGTTCAGCCAGTTATATGGCATTGCGCGCGAGCGATTTGACAAGGCGACCGGGCACACCATCGACTCGCGCTTGGGGCTGTGCAAGGCCATCGGCGCGAACGGCGAGCACTGGCACATGGAACTCTATCCATCCGAAATGGACACGCAGGGCGCGAAGGACCTGCTGGCGGAGTTCGGCTTGACCGGCGTCGCGCCGATCGCCCTGAACATCGGCGGCTCGGCGCCGCGCAAGCGCTGGCCGGCGACGCACTGGGATGCCCTGGCCCGCCTGTTGTCGGAGCGCGGGCTGCCCGCTATCTTTCTGGGCGGACCCGAGGACAGCCTGGCTGGCGAGATGATCCGCGAGCACATAGGCGACGCAGACAACATGCACTTTGCAGTCGGGCGCCTTGACCTTGGCGGCGTGGTGGCGCTGCTTTCGCTGTGCCGCGCTCACGTTTCCGGCGATACGGGGCTGCTTCATGCGGGCTACGCCCGGGATGTGCCCTCCGTGGCGCTGTTCGGCCCCGACGACCCCTCTTGGACGGGCCCGTACCCTAAGCAGGCGAAATCCGTGGTGATTCGCCCGCCGCGCTCGGAGTGGCCCGACGGCTACGACACCGGCAAAGACAAGACCGGCGAGTTGATGAAACTGATCGGCGCGCAGGATGTGATGACAGCGCTCGATACCCTGGGCGCGATCCAATAGCGCTCAGCGCAGGTTTCAGATTCGCGGCGAATGCTACAATGCTGCTCATGAAGATGCACAAGATTGAAGGTGACCACGGGCGATTCCGCGAGATTGTTCGCGGACGCATTCGCAAAGAGCTTCGCCGCTTCCTCACCAACGGTGAGCTGGTGGGGCGCAAGGGCAAGGACGCGGTCAGCATCCCGCTGCCACAGATCGACATCCCGCGCTTCAAGTTCGGTGAAAAACAGACCGGTGGCGTCGGACAGGGCGAAGGCGACGTCGGAGATTCCCTGGGTGAAGACGGTGAGCCAGGCAGTGGCGCGGAGGCGGGTGATAAGCCGGGCGAGCATGTGCTGGAAGTGGACGTAAGCCTGCAGGAACTGGCGGAAATTCTGGGCGAAGAACTGGAGTTGCCCCGCATCGAGCCAAAAGGCAAGAACGTCGTCCAGACGGAGAAGACCCGCTACGTAGGTATCCGGCGCATCGGCCCCGAGAGCCTGCGACACTTCAAACGCACATACAAGGCGGCGCTGCTGCGGCAGGTGGCCAGCGGAGAATACGACCCGCTAAACCCGATCATCGTGCCGGAACGCGACGACAGGCGTTACCGGTCCTGGGAGGTCCGCCCCATCCCGGAAAACAGCGCCGTGCTGATCTACATGATGGACGTCAGCGGCAGCATGGGCGAAGAGCAGAAAGAGATCGTGCGCATCGAGGCCTTCTGGCTCGATACCTGGCTGCGCAGCCAGTACAAAAACATCCAGAGTGTCTACATCGTCCACGACGCCGAGGCCAAGGAAGTGGACGAACACACGTTCTTTCACCTGCGCGAAAGCGGCGGTACCAAAATCAGCAGTGCCTACCAGTTGTGCGCGAAGATCATCCGCGAGCGATACAATCCACTTGAATGGAACATCTACCCGTTTCACTTCTCGGACGGCGACAACTGGGGCGCCGACGACACGGGTCAGTGCTTCAAGCTGCTGGACGAACAACTGTTGCCCGCCAGCAATGTCTTTTGCTACGGGCAGGTGCGCAGCGCCTACGGCAGCGGCAAATTCAAGGAAGACCTAGATCAGAAGTACGGCAAGGACGAGCGCGTCATCACCAGCGACATCGCCAACCTCGACGGCATCATGGACTCAATTCGCGACTTCCTGGGCAAGGGCAAGTAGCGAACGCGCCGGGCAAATGAAAACGGGGCGCCGCAAGCCGGCGCCCCGTTTCGTTGTCTGTCGGCCTAGTCTTCGCCGTCGCCGCCGGTGATCACCGGAATCGGACGATCAACGCCGTCTGTGGCGCGTTTCAGGAACAACAGCGCGTAGCAGGTGTTGTAGATGTCGGACGGGTCGATTTCATTGTCGATGTCCCACATGCCGCTGTCCTGCTGGTCCTTCAGCAGCACGTCCGCGCCCTCCAGGTACCAGTCGTGCCCGCCAATCTCATCGATGCCACCTAGCATCCCGAGACGCTCCACCGTGTAAAGGTAGTAGTAGTAGCGGTACTTGCCCGCGCCCGGGTTCTGTGTCATGTCCCAGTTGTTGATCATCCAGGCCAGACCGTCGCCGATCATCTGGTTGCATTCCTTCTCCATGTCTTCCCAGGCCTTCTTCTGGGCCGGGTCGTCAACCATCTCGTCACGGATCAGGATCAGCGCGTTGACTGCAGCGGCCGTCATGCTGCCGTAGGTGGTCTTGTCGAGTGGCTGGTGGTTGCTCTGCCGGGCGTAACCCCAGCCGCGGGCCTTGAGTTCCACCGGCGGCGGCTCGGAGCTTGTGCCGCGCCCCTTCTTGTCGTCGTCATCGCCTTCGCGCTTCTTCCACTTGCCCTTGACCACCGGTCCTTCCTTGTCCTGCTGACCGCGCAACATGCGGAACACTTCCAGAAACAGCTTCTTGTCGTAGCGGATGCCGAGGCGTGTGGCGCACTTCAGCCCGAGAATCGCGTACTGCGTCGCGGATACGTCCACCTGGGGGTCGCTCGCGCCCACGCCGTCCTTGGCGTAGCGCCAGCCGCCGCCGCCGTATGCCCGGCGGAAGCGTGATTCCAAGGCTTTCACGGCGATCTCGCACATCTTCTGGTCCTTGCGGTCCAGCTTGAAATTGCGGTCCTTCTTCTTCTTCTTGGCACCCTTTTCTTCGGTGCCCCAGCGTTTGACCGGCACCTCATGCCTCTTGCCGTCTTCGTCTTCAACCTTCTTGAAACGCTTCTTCGGGTTGCTGTAGCCGCCCTCCTTGGTCTCCCAGGCGCTGATGTAGTAGGCTTCCACAGCGTTCAGCAGGGTGGCATCTTCGTAGGTCGTGCTGCCGACAAAGCCTTGCATCATGCCGACCGCGCCGTTCTCCGTGTAGTTTTCGCGCAGCCACTCCATGGCCTTTTCGATTTCCGGCTCATCAAAGAAGCAGCCGGATTTGCAGAGGGCCTGGATCGGGAAGGCCGTACGCGCAATCAGGTAGCGGTGCGGCGTGCCGGAACCGTACAGCGGTGGGTTTTCAGGGAACTTGCCGAAAACCGGCTTCGGATCAATGGGGTCTACGCCCTGCTGCTTTTTCAGCCAGTCACAGCCGTCATCTACGGCGTCTTCGACCTTGTCTTCAAACGACTTGCCGAAAACATCTTCACGCTTCTTCTTCTCGGCGTCGTCCTGCGCGTTGGAAGGGATGGCCATCCCGACAACAACAAGCGCAGCGGCCGCAACATACAGCAGATTCCGCATTCGTACTCCCGGTTCAGATCAGTTGGCACCACGTACCAGAGTACGCGAAGTCCTGACTGATTTCTTCAAAAAAGGCGTCAATATTCAGTGGCCGGGCAACGTAAGCCCTTACAAGAAAAGGGGCTCTGGTATTGCGCACAAATCGCCCTGCGACCGGAAGGCGTAAACGCTACCTCAGGCTGGTCATATGCCGACCGCCGTCGGTCTTCATGCACTCACCAGTAATCCAGCCTGCGTCAGGCGACGCGAGGAACGCAATCGCGCCCGCGATGTCCGCAGGCATTCCGTAGCGACCCAGCGGGTGCGTGTCTTTCGCCCGCGCCAGAAACGCGTCGTAGTCCGGTACCGTGCCCGATGCCGTGTGCAACTCCGAGCGCACGACTCCCGGCTCAACAGCGTTCACGCGCACGCCCAGCGGGGCGAGCTCAAGGGCCATGGTCTGCGTCATCATGGTGACTGCGGCCTTCGAGGCACAGTACGCAAGAAGGTTGGCGTAGGGGCGGGTGCCGCAAACGCTGCTGACGTTGACGATGCTGCCCCTGGACTTGATCAATTCGCTGATTGCGGCGTTTGTGAGGTAGAAAAGTCCGTTGACGTTGGGGCGCATGACGCGGTCAAACTCCTCGGGTGTTGTGTCCTGCACGCCGCCGCTGCCGATCACGCCCGCGTTGTTGACCAGCACGTCAAGGCGCCCGTGGCGCTGCACGGTCTCGGTGACCATGCGCGCGCAATCATCAGCCCGAACCACGTCGCCAACGACGTACGTGCATGACTCCCCCACTTCGCTGCAGGCGCCTTTCAGCTTGTCCTCGCGGCGCCCGGTGATGACGACTTTGGCGCCCTCAGCCGCAAGCCGTTGCGCGGTGCCCAGCCCGATGCCCGTACCGCCGCCGCTGATCAGCGCGACTTTGCCTTGAAACCGCATGGTTGCTCCTAGTTTTCTCGCCGGATCAGGTGAAAGCCGAACGAGCCCGATGCGATACGCGCAAAGCCCGGCTTCGTGGACAACCCCGTATCGTTAAAGGCCTTGTCCAGCCCGCTGTCTCGCGATTTGCAGGTGTACACCGTGGACGGCGCCCCCGAATCTTCCGAATGCTCGCCCGCCAGTCTGTCCCAGTTTTCAACAGTCGGGTTGTTGCGGTACTGGTGCCACAGATCCTCCACCAGGGCCCGGGCTTGCTCTTCAGTGCGGTTCGGATCCTTGGGCGTGACGCGCGGGTTCTTGCCTTGCCAGGAAATCAGTATGTGCCGCACGCGTGCTTCGCTGACCGGTGTCGGCAGCTTGCCCCAGGTGTCGTCGTATTCGTCCGTGTGCTCGACTTTGGGTGGCGGCGGCAAGGCCGTGCCGGAATCGTAGAACATGACCATTGCCAGCGCGACGCCGGCGATGGCGGCCACGACGATCATGCCAAAGAGGGAAGCGTTCTTCCTGGACTTGCGTTTCGCCACGGCTTCAGGCCTCCATGGTGCTGTCGAAGACTTCAAAGATCTCAAGCTGCGGATGACCCTGGAACATGCCTTCGTGGCGCTTGCCGTGGGCTTTGCGGAAGGCTTCGGATTTCGTCCAGCCCTCGAAGGCTTCCATGCTGGCCCAGCGCGACATGCTGATGAAGACCCCGCCGGGTGCGGAGGGGCGCAGCATGTCCAGCCCGAGAAAGCCGGGCATGCCGTCGATCAGACCGGCGCGATTTTTGAAGGCCTCTTCAAAATCCGCCTCGCGCCCGACCGTCACACTGAACCGGTTCATAACCACGATCATGGCTGGTAGATTAGCGCCATGACTCAGCCAATCCAGATACTGGCCAACCAGCTAGAGTGGCGCGAATTCAAAGACGCGCCCGGCGTCAGCTACAAGACGCTGCGGAAGCATTCGAGTAGCGGCCTGACCATCCTGCTGAAGTTCGCACCCGGAGCCCGCTACCACACCCACCGCCACCCCGCCGGCGAAGAGTATTTTGTATTGGAAGGCGAGCTGGATGACCTGGGCAAATCCTGGCCCACCGGCAGCTACATCTACCACCCACCCGGAAGCGCCCACCGCCCGTCGAGCAAAGCGGGTTGTGTTGTGTTGGTGATGTTGCCCGAGGCTGTCGAGTTGCTCTAACGACTCAGAAGGGAGCCTCAATTACTCCACCAGTTTCGCCGCCACAATGATCAAAGATTTCGAGAGGAGTACAGTGTGCCCCTCCCCGAAATGATTGTCAGTGGAATTGAGTAAATGGGTGGAGCAATTTGAGGAATCGTTCGGCTTTGAACGATTAATCGAGTGCGAGCATGGATGTGAAGCTGGCCTGGTTCAAGTAGCCGAATTGGCGGTTTGGTTGCCGGATGTGCCGCGGAGCTCGTCCCATGTGGCTATGCGGAGGTCGGTTTCGGTGACGACTCCGATTTCGCCGGTGCTTTGGAAGCGGACCACGCACGCGCGGTCCTGCGCGCTTAGACCGAGCAACTGCCCGGCGCGGCGCGACTTGGTTCAGAATACGTGCTGCCCTACGACGAAGCGCATCTTCGGTCCTGGTTGGTTCACGACTGTTCCCGGTAAATCTGAGCTACCCGCGCGGCCGCTGAGGGCCGTTGCCCACCCATGAACGAACCACATCCCAGACGCCTTCCCGGGAGTGCGAAAAATTTGTGTTGGGCACGGCTCGAAGGCAACTGCAACACGCCAAGACGCAACGAGCGCCACGACGCCAGGATTGCGGGGGCGGGCTTCCTTGCACTCGTGGCGCCTTGGCGTTCTTTGCGCCGTGGCGTGAGGTAGTGGCAGTCCAAATTTGTACTGGTGTCCGGGTCGCGGCAGGCACGCTTTACTACCCCACCTGCGCGTCCACCGTCTCCGATGGCGGGGTGCGGTTGCCGGCTAAATCGTATGCCTGGACGTAGTAGCGATAGTCCAAACCGGCGATTGCTGTCGCATCGTGGTAGCTCGTCACGGGCGCTGGCACAGCGTCGATGCGTTCAAACTGGCCTGTGGCGACGGCGCGCCAGACGTCGTAGCCGTAGACGCCTTCATTGTCCGTGGCCGCGTTCCATTTGAGGCTGATGCGTCCCTTGCTGCCATCTGCTGACAAATTTGCGGAGTCCTTCCAATGCGGCGCGACGCTGTCGTCGCTTTCCGGCGCCTGGATTTCGCCCTTGGGCCACAGGAAGCAGGTGACGGTTTGAAAACGCTCGTCCTTGGCTTTGCAGACGTTGGCGTAGCAGCAGCGGATCACCGTGTCATAGTGCCCGGCCTCGACTTTGCGCGGCCAGTCCGGGTCGCACAGGATCGGGCGGGCCATGCCGATCAGATCCGCGTCGCCGTCGTTCAGGATCTGCTCCGCCAGCTCGGGTGTATTGATCTTGCCGGTGGCGATGACGGGCGCGTCGCAGCCCTGCTCTCGCAGGAAACTCTTGACGCCAGCCGCGATATACAGGTTGGCGGCGGGCGGGTAGGTCTTGCCGGGCATGCAGCGGTCGCCGCTGTAGCCTGTGTAGGGGTACAGGGGCTCGCCCTCGCGGGGCTGGGCGTCCTCGAACTTGCCGCCGGCGCTGATGCTGACGTAGTCCACCCCGCCCTGCACCAGGCGCAGGGCGATCAGCTTCGATTCATCTACTGTGTAGCCGCCTTTGATGCACTCTTCGCCGTCGAAGCGGACGCCGATCGGGTTCTCGTCCCCCACCGCCGTGCGCACGGCCTGCACGACTTCGACCGGCAGGCGCAGGCGACGGTCGAGCGTGCCGCCGTAGTCATCACGGCGCTTGTTCATGCGGCTGAGGAAGCTGCTGAGCGTGTAGGCGTGGGCCATGTGCAGCTCGACGCCGTCATAGCCTGCCTCGATGCTGCGGACGGCCGCGGCGGCGTATGCCTGCGTGATGCCGCTGATGTCGTCAATACTTAGGTCCTCAACTTTCTGCCTCCAGCCGCTGCGACTGATCTTTAAGAAGTGAATGATCTGGGGGACGACGCGGCCGGGGCCGGCGTCATTCATTTTCTTGCGCAGCTCACGTAGCCCGGGTGTGAATTCGTCATTGCTGATGCGCAACAGCGGCCCCGACTTGCTGTCGTGTACCGCCATGGCCTCTAGAACTACGAGCCCGGCGCCGCCCTTCGCGAATCGCACGTAGCGGTCCGTGATGTCCTGGTTCACGTGACCATCTTCGCCGGACAGACGGGTGACCATGGCCGGAACCACGATCCGGTTCGGCAGAGTCATCGAGTTAATCGTCAGTGGCGTGAATAACTTCATCAACTAAGTAACTGGCGAAAGGGTAAACAGATTAGCGACCTAATTAAATCCATCAGGCGTTTCCGATGGGGCTCATCCTGGCTGAATCGCCCGGGCCGGTTGGGTGAAGTCGCAGGCGCTCGACGGGGATGCCGTTGATCAGGTGGCTCTCGACAATCTCGTCCACGTCGGCCGGCGTGACCTGTTTGTACCAGATCGCTTCCGGGTAAATGACAACGCTGACGCCCTGCTCGCAGGTGTCCAGGCAGCCTGACTTCTGGGCCCGGATACGTGGCTTGAGTTTCTTTTCAGCGGCCAGTTGTTTGAAGCGCTCAAGCACAGCTTCGCTGCCCTTGCGCGTGCAGTCGCCGCGGGGGTTGGCTTCTTCACGCGTATTGAGGCAGATAAAAACATGACGCTCGTAGGGCGGGAACTTTCGGGTTGGTTCGGTCATGTGGTTTCCTTCAACATCTCGGACGCGATCACCAGTTGCTGGACTTCGCTGGCGCCTTCGTAGATTCGCAGGGGCCTGATCTCGCGGTACAGGCGCTCGAAGACGCTGCCGTGCAGGGCCCCCACGCCGCCCGCGAGTTGCAAGGCCTTGTCGATGATCCACTGGGCGTTCTCGGTGCTCTGCCACTTTGCCACGCCGGCCTGCAAGGGAATACGTTCAGAACCATTGTCGTATTCCCAGGCTGCCCGGTATGTGAGCAATCTTGACGTGTCAAGGCGTGCTTTCGCTTCCGCAAGGATTCCCTGCGCGATGGGTTGATCTGCCAGCGTCTTGCCGAACATCTGCCGCGACTTCGCGTGCTTTATGGCCTCGTCCAGCGCACGGCGGGCGAAGCCGTTGGCAGCAGCGGCGACGGTCGTGCGCATGCGTCCGAGTGTGCCTAGCGCGACACCCATGCCGTCGCCTTCATTGCCGACCAGCGCGTCCGCGGGAAGTTTGACGTCCTTGAAGTTAATCCGCCCGAGCGGGTGCGGCGAGATCGGGCGCTGCTGCTCGAAAGTCATCCCGGGCAATCTCGTGTCCAGCAGAAAGCAGGAGATGCCGCGTTTGTCGTCACTGGTGCGCGCAAACAGGGCGAAGTAGTTGGCCACGCCGACGTTGCTTACAAGGTGCTTTTCGCCGTTGAGGACGTAACCATCCCCCACCTTTTCGGCGCGCAGGGAAATGCGCGACAGGTCGCTGCCGGCGTCAGGCTCGGTTATGGCGAATCCCAGACAGCATTCGCCATTGGCCGCGCGGTCGAGAATCGCCCTCTGGGCATCGCTGCCGGCGATCAGCAGCGGCACCGCGCCGAGGGCCTGCATGGCCCAGGCAAGGTCGGCAATGCCGGAATGATAGGCCAGCACTTCACGCGCAAGCACGTTGGTCAGCATCGACCAGGGCTCGTGTACGGCGTGGCGCAGCACGCCCGACTTGCCGAGCGCGCGTAAAGCCTCCAACAGCGCGACCGCGTCGTCACCCTTCTCGGGGTCCGGCCATTGGTGCTGGCGCGCATTGACGTCCAGTTCGCGCGCGAAGCTGCGCTGGTCGTCGGTGAAAAACGGAAGTTTGAGCAGGTCTTCCATGGGCTTCGCCGGGCTTGGGGGTTTGGGCTTGGGGCCTGGGGTAGTTCCCTAAGCCCGATGCCCCAAGCCCTATTTGAATTTCGGTTCGCGCTTCTCGACCCAGGCGTCGTAACTTTCGCGAAAATCGGGGTGCTCCATGCACTCGGCCTGCACGCGGGCTTCTTCTTCGAGTGCTGTTTCCAGATCAAAACCCATCGCGCGGTTCAACATGTCCTTGGTGACAGCCAGCCCGTGCTGCGGGCCCTTGCACAGGCGTGCCGCAAGCTCGTGGACGTGCGGCATCAGCTTTTCGGGCTCAAGCACCTTGTTGTACAATCCGATCCGTTCGCATTCCTGGGCGTCGATGAAGTCACCCAACATCAGCAACTCAGTGGCCTTGGTCAGGCCGACCACTCGCGGCAACAGAAAGCAGGCTCCCATGTCCGCGCCGCTAAGCCCGACCTTCACAAACAAGAACGCGCACTTGGCGAAGGTGCTGGCAATGCGGAAGTCGCAGGCCAATGCAATGGCCGCGCCCGCACCGCAGGTCGTGCCGTTCAGGGCGCCAATTACGGGTTTGCGGCAGTTGCGAATCGCGCGGATTAAATCCACTGTCATGCGCGTGAAATCGAGCAGCCCTTTGCTGTCGCGGCTGAACAGCTCGCCGATGATGTCTTCGACATCGCCCCCGCTGCAGAAGGCTTTGCCCGCGCCGGTGATGACGACCACGCGGCAAGATTCGCGCGAACTCAAGTGTTTGAAAAACGCGCCGAGTTCGGCGTATACCTCGAAGGTCAGCGCGTTGTAGCGCTCCGGGCGGTTGAGCGTAATCGTGCCCACGCCGTCAGCTTCTTGGTACAGGAAAGATTGCGGCTGCATCGTTCCCCTATTTTCCGTCCAGCAGAGCGGCAAGCTTATCCAGGTCCGCACGCAGGTTCTGCACCGTGTTATCCGTGAGTCCGCCGAGCAACCGTGCAATGTCCTGGGTGTGCTGCGGGATGACCTTGGCACAATACTCGCGCCCCTTGTCGGTCAGTTTGATAAACGTCTGCCGGCGGTCTTTGGGGTTTGTTTCGCGACGCACGAGTTCCTGCTTCTCAAGGCGATCCACGATGCCGGTCAGGTTGCCCGCCGTCACCAGCAGCTTTTCGCTGAGGGCGCTGAAGGTCAGCCCGTCCGGCGAGCGCTCAAGCTGTGCCAGCACGTCGAACTGCGGCATCGTGCACTCTGCGCGCAGCCCGGCACGCAGGTCGCGCATGGCCAAGTTGTAGCAGCGCGCCAAGCGGATCCACAGACCGACTCGGGCTTTCTCAGATGGCGATAGTGGATTGTCCATGCGTTACTCCGGTACGACGCCAGTAGCTTCGATCTCAACCTTCGCGCCTTCTTCCAGCAGGGCTTGCACTTCTACAAGCGCCATGGCCGGGTAATGCGCGCCCATTACTTCGCGCCAGAACACGCCGACTTGTTTCAGGCTGCCCACGTATTCCTGCTTGTCGGTGACAAAGATGGTCATACGCCCGATACAGTCACTACGGCTACCCGCAGCCTTGATGCACGCGGCGATATTCAGCAGCGCCTGGCGAAACTGCGCGGCAAAATCATCGGTCTGGAACACCTCGTTTTCATCCCAGCCGACCATCCCCGCGATGAACAGTGGGCGCCCCTTCGGCAGGACGATCGCGTTTGCATACCCCTTGGGGCGCTTCCAGCCGTGCGGCAGAAATACTTCCGTCTCGCTTGTCATCAATGCTGTATCTCGCCTCCGTCGATGCTGATGGCTTGGCCGGTAATGCCGTGACTGTCCTCACCCAGCAGGAACGCTACTACATTGGCCACTTCCTTGGGCTCGAACACGCGGTATTGCGGGCTGAGCTTGCTCAGCTTGTCCTCGGCCTGGACTTCATCGAGCCCGGTTTTGTCGACGATGTTCTTGATCGTCTGCGCGAACACTTCCGTACGTACGTAGCCGGGGCAGACGGCGTTGAACGTCACGCCGGACTGCGCAAACTCGCGCGCGAGGCCGCGTGTAGCGCCGAGCAACGCGTGCTTGCTGGCGGCGTAGGCACTGACATACGGATAGCCGGCCAGGGCGGCGGTGCTGCAGATGTTGACTACGCGCCCACCCTTGTTCTCGACCATGCGCGGAACGATTGTGCGCATCAAGTGCATGGGTGCCAGAAAGTTCAGTTTCAGATGCGCCTGCAGCAGGTCTTCGTCGCACTTCGCCAGGGGTGCGCTCTCGGCCATGCCTGCGTTGTTCACCAGCCCCCAGGGCGGGCCGAACGCGCCCAGGGTCGCGTCGCGCAAGGCCGGGCCGGCATCGTCGCGGGTAACGTCGAGAACGCATGCTGTGGCTTTCGCGCCAATGTTCTCGCACTCTTCGCGGACGCCAAGCAGGGCATCTTCGCTGCGCGCCACGAGCATCAGATTGTAGCCCCGTTGCGCGAGCTCAAGGGCGGTTACTTTACCGATACCGCGGGAGGCGCCGGTGATAATGACTGTCGGTGTCATGTGAATACTTTAGGTCTGAACTGTCCCGGTTGCCAACTGATAGAGTTGTGTCTATTGCGATTTGCCCGGCAGCACAAGGTGTGAATTCAACGTGCAAGAGCGGCTTTCACGCCCTCAACCAGCGCCTCGCCCATGATTTCGTACGTCTGGACGCCCTCGGTTGGTGTGGCCTGCCGCGGATAACCGAAGTAGGCGTTGGGACCGCCGGCTTCTTTGAAAGTCTTGGCGCCCTTGGTGAAAGCGTCTGTGAGGCTGCTCGGGTTGTCCTCGCTGCGCTGGCGTTCCCCCTCGTCGACGAGCTCCGGGCGCGAGGCCATAACGAGACTGGTTTCGAACTGCCCCGCGTGGCAGGCGCCGGATTTGAATTCGTCCGTCAGGGTCTCGGCCAGCTTGCGACGCGTGAAGTCCGGGAAGGCTACCGGCAGCTTCAGCTCGGTTTCGATGCGTTCAACTACGCCGCGCAGCATGGCCACGTTGGCCGGGTCGAAGTGGCTGTTGGCAATCGCGAGGCAGGCAAAGCCTTGCTCTTTCAGCGCTTTGGCAATGTCGAAAATGACGCCGGTCGCAGCCTCTGTGCTGATGCTGATCGTGCCGGCAAATGCCGCGGCGTATTCCGCGGGTGCGTAAGCTAACGACGGCAGCAGGCAGGCCTGCACGCCCGCCTCTTCCAGGGCTGGCAGCGCATAGTTCGCCATGCCGTCGCTGATGATCACGTCCGTGCTCAAAGGCAGATGCTTGCCGTGCGCTTCGGTTGCACCGCATGGCAGGATCGCGACACAGGGCTTGGCAGATTTCAGCGCGGCTTTGACTTGGGGCCAGGTGTTGTGGGCGAATGTGGGATTCATCGCGAAGGTCTTTCTTCCATTGCTGCATCAGCCCATATTCTGGCAGAGTTTGTGTGGAGCGCGAATGTTCTGTACGCAGTCATTGCCGTACGCGCGGAACTCAACGCCGTCGGCCGTTCCCGCGATTCGATTCGGTGCACAAAGTACCAGTTCCTCACGCGCATCCATGCTCACGCACAGGATGTTGGGCTTGATGCACTCGAATTCCTGCGTCTCTGCTGCCTGCCGGAACAACCCCAGGCGCGGCGAGCCAAGCCACAGGTTTCCCTGCCACTTTGCGACGCACGCCGCGTCGCCGGGAATGGCCGCACCGGGAAGATTGCCCATGAGGCGGATCCCAGCGCCGGAGATGTGTACGACGGCGCCGGGCGATGTCGTGGCGTAGGCTTCGTCGGACCCAGCCACCCAGAGTGAGTGTACAGCGCCTTTGACAGCGCCGATATTCTGCCACGTCGTGCCGTTCCATCGCGCAATTTCGCCACTCGGGCTTGCGACCCAGAGGTTGTCCGGTGAGTTGCCGTGCATGGCGATGACCTGAAAGCCCGGCGCAGGCATGGGTCTCCAGTCGTTGCCGGCTCGGCGCAGGATATCGGACGGTGGGTAAACCAGCTGGCTATCGGTTTTCGAGTCATTGCACCAGACGAAGACGTTTTCGTCGTCGATGCCGAAGACACCCCACAGGGTGCGGTCTTCGAGATGGTCGTCCTGCCAGGTGGATTGTACGTCGGGCCCGAAGACGTTGCTGTTGCGGACGATCCAACCGTCATGGCGCGTGACGTAGATCGAGCCCTCCAGAGTGGACCAGATACCGCTGTATAAGGCCGCAGTTCCGCTGGATACGTGGGTCAGCCCTTCAAATTCCAGCGTGTAGTCGTTGAACCCGATCCAGCTTTCGCCGTCGCCGGGACGGAATCCGAACTCGGAGTCGAAGCGGTTTGCGATAAACGCGCAGCGCCGATTTTTGGGGCCGCTGACGCGGCGATTGGCGACTTCGATCTTCATCTGGTGGTTCACCTTCAGCGTAGGCGGCTAGTTTGCGTAGAGTTGCCGGAGGGCTTTGCGGTCGATTTTGTCGCGGTCGTTGCGTGGCAGGGGCTTGTCGCTGAAGGCGACTCCGTGTGGAGCTTTGTAGCGGACCAGGTTTTTCTTGCAGTGTTCGATCAGGTCTGTGGCGAGGGCTTCGATTTCTGGCCCCGAACTTACGTTCGGGGCTCCCTGCGGCACTACGATGGCGAACGGTTTTTCCAGCCCGGCTTCGTCTTTCTTGCCGATCACGCAGCACTCTTTGACTGCTTCGTGCTGCATGAGGCAATTTTCTACTTCCAGCGGGCTTACGTAGATGCCGCCGGACTTGATCAAATCGTCGCCGCGGCCTTCGTAGTACCAGTAGCCGTCGGCATCCTGGCGGAACTTGTCGCCGCTGACGATCCAGCCGCCGCGCAGATGCTCGCGCGATTTGGCGTAGGCGTTGTGGTAGTACAGCGCCGCGCTGGCGCCGCTGATCCACAGTGTCCCGACATCACCCTGCGCGACAGGCCCGCCCTCGTCGTCCGTGAGTTTCGCCATGTAACCGGGCACCAGCTTGCCGAGGCTGCCGGGGCGCACGTCGTCAGGGCGGTTGCTGATGTAGATGTGAAAGCTTTCGGCGCTGCCGATGCCGTCGATGATCGGCACGCCGTGCGCCGCATCCCAGCGGTCATGCAGGTCTTTGGGCAGGGCTTCGCCGGCGCTCCACATGAAGCGCAGCGAACTCAGGTCAGGCTTGGGGCCTTCTTGCGCGAGCATCTTGTTGATCAGCGTCGGTACGTTCGTGAGTACGGTACACTTGTGTTTCTGGACCAGCTCAAACAGGCGTTCCGGCGTCGGCCGGTCCTTGAACAGAACCGAAGTCGCCCCCACCGCCCACGGGAACATCAGGTTGGTGCCGGTCGCGTAGCCGAAAAACAGGCGGGGGCCGGAGACGGTGATGTCGCTCTCGCGCATCCCGATGAAACGCTTGGCGTAGACTTCGGTGTTAAATGGAAAGTGCGAATGAAAGTGCACCGCGCCTTTGCTGTGGCCGGTGGTGCCGCTTGTGAACAGCCAGACGCTGGGGTCATCTTTGCTGGTGTCGGCCGGGTCCAGCTTTTCGCTGTGGCCGCTGAGCCAGTCACCCCAGGCGTGCAGCGTTACCCCCTTCGGCGGAACAGTCGTTGCGATCTTGCCAACGATGATCACGTGTTTCAGGTAGCGTGCGTGTTTCAGTGCAGGCAGAAAGTTGTCCAGCGCTTCTTCGTCGACGGCCGCGATCGGCGCCTTGGTGTAGTTCAGGTAGTAGGCGAAGTCTTCGGTCGGCAGCAGCGGGTTGATCTGTGTCGCGACGCCGCCAACCTTGATCGCACCAAACCAGAAGTATGCAAACTCGGGGCGGTCGTGCAGAGCCGTCAGTACGCGTTGTTCGGGTTGCAGACCCAGCGCCATCAGCCCGTTGCCGGCGCGGTTTACGTTCTCGTAGGCTTGCTGGAATGTGATCCGCTGATCATCAAAGTGGATCGCAACTTTATCTCCGCGTCCGGCCTCCACGTTCGAGTCCACGAAGTAGCTCGCCATGTTGAAGCGATCGGGGAATTCCGGAGCGGTTGACGGTTCACGGTTTACGGTCGACGGTTCACGCATTGGCATCCACCTTTGCGCGCAGCGCACCCAATCGCTTGGCGAGGTCGTTGCACTCGACAATCAACTGGTCCGCCTCGCCAGATTGCAAGTAGTCCAAGTCTCGGCTGAGTGTCAGGAAGTACTCAGCCTCTGCAAGGCTTCCTTCTGCTGTATTCAGGAACCTCGCGTAATCTTTGTTGGTTCGCTTCTTGGAACCCTCGGCAATGTTCGCGCCGATTGACGCGCAGGACCGCCTCAATTGGCTGGTCACTCCATACATCTCGTCTTTGGAAAATGATCGGGTCAGACGATAGACCTCAAGCGTCAATTTGTGGGCCTGCTGCCAGACGCGGATATCTGTAAATCGCTGCAAACTCAACCCTCCGGACAACTGTTGGTGTTGACCGTTGACCGTTAACCGTCAACGGGTTTTACCGCCTTGTACAGCCCGGTTCTGTGGCTGTCCGGCACGAGCCACTTTTTGAACAGGTCGCGGTATTTCTGCGGCAAGTCGACGCCCGTGAAGCTGTCCATGTCGAGGCAGACGGTAACGAGGCTGGCCTCTACGGCGCGGACCTTTTTGTTGTCGCGAGCTGTATCTCCGGTATAGGTCCAGGTGATCGACTTGGTGCCGATCTTCTGAACGCCGAGACTGATTTCGACGTGGTCACCAAAGCGCAGGGGCTTTAGGTAGTCGACTTCCATGTGGACGGTCGGAAAGCCGATGCGCTCGACATCCAGCAGGTGGCTGTAACGGATGCCGAGCCCGCGCTCAAAGAAGTCTTCGAAGCAGCAGTGGAAGTAGTGCAGAAAACGCGGGTAGTAGAGTATGCCCGCATGGTCCACGTCACTGAAGCGGATCGGATAGGTGGATGAAAACAGTGCCATGTTGATCCTGTTGTTGTGTCGCATGGAGGGCGTCGGAGCACTTTCGCCCGAACCACCTTCATGCTTGACCGCATCAATCGGGGCGAAATTGAGCTAGACCCCTGCGAGCAATCCTAGCGGCGCAAGGCGGAAGGGTCTACTTGCCGCTGATCTTGAGCACATAGTCCGTGAGGTCCGAGCGCTCCTGTGCGGACAATCGGTTGCCGAAACTCGGCATACCGGTCAAGGGCAGCCCATTGGTGATCGTCCCGTAGATTGTGTCGCGGCGGGATTCCCCCTCACGTTGCAGGATCAACTCGCCCCTGGCCAGCGCCGGCGGCTTGCGCGTCCGGTCGAAAAACCGCGCCGCTGGGCCGTCGCCCAGCCCGTCCGCTCCGTGGCAACCGGCGCATTCGCGTCGGAACAACTCCGCCCCTCGCTCGGCATCGCCTTCCGGGGCGACGTGCCCACCTTGCGGCCACGGCTTCGTCAGCCTGGACGGCGTCTTCAACGTGAGCAGGAATGCCACCACCCGCTGCCCGAGCCCGTTCAGTTTTTGGGGGGTGCCAGGTACGAACAGGTGGCGCTGAGCCGGCATCTGTGACCCGGCGTAGACGTCGTCCGGCTTCCAGAAATGTGCTTCGTGCCAATCCGGGTGATAGCGCGCCCCCACACCCGCAAGGTCAGGGCCCGTAGGGCGTACGCCCGTGGCCAAAGCCCCGAAGGCGCTGGAAAGTCTCGCCTCAACTGTACTGACGGAATGGCACTGCCAGCACCCGGCTTCCACGTAGCTTCGGGCCAGCTGCTCGTCGAATTCCTGGGGCGGATCGTCGGGCTCGACTTCAGCGGGTTCGCGCGCGATCAGTCCTGCGGCAAGAAACAGAGCGGCAAGGGCCAGCACAACAACAGGCGACCATTTCTCAAAAGCCATGGCGAGGGTTTAGCGGGACTGCGGCGCTTGGGCAAGTCAGGGCAACTTGTCGTAGTCGCGGGCCAGCTTGATCAAGGCGTCGTCGGTGCTCTCGGCGATCACACGTTTGTAGCATTTCGCGGCGTCGTCACGTTGGCCGACAACGTGGTGACATACGCCCTTGTTGAGCAACACTTTCATGTTCGCCGGCTCGCGGCTCAGCCAGCGATGGTACAGTTCAATGGCCCTGCGCGCGGAGTGCTCCTGCGTGCATTTAAATCGCCCACCAATCACTTCCGGGTTGGCGTGCCTTTGCCAGGCGTTCGCCGCTTTACTCAGCAACAGCGGCGAGCACGGGTCAAGCGCCAGGGCCTTCTCAAAATCCTCGGCGGATTTGTCCCAGTCCTTGTCGCTTTGAACGAGCCCCTGCGCTAGATCGAGAAAAGTCTGAATACGGGCATGATCTTTGTTTATCGCCGCAAGGGCCTGATTGATTTTGTCATCGAGCTTCTTGTGCGTGTCGCTGCCGTCAAACTTGCCCAGCCAAATAGTGATGCTGTACTCGATCTGCTCAAGTGTCAGCGTGCGCTGCTCCGGGTTGGCGTATTCGCCCAGCAGTTTTTCGATGCCGTCCTTTTCGTCCGTCTTGCGCTGTTTCGCCAGCGCGTCGGCTGTTTTGCGCGGCAGCAGAACACGCCGCCAGACGCGGAACTCGTCGTCCCAGACTTCGGCGACCTGCAACTTGTCCTTCGCGTCCCATTGGTGTTTTTCGCGGACGTATTGGGCGATGTCATCCTGCAGGGCGGGAGTGCGCTCATGGATGACCGTTAGCACGCGGTTTCCGAGCATCGGCTCTTCGGCCCTCACGTATAGCCACACCGCGAAGGCGACGCTGTCCTGGTCATTGTCGCTGGTGGCAACCGGATACACGACGGCCATGTGGCGTGCGTGCCATTGAGTCCACTCGAACTTTGCGGGCTGGCCCGTCGCCTCACGTTTCCCATCTTTTAATGAAAGACGTACTGCCGTCAGCTTGCCGTCTTCCACGCTGGTGACACGAAAGTTGTCCACGCTTTCGTCTACGGCAAACTGCGTGTCGATGAACCCGTCACTTTCGCAGGTCGTTTCAACCCACTGCTGAAAATGCGTGTACCAGTCGTCGGCTATTTTCTGCTCGAAGACGTTGTGCACGAGACCGTTGGCGCACAACGGAACCGCGAACGCGATGGCGAGCGCAAAGGCGAGAAACCTGGTCATTGTTCAGCCGTAAAGGGGAAGGCCGAGGGGACACTTCGGGGCCCGGATAAAACCGGGCCCCTTGGGCTACTTCTTTCGGTTGGCGTCGTTCTGTTCCATGTTGCGGATCAATGACTCGGCGAGCCCGCCATTTCCCTTCTTGCCGTCGATTTCAATGACCTGCTCGTAGTAGACACGGGCGTGCTTGCTGTCTTCAAGGGCCTGGTAGCAGCGCCCCATGGCCAGCAGGAACGCGGTATTGCGCGGGTATGCCGTCAAAATGATCTCATAGTGCGGTATCGCCTTCTTCACACCGTCTGAGCGGTCGCAACCGTTGCCGTGGGGTGAGGGATTTCCCCACAGGAACCAGGCGTTGGCCGTCTGGCTGCGCAGTTGCAGGTCCATGGGATCGAGCTTCAGGACTTCTTCTAGATATTCGGCTTTTGCTTTGAGGTCATTCGCATCGCCACTGGCGCCCAGTTCGTTGGCTTTGGCGACGTTGTCCTTGATCAGCGCAAGATCATCCTTGATGGAGTCCAGAATCTCCTGCAGCTTGTCGGTGTTCTTTGCGTCTTTGGCGAAGTCGCTCGAGGCGTACTTGATTTTCCATTGCTTGACCTCCCACTCGACCAGGATCAGCTGCATGGTCGGCTGGGTGCGGCGCGGCGGGCGCCCCTTGTAGTCGCCACGGGCGCGCAGCAGTTCCTTGAAGGCGTCCGAGGCACTCTTTTCGCGTTCCTTGACGCGCTCGGCATGATTGGCCGGCGTCACCAGTATGAAGCGCTCAACCTGAAACTCGATGTCCCATACGTTCCACTCGACCAGCCCGTCCGCCGGGACGTCCCACTTCTCTTTTTCGCAGATGTACGCCTCAATCAACGGCGCGAGCTCGGTGCTGCGCTTGTGAACCACCGTCAGGACACGGTTCGCCAGCTCGTTCTCCTTCTCGGAGTACAGCCACGCCCCAAGCGCCACAAGAGTGTTGTTGTCGGTGTTGCCCTCAACGGGGTAGGTCTCAAGGATGTACTTCGCGGGCCATCCCTTCCATGCCAGCCAGCCGGAATCATTGGTCTCCGCATACTCGGGGCGTCCCATGCCGTCCACGCCGTTGCGCACCATCAGGTAGGCGCTGAATTGCTTGGCGTTGGCATCACGAATCTGGAACTTGTTGACGCCGTCACGCAGGTTCTTGAGCTTGCCGCCGACTATCTCATACGGCAGGTGCGTCGTCGGAAACTGATTCTTTGCAGTCTGCGAGGCCACCCAGGCAGGCAAGGCGTCGTACCAGTCACCGGCGACCTTGCTTTCTTTGGCGCCCTGATGCGTCTTCTGGAACAGGTCCTCCGCCGCGCCAGCGCGCAGTGCCCCGGCGCCGACGGCCGCTATGACCGTAATCAGTAAACCTGTCTTCAATCGATTCATGCCCAGTCCTCCTGTACCCTCACTGCTATATAGGTTAGCAGGCGAGGGGGTTGCCGCAACCAAAGCCCCGGCTCCTCAACCGATCAGCTTCAGTTGTCCCGCGGCGAAATCACGGTTCTTCTGCTCATTTTCCGTCAGGTCCTTGCGGTCTTCCGTCATGCGGATCACTTCTTCATGATGCTGCTTGGCCTTCTTCGCCTCACCGCAAGCGAGCCAGTTGACGCCCGCATGATTGTGGTAGGCCAGCACGATCGGGAAATCCGCGCTCAACCGGTCATAGATCAGCGCCGCACTTCTGGCCGCCTCTTTGTCTTCAGCCTTGCGGGCACCGTCCGTTACAACCGCCGCCTTGTTGAACGCTTCCGCCGTCAACTGCATCAGCTCGTTGTTGTGCGGGTCCGACCGAAGCAGGATGTCGTAGGCCTTGGCGGCTCCGCCCCAGTCATCCTCGATTCCCAGACGTGCGGCCTTGAACCCTTCGGCCTCAATCCAGTCGATGTCCGCTTTGATCGCGGCCTGAATCGCCGCGATATCTTCCTTGTTGCCCTTTTTTTCGAAATAGGGCGTGCCGGCGTACTTCCTGTCAAAATTGTCAACGTAGTCCTGAAGCACCAGCAGGCGCATGGCGGGCTGTCCGCGACGATAGCCGGGCTTCGATTTCACATCGCCGCCTTGCAGCTTCTCCAACTCCTTGAAGGCCTTCTTCGCGTCTTTGTCGAGCGCCTTGTAGTGCTCTGTGGCGGCGTCTTTGCTTAGCAACAATTGGCCGGGGCGATCGCGCTCAAGATCAAACGTATCAATCAGTTGCAGTCCGTCAGCGGGCGCCGCCCATGCGTTCTTCTCGCACAACCAGGCTTCGACATCGGCGCGGAGGTCCGTCTTGTGCGTCGCAAGGTCGGTCAGAACGTGATTGGCCGCAAGCAAGTCCTGCTTGCCCGCAAGCCAGCAGGCAAGGGCGATCATTTCCTCCGTCAACCGATACTTGGATCGGTACCAGGAAGCGACCTCGGCGGGAGGCAATTCAACCGTGTTAAGTTTGTAGGATTTCCCATACGGGACGTAGACGTAGCGTTTGAGCTCCGTGTACCAGCGCCCGTCGCGTACCAGGGTCTGCCATGTGCTTTCGCCCTGTTTGACCTCGATGACCTCAACCCATACGTGCTCGCGCCCGTTGTCATGCCAGATTCGGGGCTTGAGGTCTTCCTTCAGGCGGGCTTCCAGGAACTTGCCCATTCCTGCCTCAAACTCGGCGGCTACGTCAGTTTCGGTTTTGCCGGAGAAGTGCTTGTCCACGAGCCCGCCCCAAACCGGCGAGCACAGCAGCACGGCCACAATCAAAGCACCCAGTCGAAGCATGGCGGCAACCCCTCACGTTCAAGTACGGTCTGTCCGAAACGAACTGCATTCCGGTCGAGGGCCCCGTACAGCATGTGGAAAATGTCCCAACTACCTTACGGGATTGTGCGCGAATCCTGCGACGGGATCAAACAAAACACTCCAGGTCGTGCACGGACGTGCAAACACGGCGGAGAAATCTCCGCCGTGTTTGCTTGAGTTACCCATTCAGGACCTGCGAGCCCGAAGGCCTCTGGTTGCTACGACCAGCGCGCTAAGGGCCGCCAGCAGCAGCAGCCAGCTTGTCCCGCCCTCGCCTGTCGAGCAGCCGCTATCACTCTTCTTGCCGCCCTTGCCCGATTTTGCGGCATTGCCTGTAACGAACAGGACGTAGTTGCCCGTATCCGGGTCATTGCTGGTGATTGTGAGGGTAAAGCTGAATGTGCCAGCAGCCGAAGGGGTCACGTCCAGTGTCAGCATGGTCGAGCTTCCCGGCGCCACAGGGGATGCCCCGGCACTGACCACCACAGCCGAGCAGTTGACCTCGGCGCTGGCCGACACCCCGATGATGTTCAGGTCACCGGTTCCGACGTTTCGAACCCACAGGTTCATCACCGATATCGAACCCGCCTTCGCGCCACCCACCGTGAACGTACCGCCGCTCGCGAGCGGTGAGAACTCCGGTGATTCCACGCGGATATCAGCCTCGGGTCCGGTGCCGATGATGTCGATCAGGTAGTTACCTTCATTGCTGTCGTTATTGCTGATACTGAGGATCGCGCTGAGGGCACCGGTTCCGAGCGGGCGAATACCCACCACCAGCAGCGAGTCATCCTGCGGTGCAATACTCACGTCCGGGAAGGCGACGATGAACAGCTCGCAGTTTGACTGCCCACTGACAGTAACCGGGCGGTTAACTGTCAGGGTGCTCGTGCCCTCGTTGCGGACGCGATAGATAAACGTGCTGAACACTCCGAGCGGCAGGTCGCCGATGTCGTCTGTGCCACCGCTTGGGATCGGCGTGCCGTCACGATCAACGGCGATTTCCGGCACAACCGAGGCTGTGCTTTGTCCCATGACAGTCACGGGCAGAGGTGACTCATCGGCGTCGTTTGTGATCAGGGTGAAGTCAAACTGGAACGGCCCCGGCGCGATCGGCTGAACGTCGATGCCCAGCACGGTCATGCTGCCCGGCGCGACGTTGCCGCCCGGGGTGACAGTCACGACCGCCACGCAGTTCAGCGTATTGCCGACCGACACAGGGTTGGCGACCGTCAGCGGCGACGCGCCGATATTTCGCACTTCATAAAGGAAAGTGGTGTTGCTTCCGCTGGGAATCAGCCCGACGTTTTCCGTGTCCATGGGTGCAAGCACGCGGCGCCCGAACAACTCAAGCTCGGGTTGTGCCCCGCCGCTCGCGCTGCCCTGGATGAACAGGGTGAACGGGTCTTCATCCGGGTCGTTGCTGTTGATCTCAAGCACAAAGCTGAACACACCCGTGACCGTCGGCGTGACGTCGAGCTGCAGGTTGTCCGTGGCGCTTGCAGCGACAGGGCCTGCGGGCGCTGTGAACGCGACAGCACAGTTCGTGGCACTGAAGATGTTTGCAGCGGGGCTGCCGAAGGTCAGGTCTATCGTGCCCTGGTTGCGCACAACATAGGTAAAGCCCGTGGCAATGCCGGTCGGAATCACGCCCAGATTGTCCGTGGCGCCGGACGGGATGTCCGCATGGAACCCGCGTGCAAGCCCGATATCCGGGGCATCCACGGCCGTACCACCGATGATGATGTCGTACGGGTTTTCGTCAGCGTCGGTGCTGTCGATAAAGATGTCGACGCTGAAAGGCCCAGTAGTGAGCGGCACCACGTGTACAACAAAGCTGCTGCTGGTGGTGGTCACGAGCGTGCTTGCCGGCTGGTGAGTGACCCAGGCGTCGGCGTTGGTTGTGTTTAGCACAACGACCGGTGTCGTCGTGTTCGTGAGTTGCAGCAGACCGTTTCCAGTGTTTTCAATCAGGTACGTCAGGTTCATGGGTGTCAGTACGGGCACGGTTGCGCCCACGCTGTCGATGTTTCCGTCCGGTACAGGCGTGGCACCGCGGCTGATGTCGATCTCGCCCGCCGTGCTGATGGTGATGGTGAAGCTCTGATCTGGGCTGGTGTCGTCGTCTCCCGCGTTGACAACGCCGCCGTTGTCCATCAGTCGAAGGCTGATGCTTGTGGTACCAGCTACGTTCAGGTTCGGGGTAAATGTCAGAGTACCTGCCCCGGTCACACTAGGTTGTACGCTGAACAGTGCAGCATTCGTGTTGCCGGTGATGTTGAAAGTAAGCACCTGCGAAGACTCATCGGCGGGTCCGGCGCTGATGGCGCTGGCCCAGCCCGGAATGCTCTGCGGGCCCTGGTCCCAGGCGACGGTGATGTTTGTTCCCTTCGTGAAGCTGGGCTCGTCGTTGATCGGGGTGGCGTTTACCTGCACCTGGACCGGGGGGCTGCTGGCAAGCGAGCCGTCCCATGCCGTAACGGTAAAGGCGTTCAATGTTCCATTTTGATTGCCTGACGTTTGCCATACCAGTGACTCGGTCGCGGCGAGGGTCGTGCTGCCGGGGATGACCGGGTTGCCGTTCTTTGTCAGGCTGCCGGTGGTAACGCCCGCCACGCGGAAGTTGACCGGCGCACTGTCGATGTCAGCGGCATTCGAAGCCCCCAACAGCATCGCATAGGTAATAGTGAAGGGCGTGTCCTCGAACGCACCGGTCAGGACGCTGACGCTGGTCAAGGTCGGTGCGTCATTCACCGGCGTAACCGTAATCGTAAACACGATCGACAGTGCCGAAACATCCACATTCGGCGCGCCGCCACCGCCATTGTCCTGCACCTGCACCTGGAACGTGGCGGAGCCGTTGGAGTCAGGCGAGGTCTGGAATGACAACGCGCCGGCGGTGTTGATTGTCGGCGAAGTCGAGAACGTCAGGCCGCCTTGCAGCACCAGGTTCTGAACGCTGTATGCAAGCGCCGTCTGGCCGGACTCGTTGCCCGGTCCCGGGTTGATGCCGACAAAGTTGCTGATCAATTGCGCACCCGCGTCTTCCGCGACGGTCGAGCTGCTGCCGCCGGTGACACTCGGAGCGTCGTTCACGGGGTTGATCGTGATGGTGAACGTCTGCCCTGCCGACGTGTCCATGTCCGGTGCCGTCCCGCCGCCGTTGTCCTGCACGCGTACGCGGAACGTAACCGTGCCGAAAGCATCCGCCGCGGGGGTGTAAGTCAACGTGCCCGCCACGACATCAGGCTGCACAGAGAACATCAGGGGGTCACTGACCTGGTCAATCAGCCAGTCAAGCACGCCCTGGCTCAGGTCTTCGTCAGAAGGCCCGAAGTCCACGCCCGTAATCCAGCCCGGAACCGTGGCCGCGCCAGAGTCTTCATCGACGGCCGACGGATTACCGGTGGCGGTGAACGTCGGTGCGTCATTCACAGCCGTGACGGTGATCGTGAACGGGCCATTCAGCGGGCTGGTGTCGTCGCCCAGGCTGGCGGTGCCGCCGGTGTCGCGAACCTGAGCACTGAAGGTTGCAGTCCCGTTGGTGTCCGGTGCGGCTTCGTAGTGAAGGTTGCCATTGTTGTCGATCGTCGGTCCCGACAGGAACGCCAGGGTGCCGCTCGTAATGACCACGCTGCTGACCGTATAGTTCAACACCGCCTGGGTTGTGTCCTCGTTTGGCGGCCCGGCATCAAACGTTGCCCAGCCCAGCACTGTAACCGGCCCGGCGTCTTCGAGAGATGCCGGCGGGTTGCCTGCCGCGAAGTCGGGCTCGTCGTTTACGGGCTCGACAAAGATGCGCAGGGGCAGGACGGTTGTACTTTGCGCCATGCCGTCCCATGCGCGGACATTGAATCCGGTAAGCGTCCCGTTGAAGTCCGCGGTCGGCGTCCAGACCAGCGTGTCACTCGCCGTGAACACCGTCGGCCCGGTGATCGGAACGGTGTTAAGCGTAGCCGTTCCGTTGCTGACCGATTCCAGCAGGAAGTTGACAGGAGAACTGTCGATGTCGCTCTCGTTGGCGGCACCCTGCAGGATCGCAAACGGCACGGTGATCGGGGAATCTTCCGGGCCACCGAATATCGTGCTGATAAAGCTGAGCGTCGGGGCGTCGTTCACATTGTTGACGGTGATGGTAAAGGTCTGAATGAAGCTCGTCACGTTCGGGGCGCCGTCGTCTGTGACCTCAACGTCGATGGTGCTGACGCCGAAGGCGTTGGCCGTCGGGCTGAATTGCAGGTCGCCGTTCGGCAGCGTCACAACCGGCTGCGCACTGAACAGGCCCGGGTTGCCCACGTTGACGACGTTCCAGTTGACCGCCAACTGTCCCAGCTCATCCGCGCCGCCGCCGGGCAGCATGGTCGCCCAGCCTGGGATGGTGTTGGGGCCGCTGTCCTCACTGGTGACCGCGGGCGTCGGAACCGAAATGCTCGGCCGGTCGTTCACGGGCGTGACGGCCACGCTGACCTGTCGTGACGTCCCGGAATCAAGCGCGCCGTCAAACGCGACAACGGTAAATGCCCCGAGAGTCCCGTTCGCATCAAGCACCGGCGTCCAGACCAGGCTTTCGCCACTTGCCACGGTGGTGACGCCCGCGACAACAGGGTTGCCGTTCTTGGTCAGCGTTCCGCTGGTGAGGGCCTGAACACGGAAGCTGATAGGATCGTTCTCCGGATCGCCGAGCCCGACAGAAGCTGCGCTCAGATCGTTCCAGGTGATGGACAACGCAGTGTCTTCAACGCCGCCGGGCAGAGTGTTGACGCTGGTCAACGTCGGCGCGTCGTTGTCGGGTGTGACGCTGATGCTGAAGGTCAGGTTGCCGACCGCGGGCAGACGCCCGACCGGCGCGCCGGTATCAACAACAAAGAAGGTGAAGAAGTCGCTGCTGGTCTCGGTGTCGTTGTGCGTGTAACTGAGTTGCCCAAGGTTGATGTTGTCCTGAGTAAACGTCGCACCGCTGATCAAGGGCGTCGCGCCATTGAACAGAGTGCCGTTGCCGGTTACCGCAACCAGCTCAAAGGTCAGGCCGGACGCCGCGTCCTCAACGTCCGTGGCTTCGAGCAGCGCCTGGGTGATGCCGACGCTCGCACCTTCAAGCACGGTCGCACCCGCGTTGACAACAAGTACCGGAACATCGTTCACCGCCGCCAGTTCCACCGTCACAGTCACGGGTGCCGCTGAAGGCAGCAGCCCGTCCCAGGCCAGCAGCGTAAAGGCCGCAACCGCGGGGCCGTTTGCATGGGCGGGCGGTGTCCAGGTAAGACTGCCGATGCTGAACACGGTGGTACCCGGCACGACCGGGTTGCCGTTCATGGTCAAGCTGCCGGAAACAAGCGAATCAATGCGGAAGTGAACCGGGTCGCCGTCCGCATCGAAATCATCCGCTGCGGTCTGAAGGTTGCCGAACGTGATGACGAACGGCGTGTCCTCTGTGCCGCCAAGGAACGTGCTGACGGACGTCAATGTTGGCGCGTCGTTGGCAGGATTGATGATGATGGTGAAGGTTTGCGTGGCGCTGGTGTTTACGCCCGGATCAAGGCTGTCATCTGTCACGCTGACGTCAAATGTGCTGCTGCCGAATGCCTGCGCGGCCGGGGTGAATGTCAGTGTGCCGTTGCTGGCCACACTCGGAGCAAGCCCGACAAACAACCCGCTGTTGCTGACGTTGCTGATGTTGTACTGCGACACGCCCTGGCCAGATTCATTGGCCGGCCCGGCGGTGAAGCTTGCCCAGTTCACGATAGTGGTAAGGCCGCTGTCCTCGTTGCGCGTAATGATGCTGTTGGCGGGACTGACCGTGAAGCTCGGGGCGTCGTTGACCGGGTTGATGGTGATGGTGATCTGCTGCACGGCGCTGACATCAACGCCGCCATTGGCCGTGCCGCCAGTGTCGCGCACACGCACATCCAGCACGGCGCTGCCGTTCGCGTCCGGAGCGCTTGTGTAGCTGAGCTGCCCCGCCGTGTTGATAGTCGGCTGGGTGCTGAACAGTGCTGCATTGCTGTTCGCGACAATCTCGTATGCAAGCACGGTGTCGGACTCGTTGGTCGCGCCTGCGTCAAAGCTGCCGGCTGCGGCGACGCTTTGGGCACCCGCGTCTTCATTGCTGCTGGTTGAACCCGACAGCACGAACGTCGGCGCGTCGTTGACCGGATTCACCGTCACGGTCACGGTGATCGGCCCGTCGTTGAGCGCCGGAGCACCGTTGTCCGCCACGCTGTACTGGAAAGTAATCATCCCGTTGAATTGCGGTGACGGAACAAGGTCGAAGGAGCCGTTCGGGTTCAGCGTCAGGGACTGTGCGCCGACCGGGAGCCCGCCGATCTGTGTCGCGCTCAGAGTTGTGGCAGCGTCAACGTCGCCGTCATTCGCCAGTACGCCGTTCACCGCGTTGACGTTGAGTGTCACATCCTCATTCACGCTGTACGAATCCGCCACGCCGGTTGGGGCTTCGTTCACATTCGTCACGTTGATGGTGAATACCTGCTCGATCCACGCGCCGAAGCTGTCGGTGCTGCGCACGCGAATGCTGTAGCTGGATTTTGTCTCGAAGTCGAAGGACACGGCTGTCGTCAGTGCGCCGGCGAGCGACAGGCTGAAGCTGCCGTTGTCCTGCGAGCCGGAGCCGAATGCCAGCGTGTAGCTATGGGTGTCCGCAGTATCGGACGTCGTGAAGGTGTCCACCGGGGCGCCACTTGCCAGGTTTTCGGCCACGAGGCTGTTCGCCAGACCGATGCTGTTCGGAATGTCATTAACAATGAAAGGCAGTGTGCCCGTTACGCCGCCACCCGGACTCGGGTTGCGAACGTCGATCAGGTGGGTGCCTATGCTGAGTGTCGCCGTGTCTTGTGACGTCAAGGCCGCCAGCACGCGACCCGGATTGATAAAGAACGTCGGGCGATCCGCCCCGTCGAAACGCACAACCGTCGTGCTGTTGAAATTGCCTCCGTCGACCTGGATGGTCACGCTGCCCGCGCCCTCGTGGGCGAAGTCCGGCGTAATGCCTGACAGGGATGGAACCAGGTTGTCGATGTTGAAGGGCAGGCTGACCGGTGAATTCGCCAGCGACGCCAGGCCATAGTCGCCGATCACAAAAACGGTGAAACCGACACCGCCCGTACTGACGGCGACATTCGTGAAATGCGCAAACCCGTGCGCGGCCTGGATGACCGGGTTGCCCTGCAGGCTGGCACCGGTCGGGTTGTTCGAGAACACAAGGAAGGCGTCACTGTTCGCGGCGTCCCAGTTGTAACCCAGGATGTCGTTGGAATCGCGTGCGCGAACGCGCGGACCGGTTGTAAGCGCGAGTCCGGCGCTGCCGTTCGGCGGCTGTATGGACCACTCGAGTTCAGTCGGGATGGCGTGCAGGTCGTCGCCGAACAGGCTGGGGCCTGACCCGCCACCCGCGAAGCCCGGCGTACCACCCTGGTTAGTTCCGCTGGCCCACCAGGGGCTGAAGTCAACCGTGCCGGCGCCACCATCAACTACGGCTACGCCCGTGCCACCGAGATTGCTGGCGTGGGTCGGACCGGTCGTGTCACCCCACCAGTTGCGTTCCGCATTGATGAGGAGAACCGACTGGTTCTCAAGGCCGTTACCGGCAACAGTGATCGAGTTGTCAAAGATCGAACCGACGGCTGTCGCAAAGGCCCGGACCAGAACGCCGTTACCGGCGCCGGTCAGCGCGTTGTTGCGGAACAGAAGCACACTGGCGCCTGAGCGCACATGCAGCCCGGTAACGCCACCCGACAGGTCGCTGTCACTCACGGAAACGCTGCCGTCTGTTACACGTACCGCGTCGGCATCACCCGCAAGTACAGCGTTGGCGATGTCGCCTATCGCCGTTGCGCCGGTGATCTCGACCGCGTGCCCGCCAAGACCGCTGCCAGTGAGGCTGCCCCCGTCCATGCTGACGCCAGCGTACGCGCCGCTGGCGTCCGTCTCAATCACCACGCCTGACAGCAGCCCGGTAATGTCGCAGTTCACAAGGTCAATCCCAACCGGTTGAAACGGAATCACGCCCTGGTTGATCGCGCGTACAACCACGCCGTCGTTGCCCGGCGTGGTCTGCCCGATCGCGACACCACTCAGCACAACGACCGAGCCGGCACCGGCGGCCACTGTTGGCATGGCGCTGTCGATCAGCACGCCGGTGAGTGCGGCCTCAATGCTGCCGCCGCTTACAAGCAGGTCAGGTGTTTCGATTTCAAACAGCGTGAACCCGAATTCGAATTCATCGGTAACCGTTGCACCGGCCAGAGTGTTGCCCGTGAACTGCACGTCCATGTCGTTGAAAAGGCTCGCAACGCGTATGCCGGTAGTACCGGAGCTCGCACCTGCGCCCCCCACCGATTGAATCGTGTTGGTCACAACCGTGATGGGTGAAGTGCTGGTCAAATCAAGCGCGACCAGTTCGATCGCGACGGCACCCGCGCCCACGTCGATCCGGTTGTCCCGAATGTCCGTGGCGCCGTTACGGTCTATGCTGAAGTCTCTCACTTCAATACCGATTGCGCCGGCCGGCACGAACATGGTGTTGTCGATGACATCGATGAACGAGTCGTCGCTGGCGCGGACGGCGCTGCCGTCAAGCCCGGCGAACACATTGAAACGTACCGTGTTCGCATCCGCCGTACCGTTGTTTGCGAGGCTGACGCCCGCGTCGGTCATGTTGCGAACGATGTTGTGCTGGCTCAGCAGCAGTTCGATCTCAATGACGCCGCCAATACCATCGTCATTCGTAATGCCGCTGCGGCCGTTGGTGCCGGCCGTAGCGCCGTCGAGGACGAACCCGTTGATCTCCACCGAATCCGCGGTCACGCGGAACAGGTCGTTAGCGCCAAGGGTGTCGAACGGAACAACAACGGACTCAATCAGCGGGTTGAACGCCGCGAAACGAATGTCGGCGTCGTTGTCACGCTGCTCGCCGTAAATCGACAGCGACCTGTCCACCACGAGGTACTCGGCGAATGAGCCGACGCCTACCTCAAGGGTGTCGCCGGCGTTCGAGTTGTTGATGCCGCGCTGGATGCTTCCGCTGGTTTGTGTGACGTACAGTGAGTCCACGTCCCAGCGCACCAGCCCGAAGGCCGCGCTGTCGAGCGCATGATTGACAAGGTCTTCAATCGCCAGCCCGTCGGCGCGATCCGTCGGGTCCAGCGAAGTCCCCCCGTTGTCCCAGAGGTTGTTCAGGGCGTCCACGCCGCCCGCGGTCACGTTGTTGATAAAGGTACCGGTGCCCAGAATGCGCAGGGTGTTCGCCGCGCCCGTGTTCGCATCCAGCGAGCCCGTCTGCAGGTCAATCGCCCGGCGAGTGCCGCTGCTGCTTTCGCGAATCTCCACGCCGTCCAGGGTTACGCTCGCGCCGTCAATGCGGAGCGCGTCGTCATCTGTGTTCTGTTCCATGATTACGGCATCAAGATCCACCGTGCCGCCCACAAGGAACACACACGGGTCATCTGACGAACCCGAAGTCTGGCGCAATACGCCGCCGTTCACCTGTGCGACGCCTGCGTTGACGCCAAGGGCCGGGGCACCATCACCGAGCAGCACCGCGGTCGGCGCAAGGTTCAGGGTGACATCACGGCTGATCAACGCCGTTCCGTACGGCGTCGCGTTTCCGTCAACATCAACGCTGCCGCCGTCGGCCACGTTGTCGAGCCCGAGTTGCACGCCGGCAAACGCGTCAATTCCGAAGAAATTGCCAAGCGTTGGTGTGTCGCCGTAATTGAGCGCGGAGTCATCCAGGTCCACGTACACCTGCCCCTGGCGCATCGCGATAATCAGCGTAATTGCCGGTGAAACGTGATCGTTGGGGGGCGGTGCCTGCGCGCCGTCATCCTCAAGTGTAACACTGAAAGTTGCTATTCCCGTTGAGCCCGGTGCAATCTCGAAAGTCAACTCACCTGTACCCGCGTTGACTATCGGCAAGACCGCAAAGTTCATCGGCGCCACCACGACAGTCGGCGGGCTGACCGCGAACGTCAGGATCTGGCCTGCTTCATCGATGCCGCCGCCGGGGCTCATGCCTGTCGCCCAGTTCGCCACGACCTTGGCGCCGTCCGTTGCATACGGCCCGATCTCGAAGCCCGCGCCCTGCGTGAAAGTCGGCTCGTCATTGATAGCGTTCACCGTGATCGTGAACAGAATGTCCGCAGAATTCACATCGCCCAGGCCGCTCGGTCCATCGTCCGTTACACGCACGGTGATGACGCTGCTGCCGTTGAGGTTCGGGCCGCTCTCGAAACTGAGGTTCCATGTGCCGCCCGAGAACGCAATCACCGGGTCGGAGCCGCCAATGAACAGCGGGCCGTTGGTGAAGCTCTGGACATTGTAGTTGAGCGCGGCCTGCGTGCCTTCGTCCGAGCCCCCACCGGGGCTGAAGTTCGCGCTGGCCGCCCAGTCGGTGATGGTCACCAGACCGGCGTCTTCATCCACGGTCGGATCCACAGCCGTAAAGCTCGGTGCGTCGTTCAGGGCGTTCGTGTTGATGGCGACGGTGACGTCTGTGCCGGAATCAACCAGCCCGTCATGTGCGCGCACAGCAAAGGCCGCCAGCGGGTTGCCGCTGTTGGTGTCGTTGTTCAGGTGCGTCGCTGGCGTCCATTCCAGTGTGTCGAGGCTGGTCACAATCGTGGTGCCCGGCGTGACGGCCACGTTTGCCGGCTGAATAAACAGCGACAGGGTGTTCGCGCTGACAGACGTGATCAGGAATCCGATCGGGTCGCCATCCACGTCGGCGGCATCGCTTGCGCCAAACAGTTGCGCGTAGGTGATGGTGCGCAGGGTGTCTTCGTCTGCCGTCGGCAGCAGACTCGGATTGACCGTCGTGAGTACCGGCGCGTCGTTGAGCGGGTCTACGGTCACACCAACATTCACGAAGTGCGACTGGCTGCCGCCAGAGCCCACATTCCCCTCGTCATGGATCGTGAATACGATCGTGTCCGGGCCGTTGTAGTTCGGATGCGGGGCGTAGGTTACGTCCGTCGGGCCGGACAACGCCGCGAGCACGTCCGCGGGGCTGCCGCTGTACTCCATGGATGTCGAGCCGTTGGCGCCGTTGATCAGTGTCAAGGCGCTGTCGTCCGTGATGGTAAGGTCGCCGTCCGTGGCACTGAGGATGAACCGTACGGTGTTGGTCGTGCCGGTTTCGTTTACGTCGACGTCCGTGAAGCTGAACGACACATTTTCCGAGCTGTCCTCATCCAGCGTGATCGGGGCTGACCCGCTTGCCACCGGCGCGTCGTTCACGGCCGTTACGGTCACGCCCAACAGCTCTGTGTCCGTTTGCGCCCCGCCAAGCCCCGTGTTGCCAAGGTCATCAACCGTAAACGTAATCGTATCGGTGCCGTTGAAATCCCCGTCCGGCGTGTAAGTCACCGTCGCGATGGCGGCCAATACTTCCGTTCGATCACCCTGGAAATCCAGCGTCTTGGTGCCGTCAGCGGTCGGGCCGTTGAACGTAATCGTCCCGCCAAGCGGCGTGGTGAGGTTCAGGATGCCGCTGCTTGCCTGCAGGAAAACCCTGGCCTCATCCGCGCCCTGCGTGATGTCCGCGTCCGTGAACAGCAGCGCAAAGTTAACCGAGCCATCCTCGGCCAGTGTCAGCGGCGCCGGAATCGTTGCAACGGGCGCGTCATTTACGGGGGTCACGGTAATGTTGAACGTGCCGGTGGTGCTGCCTGTCGGCGTGCCGTTGTCGGTAACCGTGAAGTCGAAACCAAGGCTGAAGTTCTCACTGCCGTCGTGATCGTAGGTCAGGTCGCCGGCGTTGATGTCAGCCTGTGTGAACGTGCTGAACTGCGCCAGTGCAACCGTGGCCAGGCGCAGCGTGCCGAAGGCCGGAATCGTGTCGAGCGTGTACGTCAACTCGCCTGGCAGGTTGTCCACGTCCGTGTGTTCCAGCAGCAATTGCGAAATCGCCGCGCCTGTCGCGCCTTCGTTCAATGTCAGGCCGGCATTGCTGTTCACGACGGGGGCGTCGTTCACCGGGTCAACGGTGACGCCGACGTTGACGAAATCGGACTGGCTGCCGCCCAGGCCGACGTTGCCCTCGTCATAAATCGTAAACACTATCGTGGCGCTGCCACTGAAGTTCTGGCTCGGCGCGTACTGCACGTTTACAAGGGCGTTGTTCACGTCGGTCGGACTGCCCGTGTATTCCATGGCAGTCGTGCCGCTGCCGCCGCTGACCGATGTAAGCCCGACCAACGTGGCAAGTGTCAGGTTGCCGGACGTGGCGGTAAGCTCAAAGCGCACGATGCCCGTAGAGCCGGTCTCACCCACGTCCACGTCCGTAAACGAGAACGTAACCGTGTCCGTTGTGTCTTCGTCCAGTGTGATCGCAGCGGGCGTGTTGGTGACAGGCGCGTCGTTCACGGCCGTCACGTTAATGCTGACTCCCACAGTCGGCGCCGAATCCGCGCCGAGGTTGTCGCGGGCGATCACGTTGAACGCGAGTACAGGCCCGCTGTTATTGAGGTCATTCAAGTCACCCGTCGGCGCCCAGTGCAGCACGTCGCCCGTTGTGACAAGTTGCAGCGGTGTGCTTACCGGGCCGCGAACGCCCGCGAACGGCGTGATTTCGAGTACGCCGTTGCCCGTGACGCCACTGACAATCAGCGCGGCAATCGTGCCGTCAACGTCAGCGGCATTGCTTGCGCCCAGCAGGGTGGCGTAAGGAATGTCGAGCTCAACCCCTTCATTGGTGGGTCCCAGGTTGCTGACGCTGGTCAGCGTCGGCAGGTAATTGAAGCCGTAATTCACAACGCCAACGCCGCTGTTGTCCACCTTGTGAAAGGTCTTGTTCTCAAGCGTCGCGCGCTCACCGGCACTCATGGACGTCGGCACAACACCCGGTCCCGGGTTGACGTGAAACAGGTTGTCCGCCGCGTTCAGGTTGAAGGTGAAGTTGCCGGCGGTCAACGAGCCGTGCCCCGCGAAGGTCGGTGCCAGGAACGGCGTAAGCTGCAGGCGCAGATACCCCGCAAGCGCCGTCTCGAACGAGTTTTCATTGCCGGATGTGCCGATCACCACCGGGCCCCACACCGCGGTGTCATCGTGGTTCTGGAAGTCCAGCGCGCGCCCCGTACCCGTGGCCGCCGTGAAGCTGTTGTTGATAAGGGTAATGCTGTTGGTCGCGCCCGTCGGCGGCGCCGACGCTGTCGGGAACGAGCTGCTTACCAGCACGTGTGTGAAGTTCGTTGCCGCGCCGCCCGGTGTAAAGCTGTTGCCATCAAGCGTCACGCCGCTGCTTGCGCCGCTGAGTACCGCAACGTTTTCATGTCCCGTGAACGCATTGGAAAGCACGTTCACAGCCGCCTGGTTCACATACCGCAGCAACAGTCCCTGCGGTGCGGAAGTGGCGGGTGTAAAGAAGTTCTCGCGAACGGTAACTACCGCGACCGGATCATCGACAACCGCACCGGTGCTATTGAAAGAATTGCGCCGGATGCTCAATGCAGCGCCGGCGTTCACTGAAACAAAGTCCGCGCTCAGGCCTTCCAGGGAATTGCCCGCATCAAGCGCGGCGCCACCCACCGTGCCGCCCGCGCCGACAAGTCGAAGCGCTGTGTCGAAATCGCCCGCGCCGCTGTCAATCAGGTTGCGCGCTATGGTCGGCGTGGCGCCCGCGTCGTTCACAAGTACGCCGTCGGCACTGGTGCCGGCCGTGGCCAGAATAACGTTGTTACGCACGATCAAGCCGGTGCCCGAGCCCGCCGTGAGCGCAAAGATACCGCCCGCGGATTGCGCCGCGTCGGATTCAAACCGCAGCCCGTCAATGGTCACGCCCGCGACCGTTACTTCGAGCAGCGGGTTGGTGTTCGTGCCGGCCGTGACGGTCAGGATCGCTTCCGCCCCGCGCAGTGCCGTGCCGGATACCCCCATGTTCGGGCCTTCCAGCGTCAGGGCCTTGTTGACCACCACCTGCTCGTCGTAGCTGCCGGCCTGCACGTTGACGGTGTCGCCGGCCGTGGCCGCGTTCACGCCCGCCTGGATGCCGAGCGTGTTGGTCGTCACGTACACGTTGTTTGCAACCCATGTAACAAGCCCGACTGTAGCGTTATCCAGGGCGTGCGCGATGGCATCTTCAATGGCGAAGTTGTCCGCGAACGCAACGGCGTTGTCCGTAAGCACCACGGCGTTGGTGACAAGGTCAATCGCCCCGGCCGCCTGGTTGTCGATCAATGAGCCGGTGCCCGAGATATCAATGCTGACGCCCGCGCCGAATGTCACCGCGCCGCCGCTTTGCACTTCGAAGGCCGGGCGGGTGAACGCGGTGGACTCCGTGACGCTGCTGGTGTCGATGGTCAGGTCACCGCCGCTCAGGATCAGTACGGTCGGGTCATCCGTCGCGGTGGTGTAGGTAGCGCCCGAAATGCTGACAGCCGCGCTGACTGTAAGCGCCGGCGACGCGCCTTCAATGATGGTCACGCCAACGCCCGCGCCGATCAGCGAAACCGCCTTGTTGATTGTAAGCCCGCTGTATGTACCGGCCGCAAGCGTAACCGTCCCGCCGACGTCAGCGCCGTCAACGGCGGCTTGCGCCGTGGCGAAGGCGTCCCAGCCGTAGAAGGTGGCCGGGCCGCTCGGGTCGTCGCCGTAGTTCAGCGTGCTCCAGCTCGGGTCAACCCACACCTGCACGGGGTCACCAGCCGGCGGAGTAGGCCCCGTCGAGCCAAACGTGGAGGTGTAGCGCTGGGCGTAGACGCCCCAGCCGCTGCCGTCCTGCCCGTTGCTCATCCAGGTGATCACAAAGTCGCCGTCCGCGTCCAGGGCGACGGATGGGTGGTATTGATCACTCGTCGTGTAGCTGTTGACCTGGAACTCGCCGCCGACGGCCGCGCCCGTGTTGTCATAGCGCTGGGCGTAGATGCCGTTGCCGCTGCCGTCCTGCCCGTTGCTCGTCCATGTGATCACAAAGTCGCCGTCCGCGTCCAGGGCGACGGATGGGTATTGCTGGCTACTCGTCGTGTAGCTGTTGACCTGGAACTCGCCGCCGACGGCCGCGCCCGTGTTGTCATAGCGCTGGGCGTAGACGCCGCTGCCGCTGCCGTCCTGCCCGTTGCTCGTCCAGGTGATCACAAAGTCGCCGTCCGCGTCCAGGGCGACGGATGGGTAGTATTGATCATTCGTCGTGTAGCTGTTGACCTGGAACTCGCCGCCGACGGCCGCGCCCGTGTTGTCATAGCGCTGGGCGTAGATGCCGTAGCCGCTGCCGTCCTGGTTGTGGCTCATCCATGTGATCACAAAGTCGCCGTCCGCGTCCAGGGCGACACTGCGGCCGAGGGGCGAAGTTTCCTGGCTGTCCGCTGTCGTCGTGTTGACCCGGAACTCCGCGCCGGCGGGGGATACGCCGGCTTCGCATTGCAGAATCCAGAAGGACTGGCCGTTGGGGATTGCGCCGGGGGCTGTGCCGGCCACTACGACCTTGTTGCCGGGTGCGGTCGCCACGGCATACGCGTAGTCGCCGCCGCCGGAATTCTGCGTCTGCGCCCACAGTTCCGTGCCGTTCGTTGAGTACTTAACCGTGGCAAAGTCGAAGTTGCTGCCGTTGTAGGTTTGTCCCGTGACGTAGATGTTACCCGACGCGTCCAGTGCCAGGGCGTTGGCTTCGTCGTTGTTGTTTCCGCTGCCGTTCCAGACGGCCGCGCCGTTGTCGAAGCTGCCGCCGGTCCATACGGTTGCGCCTGTCGTGCCGTTGTATTTGACCGTTGCGTAGTTCCAGCCACCCGAGCCGCCAGCATTGACACTCTTGCCGGTGACGTAGACGCCGCCTGAGGCGTCCAGTGCCAGGGCGTTGGCTTCGTCGTTGTTGTTTCCGCTGCCGTTCCAGACGGCCGCGCCGTTGTCGAATGCAGGTGCGGCGCCACTCCAGACGGTTGCGCCCGTCGCACCGTTGTATTTGATCGTCGCGTAGTTCTGGCCACCCGAGCCGCCCGCGCCAATGCTGTAGCCGGTGACGTAGACTTCGCCCGAGGCGTCCAGCGCCAGCGCGTGGGCTTCGTCGTCGCTGTTCGCGCTGCTGTTCCAGACTGCCGCGCCGTTGTCGAATGCAGGTGCGGCGCCGCTCCAGACGGTTGCGCCCGTCGCGCCGTTGTACTTGATTGTCGCGTAGTTCCAGCTACCCCAGCCACCGGCGTGGTAGCCGCGGCCGGTGACGTAGACATCGCCCGAGGCGTCCAGCGCCACTGCGAAGGCTTGATCAGTGCTGTTCGCGCTGCTGTCCCAGACGGCCGCGCCGTTGTCGAATGCAGGTGCGGCGCCGCTCCAGACGGTTGCGCCCGTCGCGCCGTTGTACTTGATTGTCGCGTAGTTCCAGCCTCCCGAACCGCCAGCATCAATGCTGTTGCCGGTAACGTAGACGTCGCCCGAGGCGTCCAGCGCTAGCGCGGAGGCTTCGTCATAGTTGTTCGCGCTACTGTTCCAGACAGCCGCGCCGTTGTCGAAGCCAGCGCCGCCCCAGACGGTTGCACCCGTCGCGCCGTTGTACTTGATCGTCGCGTAGTTCCAGCCTCCCGAACCGCCAGCATCAATGCTGTAACCGGTGACGTAAACGTCGCCCGAGGCGTTCACGGCCAGCGCGGTTGGGCGGTCGTCGCTGTTCCCGCTGCTGTTCCACGTGGCGCGCCACTGCTCAACGCCGCTGCTGTCGTACTTGACCGTTGAGTAGTCGGAGTTGCTACCGTTGGAACTGCGCCCGATCGCGTACACGTTACCTGCGGCGTCCACCTTCAGACAGTTCTTCGCCCGAATGGCGTCGTTGCCGCCGAAAATGCTGATCGCCGTCCCGCCGATGAAGCGGGTGTTCCAGACTTCCGCGCCGGCTGCATCGTACTTGATTGTCGCATAATCGTTGTTGCTGCCGTTCCAGCTTCGGCCGGTGATGTAGGCGTCCGTGCCGCGCGTGACGACCGCGTAGGCCTCATCGGCGCCGTTCCCGGTGCCGGCCATCACGACCGCGCCATTAATGAACGACCCGCCCGACCAGGCAGGCGCACCGGCGGGCGTGTATTTAATCGTCGCGTAGTCGTTGTTCGTGCCGTTGCTGCTGTCGCCAGTCACGAAAATGTTGTTGCTGCTGTCCACGGCAAGTGCACGACCAAAGTCCCAATTGTTGACGGTGGGGTTGTTCCAGATGACCGCACCGTTGATGAATCCGCCTCCAGTCCACTGGGCGGCACCGGCGGAGTTGTACTTGATGGTGGCGAAGTCGTAGTTGGCCCCGTTGTAGGTATAGCCCGTAATGATCACATCCCCCGCACCATCCACAATTACGTCGTTCGCGGCACGTGTGCCGTTGGCTGGGTGGGTCCAGATTATCGCGCCGTTGTCGTTGCCGGGTACCGCGCCCCATTGGATCGCCCCGGCCGAGTTGTACTTCACTGTGGCATACCCGAAGTTGCTGCCGGTAAAGCTGAAGCCCGTGACGTATACTTCGCCGCTGCTGCCGAGCGCGATAGCATAGGCATTGTCGTCTCTGTTTGCCGTGCTGTTCCAGAGTAGCGCACCGTTATTGTTGAATGGGACGCTTCCCCACTGAACTGACCCGGCTGGGTCGTAGGCGATCGTTGCGTAATCATAGAAGGTGCCGTTGTAGCTGCGGCCGGTGACATAGACGCCCGCAGCGTTCACAGCGATAGCGAACGCCTCATCTTCGCTGCCAGTGGTGCTGTTCCAGATCGCGGCGCCGTTGACGAACGAGCCGCCGGTCCAGGCGGTTGCGCCTGTTGTGCCGTCGTACTTGACTGTCGCGAAGTCCCGCTGCCCGCCGATGGTGGCGTAGCCTGTCACGTAGACATCGTTTGAGGCGTCGATTGCGAGCGCCCTGGCATGATCGTTCACGCCCGGCGCTCCGTAGCGCGAGGCCCATACCTGTGCGCCGGTTGTGCCGTTGTACTTGACGGTTGCGAAGTCCCAGCTTCCCGCCGCGCTTTCACTGCGCCCGGTGACGACCACATCGCCGTTGCCGTCCAGTGCGATTGCATAGCCGTAATCAAGCAGGTTCGCCGGGCCGTTGTAGAGCGCGCGCCAGAGCTGAACACCGTTAGCGTCATACTTGACGGTCGCGTAGTCATCCCGCCCGCCATTGTTCCGGCTGCGGCCTGTGACGTATGTGTTGCCGGCGGCGTCAACCACCATGCACTTTTTGCCGAGTATCGAATCGCCTGAGCCCGGCTCGGCCGGGCTGGGAACGATGTGTTCATAATGGGCTTGCCAGTCAAGAGTTGGTTGCGCGGCGAGGGCGCCGGCGGCAGTGGCGATCAGGACAGTGAGGAAGGCGCGGACGGCAGTCAGGTTGAGCTTCGGCACGTGTGGCTCCTGTGGGTCACTTGTGAGACCACGCCGCGTCGGGTTTCGGCGCGGCGTGACATTCATGGCGTATGGGTATCGGGGCGGAAGTCTAGTTAGCACGTGCGACGTGTGCAAGTGTGACTTTGAGATTCTAAACCAGTCGAAATAACCGTACGTAATGCAATGCTTCACGCGGGACATTCTTACAAGTTTCCCACGCGCATATGCGACTCAGAGTCAGCCGACAAAACGCGCATTCGCGCCATTTGCCGCAACCAAGTATTTATGCCCGCGAAAATGCCAAGTCGCCGCCCGCCCGTGCACCCGCCCTTACCGCACAATGGCACCCTGTTCCGCATCGTGGCGGCGCCAGGACCGAAGTTCACCAACCGTTTCCCTGACCAGCACCGTGATGCCGTAGCCCGCACCGGCCACCTCCGGCCGGTTAGCCTGCCTGTCACACATGCGCCCGGCAAATTTCGGAGCAGTGCTCATGACGAACGGTATGTCAAACTAGCGGCCGGGACCAACCGCGCCGCCGAAGTGCGGACGCAATTCACCACTCAAGCTGGCGTCGAGATTCAATCGAGCTGAATCGTGTACAGGCGCATTTTGCGAGGTCTTGACGGGAAAAAATAGAGACTGAAAAAGGCTCTGTTGGCTGAGAAGAAGCTGGTGGGCCCGCCGGGATTCGAACCCGGAACCAAGGGATTATGAGTCCCCTGCTCTAACCGTTGAGCTACAGGCCCACACCATTGCTGCGCGGGGCGTAAGGGTAAACGGTCGGGCGATTCGAGTCCATGGGGGTCGATTGCACAACTGAAACGGACCCGCCAGCAAGTGCGTACTGCAACTCATGCCGTTGACGCGTCAACGGCATGAGTTGCAGTACCGGGCATTTGAAGGCGTCCGGGCGAACGAGGCACGCCCCAACAAAGACAGCACAACCCGGCGTGATAGCAATCACGCGGCAGTCGCGCCAGCGAACCCAGACAGTCAGTCCGCTGTGCTGACGCGGCCAGAACAGCTTCTACACTGGCCGCATGTCCGCGACGTACTTTCCGTCTGACGAAATTGTTTCGCGCTACCGCTCGCGGCGTACGGCCCTGGCCTACGTGCGTCTGGCACGCCCGTTCACCCTGGTCGCGCCCGCCATGGGCATGGCTTCGGGCGGCGTTGTCGCCTACTTCGCCGAGGGAGATAAGTTCGCGGCCAGTGGCTGGGATTTTCTCAAGGTTCTGCTGCTCGGTACCCTGGCTGGCGCGCTGCTGAACGCCGCAAGCAATGCCCTGAATCAGATATTTGACCTCGATATCGACCGCATTAACAAGCCCGACCGTGTGCTGTGCAAAGGCGACATCTCGATACTTGGTGCAGGCGTGTTTACCGGCATTACGGGCACGCTGGCGCTGATGCTTGCGGGTGTCATCAGTACCCTGACTGGTCATTGGGGCACACTTGCGCTGTTTGTTGCCGCGGCGTTGTTCAGCGTATTCTACAGCGCACCGCCCTTCCGCATGAAGTCACGCGCCTGGTGGGCCAACCTGACAGTCGCGGTGCCGCGCGGTACGCTGCTGAAGGTGGCGGGATGGTCACTGGCCCAGAGTATCCTGTCATGGGAAGCATGGTACATCGGACTGATCATGGGAATTTTCCTGCTTGGCGCGACGACCACCAAAGACTTCGCGGACGCGCGCGGCGACGCGGCCTACGGCGTCAAGACCCTGCCCGTGCTGTACGGCGCGCGCAAGGCGGCGAAACTGGTGGCGCCGTTTCTGGTATTGCCGTTCCTGTTGCTGCCACTGGCCGTCGGTATCGGCATGACAACAGGCTTTCACCTGCTTACCGGGCACCCTGTGGACATGACAATTCTTGGCGTAATCTGCGCGCTGTGGGGCGCGCACATTGCGGCGCGCATCCTGAGTGACCCGGAGTCACTGACCAACACCGAAAACCATCCTGCCTGGCGGCACATGTACTACCTGATGATTTTCATCCAGATCGGATTTGTGTTGGCATACGTGCCTTACGGCTTTTACGGGCAAATACTGAGCGAGCTGACATGAGCAGAATCGCGGACCGCATGACCCACCTGGTGCAGTCGGACATCCGCCGCCTCACCATTGAGTGCGACAAGATCGGCGGCATCAACCTGGGCCAGGGCATTTGCGACCTGCCGACGCACCCGCTGGTGAAGCAGGGCGCGATCGACGCCATTGAGCAAGGCAAGGCGACGTACACCCACGCGCGCGGTCTGATCGAGCTGCGCTGCAAGATCAGCGACAAGCTGAAGCAGTTTAACGGGCTGGAGTACAACCCGGACACCGAGTTGTGCGTGACCGTTGGCAGCAGCGGGGCGTTCGCCTGTGGCGTGCTGGCGACCCTCAACCCCGGCGACGAAGTCATCCTGATTGAGCCCTTTTACGGCTACCACCTGAACACGCTGATCATGGCGGGGATTACACCGCGCTACGGGCGCATTGACCTCACGGCCATGACCCTTGACCGGTCAAGCATCGAGGCCCAGGTAAACGGGCGCACGCGCGGCATCGTCATCTGCACACCAAGCAACCCGGGCGGGATTGTCTACAGCACGACTGACCTGCAATGGCTGGCCGACCTCGCCGAGAAGCACGACCTGCTGGTCTACAGCGACGAGATTTATGAATACATCACTTACGACGGCCACAAGCACACCAGCGCCGCGACCGTCGGCAAGCTGCGCGAACGCACCCTGCTTATGGGCGGCTACAGCAAGACTTTCAGCATTACCGGCTGGCGCATCGGCTATCTGGCGGCACCGGCGGATATCATGGACAAAGCCGCCGTCGCCAGCGACCTGCTGTACATATGCGCGCCGCACCCGTTGCAACACGGCGTTCTGGCAGGGCTCGACGCACCCGCCGATTACTACGAGCACATGCGCCGCGATTACGAAACCGGGCGCGCGATGATCTGCGACGCCCTGGAAGCCGGCGGCTTCAAACCCTATCGCCCCCAAGGCAGCTACTACGTGATGGCGGACTTCTCCAAACACGGCTGGCAGGACGACAGGCAGGCCGCAACTGAACTGCTGAAACGCGCGAAGGTCGCCGCCATCCCCGGCAGTGCATTCTATGAGCCGGGCAGCGGGCGCGGGAGCCAACTCCTGCGTTTCTGCTACGCCAAGGAATTGCCCGTGCTCGAGGAAGCCTGCAGGCGCATCCGTGGGCTGCGCCCATGACTATCCCAGCGGGCGTCGCAGTGGCCGTCCTGCTCGCACTCAACCTGACAGCCTTTCTTGCACAGGCGTGGGACAAGCGCCTGGCACGCACGAACGCGAAATCCCGCACCCCCGAGCGCACCCTGCTGCTGTTGGGGTTGCCGCTCGCCGCACCCGGAATGCTGCTTGGTATGCGGACTTTTCGGCACAAAACACAAAAGCGTTCGTTCCAGTTCAAGGCCGGGCTGGTTGTCATCGCGAATCTGCTTGTTGCGGGGCTGCTTGGCTGGTTGGCGATGCGGAACCTGTTGGTGCTTGAACTTGCGCTTTACTAACGGGCTTCAGGGGCGATAATGGATGTGTGGAGCGCTTTTCGCCCCACACGGAGTTCCACAGCATGGTTGCAGCGCCCACAACGACAACGCCTCGCTGCCCACGATGCCGAAGCAAGCTGGCATACGAGGGGCGCCTGTGCCATGTCTGCATTGCACCGGCGACCTTTGCCCTTCGTGACGGCAAGATACGTGAAATCGACGGCTATGAGCGCCCGGAGCAGGTCCGCCTCCCCAGGTTCGCACAGCCCGCGGCAATCCGCGGCAAGGCGTTCCGCAAGCCACGCCATGAGCGCACGATCGCGGTTGTCCGCACAGTCGGGCGCTGGACCTGGAACAGCCTGGGCGTCGCGGCCTGTGTGCATGTGCTGGCCGTAGTGATCGCGCTTTTCATGTCCGGCAAAGTCGAAGAGGTCGTCAAGTACATCCAGCGCGTTGACATCGACCAGCAGGTCGCCGCCGCACCGGTCCCTGCGGCAGAACCTGACGAAATGGAAATTCCGGACATCAACCCCAACGACGACGAAATGGTGGTTCCGGATCAGGTGCTGAACGATCCGGACGCGTTTGCCGGTGACCCGGACTTCGAAGCCCCGCCAGAAGAAATTTTCGCACCCGAGCCGCAAGTGGCGCCGCCCGCGCCCCTGCCGCCGAAGTCGCATTCGTTCCTGCGCCCCCGCGCCGATCAGGGTCTGGGCGGCGGGCAGCCCGCGCCAAGCATGAACAACCCCGCGGGCTCCGGTCTGTTCAAGAACCGCAACGGCAACAGTAAGGCGGCTGCCATCAAGGAACACGGCGGCGGGACGGACACCGAAGACGCAGTGAACCTCGGGCTGGCATATCTTGCAAAGCAGCAGAACTCGGATGGAAGCTGGGATCCAAGCGAAGGCTTTCCCAGCCGGCGCGACGCGCCCTGGTACGCGAGTGACTATCGCGGCGCATTGACCGCATTGTGCACACTGCCGTTTCTCGCCGCGGGTAATTCCCCGTCGGAGGGGCATTACCGCAAGAACGTCGACCGCGCCATAAAGTGGCTGATTAAGCAGCAATCCAGCGACGGCTGCGTCGCATACAACAACGGCACACAGATGTACACGCACACGGTTGCGACGCTGGCTCTGTGCGAAGCATTCGGCCTGTGCGGCGATGACAAGATTGGCGACGCCGCTGAGCGCGCGGTGCGTTTTCTGGAGCGCAGCCAGGGAGTGGGCGGCGGTTGGGATTACCGCGGCTATATCACGAGCAGCGCAAGCCGCCTTGAGCGCAACGATCTTTCCATCTCCGGCTGGGGCGTACTGGCACTCAAGAGCGCGAAGGCCGTCGGCATCACCGTCAGTGAGCGAACGTGGGACGCAATGGTCGGGCTCTATGACCGCCACAGCCTGGACAGCGGAGAAACCTACTACGCTGACCGCAATCACGGCGAGCTTTCACCGACTCGCAAAGGTATTGGCATGGTCGGCGTCGGGTTGACGGCCCGTGTGGTGCTTGACCGCGACAAGTTCGAAACGCGTAACATCGCAGCCGAGCGCCTGTTGTTGAAAGAGACTCCGGACTACGAGCGCTTCTTTGACCCGACTCGCGGCGCCGGTGACCCGAATTTCAACACGTTCTATGGCTGGTACTACAGCACGCTCGGCATGTTCCTGATGAACAACGGGCGCGGTCCCGCCTGGGAAAAATGGAACACGGCGCTCAAGTCAGCCTTGCTCGACAATCAGGTTCTCAGTGGCTCGCGCAAGGGATCCTGGCGCAACGACGACTCCTGGATTGGCCCGCTGATGGGTGACCTGTACAGCACGGCGTGCGGCGTGCTGTGCCTAGAGGTGTACTACCGCTACAACCCGATGCACCAGCCTGAGGACGACATCCGCGAGCGCAAACCCCGACGTAGTGACCCGCCGTCAACGCCGGAAGTTGCGACCGAGCCCGAGGCGCCGAAGAACGGCGTTGTGATCGACGGCGAAACGCTTGACCTGGACAAGCCCGGGCACCGCAGCAAGTACCTGCGCTATCTCGCGCGCGACAACGGGGTCGGCGCGGTGCCGGACCTGCTGGCGCACCTCGATGATGAATCGGCCAGTGTCCGCAGCACGGCGCTCTATGAGCTTGGCAAGCTCAAGGCCAAGGATGCGGTATCGCCCGTGCAACGCATGTTGAACCAGCCCGAACACGCGACGATCCGTTTGACCGTCGTGGATACACTGGGACGCCTTGGTGATCGCTCGGTAAGTTCGTCTTTGATCCGTCTGCTGCGGGACCCGGACGAATCCCTCCAGAACGCCGCCCAGACGGCTCTATCTCGCCTTGCTGATGGCAAAGACTTCGGCACCAACACCCGTGCCTGGGAAGACTGGTTCGCCCGGAATTCGTAGGTTCCAAGCGTTCCTGTGTGTCCCACCTATCCCAGGTGTTTACACAGCCAACTAAACACCTCGCCGTACCAGTGGATGCTGTTCTGTGGTTTCAGAATCCAGTGGTTCTCGTCCGGGTAGACCACGAGGCGCGCTTCGCGCTTCTGGGCATGGTAGGCGTTGTAGGTCTGCAACCCCTGCGTGTACGGAACGCGATAGTCCAACTCGCCGTGGATCACCAGCATGGGCGTCCTGAAGCCCTTGCTGTGACGCATGGGGTTGTAGCGGTCCAGCCCCGGCTGGTCGCCCCAGGGCTCGCCGCCAAGGGCCTTCTCGCGCCCCGGCGTCACGTCGCGGGCATACTGAGCCTGCAGGTCACTGACGCCCGCGTGATTCACAAGACACTTGAAACGATCAGTCTTGGCGGCGATCCACGACGCCATGTAGCCGCCGTAGCTGCCGCCGGCACAGCCCATTCGGTCGGCATCGGCAAGCCCCCGCTCGATCAGGTAATCTGTCGCCGCCATGATGTCCTGAAAAGGCTTCTCGCCCCACTCCCCCATGATGCAGCGAGCGAACTCGTTGCCCCAGCCGGTACTGCCATGAAAATTGACCATGGCTACGAGCCAGCCCTGCGCCGCGAACGCCTGCGCACACCAGCGCCAGTGCCACTGGTCCCCGAAGGTCCCGTGCGGGCCGCCATGAATCAGGTGCACGAGGGGCAGGTTCTTGCGTTCTCTTCCCACAGGGTACAACAGCCACATCTGCACACTGTCGCCGTTTGCGCCCTTGAAGTAGTGCTCCTCGGGTTGCGCCAATGCAACATCCGCCAGCACCGGGCGTGTGAATTCCGAGCGCTGCGTCTCGTTGCTGCCGTCGAGCTTCAGTGTGATGACTTCGGGCGGGCTGCAGTGGCTCTGCTTCGTCGTGAAGATTGTACCGCCTGCGACCTTGAGCCCGCTGTACCAGGCGCCGCGTGCAATCTGTTCCGGTTGCACCTCGCCCGGCGATGCGAGCCCCCGTGCGAGATCCAGCGTATAGATGGCGTTCGCGCCGCGGTCTTCAGCAATGCACGCGACCGTGCCGGCGCTTATGAACTCCCAGCCTTCCGCTGAGTGGTCCCACGCTTCTGTCAGCACTATGTGCCTGCCCGTTGCCACATGGTGCGCGACAAGCCGGGTTTTGTCGGCGTAGAAGCCTTCTTCGCTCTGCATCCCATGCAGGATGTACTCCCCGTCCGGCGAATAGCGGGGGCGGGTGGCATGGCTGGTGGTCCACTCGCTGATCAACACGGGCTCTCCACCGTTGAGGCTTTGTCGGTACACGCCGTTAATCAGGTCATGGTACGGACGCTCGCTGCGCACGCAGGTGAAGGCAATCTCGGATCCGTCTGGTGCAATGTCCCAACTTCCCACGGGGTCCATGAGTGGAAGAAAACGATTTAGCGTCGGCGTAAGGTCACGCAATTCGCCCGTACTGACATTCACAAGAAAGAAGTGTTGAAACGGCTCCTCGCAGACCCAGCGATCCCAGTAGCGATAGAAGCGATTGTCCGTGACGCGGGCCTTGAGCTTGCTGTCCTTGCGGCGTTTAGCCTCCGCTTCGGTTTCATCAAGCGACCAGTGCCCCTCGTACACGGGCGACAAAAACGCAATGTGCCTGCCGTCGGGCATCCAGCGTGGGTCACTGACACCGAGCGGCATTCCGGTCAGGCGCTCGGGATCACCGCCACAGAGGTCCATGACGTAAAGCTGGTTCTTCTCGGCCCCGGTGTCTTTGCCCGCCGGGGCTTTGCGCACGAACGCGAGGTATCGGTCGTCGGGACTCCACACCGGCTGGCTCGCGGACACGCCGCTGCTGATCGCGCGAAACCCACCGTCATCGAGCCACAAACGCGTGAGCCCTTCGTTCTTGTCCACGTCGAAGCAGGTTACCGGCACGACAAAGCGCGCGCCCTTGCTGTCAGGAATCGGATTGCCAACTCGTGGCAGGCTCCATAGCAACTCCGGTGACATTGTCTTCACGGCAAACTCCCTGCTGTGAAGGTAACGCGCACGGGTTTGGTGTCCATCCCCGGAAACGCGTAACGCCCGGGCCGAAGCCCGGGCGTCCGTAGTGTTTTCGCGATAGCTACTTCTGAACCTGCGCCTGCCCCGGCAACGCACCGATGCTGAGCGCGTTCGGGTCGCCGAGATACACTTCGACGCGGCGATTGCGCTGCTTGTCCTTGGCGCTGTTACCCGCATTCAGGGGCCAGTATTCGCCGAAGCCGGCGACGAAGATGCGATCCTTGGGCACACCGGCACTGACCAGGAAGTCGCGCACGGCCATGGCCCGCATGGTGCTGAGGTGGATGTTGTCCTGGATGCCCTTGGCCTTGAGCTTCTTCACCGGGTCGTTGTCAGTGTGGCCGTCCACGCGAATGAACAGGTTGGGATCGGTCTTGACCTTGCCGGACACGATCTTGGCCAGCTCACTGAGCTTGCTCTTGGTACCGTCTGTCAGGTCCCAGGATCCGCTCTTGAACAGGACGCCGCTGTCGTCCATGCGCACGCCAACAGCGCCGCCAGACTGAACGTACTCCCACTCGCTGCCGCTGTTGCGCAGCCCGTCGCCCCAGATTTCCTGCATGCGCTTGACCAGGTCGTCCTCGCTGATGGCCGGACCCTGGTTCTTGCGCAGTTCCTCAATGGCGGCGAGATGCTTTTCGCGATCTGTTTTCAGGTTGGAAACGAGTCCCTCAAGGCGGGCGTTTTCAGCCGCGATGGCGCGGTTAGCCTCCTGCTCGGTTTCGAGGTGCTTCTGCACGCGATCGAACTCTTCCATTGAGACGCAGCCGGTAAGCAGCGGGAAGGCTGCGACAACTGCAAGAGACATCAGAATCTTTTTCATGGCTACTCCAGGCGAGTTAGGAAGCAAAATTGGTGTGTTCAGGCGCGCGGGGCGCACCGGGACCTTGATCGGCAGGCGCGCTCATGGACATGCAGAAAAAAGGAGAAATTCGCCGCGTCAGTCTTCTTCGGCGTGCCGAACGCGTTCGCGCGCTTCGCGCTCACGGGCGGCATCTTCGACAGCGCGGGCTTTGACTTCTTCGCGGATCACCTTGGCCAGCTCGGAAAGCTTGCCCTTAAGCAGCGCGTCGTCTGAAGCCTCGCGCAACGCATCCGCGAGGCTCGCGTCGGCATCGGTGAACGCACGCGGATAGTCCGTCTGCAAGGCCAGCAGGTCGTCGGCCCCCTGCCGCTTCACGCCCTTGTCGGCGCCTCTGCGAACGTGGCGGAACTTCAGGCTTTTTACCCGTGCCTCGACCATTCCCTGGAAGGCCAGTTCCAGGTCTTTGCGGGTCTGATCGATCAGGCGGTTCAGCCCGTCCTTGCGGGCCCGGATCAGCGCATCGAACCGCTCTTCTGTAATGCTCGCCCCCCGATCCCGGGCGACGAACATGAGCTCAACGGCCGCGTTCTGGGCCGGGTAGCCCCCCAGCTCGACGTGGTCGGTCAGCAGTTTGTAGAAGGCCTCCGTGCGCTCGTCGCCTTGCTCCTGGGCCTCAAGCGCAATGAATGCACGAGCGACCTTCAGTTTGTCGCGCTCTTCGGCGTCGCCCTGCGGTGTAAAGACGGGTTTTCCAACCAGGCTGAAAGTCTCGTCTGTAACGGACTTCAGCGCGTACAGACCACGCGCCGCCTCCTGGGGCAGTAGTGCAGCGTCCGTATAGAGGAAGGAGATGTTCTGTTTTTCGTCGCCGTGCAACGTGTTCTCGACCGTGACTTCCACCCGGAACGAATTGCCTACGCGGGTTCGCGTCGCGCTGGCGACGCCCTGCACGATCAAATCCGACTTCGCCAGGATCACCCGCCCGAAATTACTTTCGTACTCCGCGGCAAGCGGCGCAGCCAACAGGCAAACCAGCAGAATCAACCACGGCATCACTCGCCCTCAGGGGCCTCGGGCAACGGGGTGATTTTGGTGACAGGCCCGGCCAGCACTTCGACCATCTGCTCCGGCACCAGGTACTTCGACGCAACGCGCTGGATGTCTTCCTTCGTAACGTCGTCCACGGCGTTGGCGTACTTTACCAGATAATCGAAGCCGAGGTTGTAGCGTTGCATTTCAATCAACATGCCCGCAAGTTGCCCCGTGGTCTCGATGCCAAAGACGAAACTGCCCTTGAGGTAATCCTTGGCGTCAATCAGTTCCTGGTCGCTGACGGATTCCGTGCGGATTTGCTCAATCAGCTCGTACATCGTGGCGAGGGCCAACTCGACGTTTTCGGCCCGAGTGCCGATGTATCCAAGGAAGGCACCCTTGTAGATGCCGCTGCCACCGGTGATGTTTGCGTAAGTGCTGTATGCCAGCCCAAGCTCGTCACGAAGCTTTCCGCTGAAACGGTCGGTGAAGCCTGGCGAGGTGCCGAGGATATTGTCCATTACCAGCAGCGCGTAGTAATCTGGATTGTCTCGGGTGATACCCAGCGTCTGGAGGCGTACGACGACCTGGTCCTTCTGCGGATAGTCAATCAGGATGCGCTTGCGTTTGGGATCGATCCTGGTCGCATCAAAATTCTTTATGCTGAAAACCTGCTCGCCTTCCAGCTTGTCGGGACGCTTCAGATCGAACTCGGGGAACTCGAGTGGCGTCTGCGGGCGCTTCCACTCCTTGAATTGCATCTCAATACGCTTCAGCATTTCGCTGCTTTCGAAGTCCCCCACCGCGGCCAGGATGCAGTTGTCTGGGCGGAAGTAGCGCTGGTGCCAGCCTTGCAGATCTTCGCGCTTGAATGCGCTCACGCTGGCGGGAGTGCCTTCGCCGGAACGTCCCAACGGGTTCGCCGGCCCGTACAGCGCGGCCGCCGCCGCGGCCCGTGCGAACCACGATGTCTCATTGCGCGCGGCCTCGATGCCTGCAAGCGTTTGCTGCTTGGCCAGCTCGACTTCGTCCGCCGGGAAGGTTGGGTGTACAAGCACCTGCGAAAGCATGTTCAGCCCGATATCCGTGTGTTCGGCCAGAACACGAACGCCGACACCGCCGTCACTGGTGCTGAGGTTCGCACCGATGCCCTGCATGGTTTCGGCGATCTGCTGCTTTGAGAAATCGCGTGTGCCGGCGTCAAGCAGGCTGCCGGTCAGGCTCGACAGCCCGTGCTCGGACGGCGCCTCGCCAGAGCGCCCGGCGCGCACGGACGCCTGCACGGACACGACGGGCAGACCCGGGCGTTCCAGCAGCAGCACGGTCATCCCGTTGGAAAGCACGTGGCGCTGGACGTCCAGAGCCTTCGGCTTCGGCTCCTCACCTCGGGGCACCGTCGACGTTTCCGCGGACTCTGGCATGAGCCAGCCAGTAACGGCGCGCTCTCCCTTCAGGTATTGCCCCGCGACACGCTGCACGTCGCTTGCGGTGACGGCGCGAATCAGGTCCGGATACTCGAGCGCGTGTCTCCAGCCGCCGTACACCGTTTCGCTGTTTCCCAGGCTTTGCGCGAGGTCACTGGCGCTTTCCTGTGAAAACACGAGATCAGAAAGGAAGCGGTTCTTCGTGCGCGTGAGCTCGTCTGCCGTGATGCCTTCATCAACGACGGTCTTGATCACGCCCTCAAGCGCCGCGCTGAACTGCTCGCGCTCAACACCCGGCGTAAGCTGTGCCCAGGTCCAGAACGAGCCCGCCAGAATCTGATCGCTGTTGCCCGCCGCCACAGCGGTCGCCAGGCGCTGCTTCTCGACCAGCTCACGATAAAAACGGCTGGTGACTCCGTTACCCATGATCATGCCAAGCACATCCAGCGCCGCGGCATCCTTGTGCCCGGCCTGCACGCCGAGGTACTGACGCCCAAACTCGATGAGATCGGCTTCGCTGCGGACCTCAACAGTCCGCGGACCCTTGAAGTTGATCGCGGCGGACTCAGGGCGCTGCAGTTCAGGGCCACGCGGAATGTCTCCGAAATGCGCCTTGATACTCGCCAGGGCTTCTTCGGAAGAGATGTCCCCCACCATCACGATTGTCGCGTGATTCGGGTGATAGTGGGCGTCATAGAACAAGCGCATGTCGCGACGCGAGATGTCTTCCACATCTTGCGGCCAGCCGAGTACCGGGTGCGAATAGGGATGTGCCGGGCCAAACAACTGGCCGCTCATTCGCTCCCAGAGCTGACTGGAAGGGTCATCGGCACTGATATCGGACTCGCTCTGCACGACCTTTTTCTCGGCGTCGAACTCCGCCAGATCAAGGGTCAGGTGACGCATACGGTCCGACTCGATTTTCAGCCCTTCCTTGTAGCGGCTCTTGGGCAGATCAAAGAAGTACCCCGTGTAGTCGTTGCTGGTGAAGGCGTTGTTGCTGCCGCCGTTGCGCACGGTTACCTTGTCAACCTCGCCGACCTTGTAGTTGCGACTGCCCTTGAACATCATGTGTTCCAGGAAGTGCGCCATGCCGGTCTGCCCGGGTACTTCGTCCATGCTGCCGACCTTGTACCAGATGAACGTGGAGACAAGCGGCACGCCGGGGCGGTTTACAACTACCAGCTTGAGTCCGTTCTCGAGCACGTGCTCATGCACATCGAGGGCCCGTGCCTTAGGCGGCGCTTCCTGGCTGTGCAGGGTGCAGGCAATCACAGCGGCAGCCACGAAAGTAAACAAAACGGCTCGAATCAGGTTGGTGCGCACAGGGCTCTCCCACAGAAACGGGCGCCTTTGAGCAGGCGCCCGCATGATGCTCATACGCATGAATCCTCTCCGCACGGAGGGAATTTAGTCATCCACGTCAAAACGGTCATGTGGCAACTCGCGTTCGAGCTCAAAGTCCACTTCGACGCCTTCCGCGCTCGGCATTGCAGACACCCAGCGAATCGCCGGCATGAACCCCGGTGCGGAAACTCGAAACAGTTCCGGCTTGCCGGTCGCCTCAATCACAACCTGTTCGGTGGGCGTGTTGCCGACCGCGACCCAAATGCCGTCGTCGTTGTACCACTCAACCAGTGCTCCGGCCGGATTGCTGCGGATGACGGCGCCGGCCTTGGGCGTCTTGTAGTCATAGTAGTTGCGAGCCTGCATTTCGGCATGGAGTTCGACTTCGTGGCGCGGGTTGAAGCCGACTTCGCCGACCTGGGCCTGGCGTTCCTGTGCGGCACAGCCGACCAGCATTACCGCAAGCAGACACAGGGGCACGATTGAGCGCGCGAATGCCATGGCAAATTTCCTGTTGTGTTACGGGGGTAGAAGAGCAGCATAGCTGCGGGACGCGCCGTGTAAACGTTCAGTCCTGTTTCTTGCTTTCGCGCTTCATGGCCTCAAGGGCGCTCTTGTCTATCTTCCGGGTCTGCATTTTCAGGCGGCTCTTGGCAAGTTTCACGATGCTCTCGGCTACTTGGTCCGGGCTGAGTTCGCTGGTATCAAGCTCAACAGCGTCGAGAGCCTTCTTCAACCCGCCCAACTCGCGCCCCATGTCGAGGTAGTCCCGCTTGCTGACGTCCTCAAGCACTTCCTCATAGGAGGCGTCCTGCCCGCGCTCCTTGAGTTCATTAAAACGGCGGCGGGCCCGCACGGCCGGGGTGGCGAACATGTAGACCTTCAGACTGGCGCCCGGAAACACCAGAGTCCCCTGGTCGCGCCCCTCGGTGACAAGATCGCCGTTGGCGCCAATCTTGCGCTGCATGTCGACCAGATAGTTGCGCACTTCGGTCACGTCGGCGACGTAGTGGATGTTGCGGGTTACTTCCTGGGTGCGGATATTGCCGGTAACCTCGTCGGTGCCAATAAACACGCGCATGGGACCTTCGTGAACCAGTTCGACGCGAAGTTCCAGACCAGCGAGCGCACCCGCAATCTCCTTCGGCTGGTCCAGGTGTATGCCGCGGCGCATACAGTGCAGCGTGACCGCGCGGTACATGGCCCCCGTATCAAGGTAGCGCAACCCCAGGCGCAAAGCCGCAAGGCGCGCTATCGTGCTTTTGCCGGCCCCCGAGGGGCCATCGATCGTGATGATGTTGCCGGACATCCCTACTCCTGCTTGCCGGTTGCCAGTTTGACCGTGATCCGCAGGTCGCGCCCCGTCACGCGTGTACCCATGCTGGGTTGCCTGTCATCCGGCCCGGCGCCTACTTTGTCTTCAAGACGGCGCAAAGCAACGCTCTCCACGCCGCTGACCCGCACACCCGTGTCGTCCGGCAAAGTAACCGACGCGCGGTCAAGCGTCAGCGTTCCGTCCGCGGCACGTCGCAAAGAATCTCCGTGGATGCTGTAGCTCGCCCTGGAAAGCATGATCGGTCCGCCGGCTGTCACGTCAACGATCTGGCCCAGCCCGTCAAACGTGAAAAGGGCGTCGCCCATAACGATATCAAGCGGCGGTACGCCGGTGCGTCCGGACCGAAAACCGCAGTGAACCGTGCCGGAGCCCGCGACGTCAATGAGCCCCGACAGCAACGCCCGGGCCCGGCGCACGCCGCGCAGAGCGACGTGGCGTTCCACGGCCGCGTGGGCGAGCCCCGCGCGTTCAAGCAGCCTGGCGGTGCGCATGTGGTCGAGAGCTCCGCGAAGCTTGTCGTATGCCTCCCAGGGGCGGTCCGCCGCGGGCTCGGGTGGCCGGGGTGTCGCGACGATCATCAGCCCGAGAGATTGCGCGGCCCCGTCAATCAACGCCAGCACATCGCCGGTGGCAACGTCCTGTGCAAGCGCCGCCGACAGCGCCTTGCGGACATCCGCAACAACCCCCGCCGCGTCGCCAGGTGTTTCCAGAGGTCGCAGCGTGATTTCCAGACGTTCCCCGGACTTCAGGCGCCATGTCTTGTCGTATGAAAACACCCCGGTCTGGACGTATTCGCCGAAGAACACCCCGGCGTCGTCGATGGTGATCTCGGCGTCGCCGCGCAGGACCAGCGAAAACGGCGCATCTTCGGACTGGCGCTCGGAGCCCGACAGCTCAATGGCATCCCGCGCACGCGCGCCAATGCCGTCGAGACGCGAATCAACCCGCGCGTTGCCCTCGAGGCTCAGCAGGTTCACTCCGGGCAGATCTGGCTGCGAACGGGCGCTCACCGCGTAGACCCGATCGCCGACGGCTTCATACAACAGCACCACTTCGGGGTCGGCCAACTCATCAAGGTCCGCAACGGCCGAGCGACCCGCCCGGGGATGCTCGAACTCACCACTCACCAGCTTGAATAGAGGTACGTCAGCTTCCAGCGCACGGCGGTTGTCGCTGATGTCGGCGACAAGACTGGCCCCGAAATCGAGCCAGGCGGCATCCGGCACCGGTGACTTGGGTGCACCCGGGCGCCGGGGCAGGCGGTCGAGTTCGCGTGTGAAGTACGCCACGGTCGTTGCGTCGCGCATAATCATGCGCCCCGGCCCTGCCAGAGTGGTCCGCAGTCCGACGTGCAATTCGTTGACTTCCATATTGGCGCACATCAGCAGGTCGTAGCCGATGGTTGCCAGGGCATCACCGCCGCCAACGCGAGCGTAGCGAATGCCGCCCGCACGCAGGCTCAGGTCAATCACCTCACCCGTAAGGGTCACGAGGTTTCCGTCGTCCCGGGGCAGAGGCTCATGGTCAAGTTGCACGCTGCCACGCCCCGCCAGGGAAACGTCGCCGGACTGCCCTGTCGCCATCTCCAGGTGCAGTGACTCCGCGGTTCGGACAACCAAACGCCCGTCGCGCGGAGCAGGCCGAATCACGCGCCCGCCAGCATCACGGTCCGGCTCTTTCATCCCGAGGGCAACTTTGAGCATGTCCGACAGGGGCGCGTTTGAATACATCACGCCCATTACTTCCGGGCCGTACACGTCAACCGTCGCCACGCCGGAAATCATGGCACCCTCTGCGCGCGCGCCATAAACAGCCGCCCGGTGAAGTTCGTGCGGTTCGGCGCTCTCGGGCGAGGGCACGGCCAGCGGTCCATAGAGGCGCAGCAGAGGTGAATAGCCCTCGGCGTATCCGTCAAATACGTGACTGTAGCGATCGTCTACTCCGGTCGTGGTGTCACGAAACGAGAACAGACGCACCAAGCGCCCGGTGATCTGCCACTCGAGATCGCGGTCCAGGGACCGCATGACGCGGGCGCCCTCGGACAACTCGGTCGAAATGGCGGCGGGACGCTGTTCCCGCGGGTCAAAGGTCCCGGAGTCCGCGGCGGCGCCGGTAGGAATCAGCACGTCGATGTAGTCGCGGGCCCGCATGTCTATGATCGCCGCGCGCCCGTCCGGCGAGAGCCCCTGGTTGAGTTGCAGCCCGGCGTCCCGTTCAAGGCGCGCCTCCCGATGCGCAGAGAATTCGCGATACCGCAACGCCCCGCCGGTGCCGGTGAACTCGTTGCCGGTGATACTGACGTTCTGTGACGCGTCGATCGCAAGCCCGCCAAGACGCGCCGGGCCTTCATCGCCGTCTTCTTCCGGCACGCGGGTGTAGTCCCCCGTTATGTCAAGCTGATTGCTGGTTACCTCGAACCCGCGCTCGTCGTCCTTAAAGGCCATGCGCGCGCGTCGCAACATGGACAACCGCGCCACGTGTTTCTCCTCACTGATATGCAAACTCACATTGCCGAAGCAACTGACGTCCACTACGGCCTGCGACGGGTTCTGCGCGTCGGCCAAGGACGGCAGGTGCGCAAGACGCAACTTCATGCTGCCGCCGCGCGTACCACTGACACTGAAACTGTCCAGGCGCAACTGGTCGCCGCGTTTCCCGTTTTCGACAACCGTTTCGATGCGCGCCTTGACCTCCAAGTCAGGGTTCATGACAGTTGCGGTGACCAACGACGCGTTTTCGGGCCCATCGCGCAGTGTGACCTCGCCGTCAACTTTCATGTTAAGTTGCATGCCATCAGTGAACTTGACCTCTCCTCCGCCCTTGGGCACGACCAAGTGCCCCCCGTTCGGCAGATCGACGGTGAGCCCCTGTGGGCAATCAAACTTGCTGGTGTCGGGCTGGTAGATGAACTCGGGCGAGTTTACGACGATTGACTGCTCTCCGCGCTCCACCTTCAGCACGGCTTTGGAGACGGTGATGCGTCCGTCGCGACCCTTGCGGGCGATCTCGCCGCTGAGCACACCCTGCCGCTCGCCGCTTCCATTGAGCAGAATCAGCCGGACGTTCTCGACCTCGAATTGCTGGATATCGGGAAGGTACTGTGCCTCGGCAGATGCACAAACCAAAATGCAGACGAGAAGAAGCAGGAGGCTGGATGCCACCCGCACCCCACGCCCACCAGCCAGCGCCCCCTTCTCACTCCGTCCAGACAATGGTGATCTCCCCGATCGGCAGGTATTGCTCGGCCGTCACGCGATCACTGACAAACTCATACGTGAGGCGTTCGGTGTTGATCTCAAGGGAGTAGTACCAATTCAGCACCTTCGTCCGCTTCAGGGCGGTTCCTTCGATCGGCTCGATGTTGGTCAGGTCACCGCGGGACAGCGTGCTGAGGTCAAGGCGCACGTGGACATGGTTTTCCGTGAAACTGGTCTGCTGGCTGCTCAGCACTTTCATGTCCACCTTCACGAATGACGGCAGGTTTTCGACCCGCGCGGATTTCTGCGCCAGCCAGTTTGGAAGCACCACCTCTACAGGAAAGTCCCGTGTCACCTGCACGTAGTCCTGAAGACGGTCGTACTTCAGACGCACCGCAAGTTCCGTAATCTGGCGCTTGTTTTCGCCGGACCGCACCACGACCCCCTCTACCGGAACGAGCGGCACCACGGAAACAACTTCGCGCCTGAGCACATCCTCTATCGGTTCGCGCTCGGTCTTCGCCACGTTTTCGACCGCCTGCTTCGCGTCGATTGTCAGCTTCAGGCGCGCCTTGCCCGCCTGATCCACAAGCTCGGTTACCAGGCTGTAAGGCCCGTATACCTCAATGTTTTTGTTCTCGACTTCCGCCGTATACGAGTACGAACGGGTCTCCTGCCGTCCGTCGCTGCGTGGCAGGTTTACCTGGATCTGCCCCTTGGCCGTATCCGCCAGGTCAAAATATGCCTCACGCTGCACGAACTCCTCCAGCACCACTTCAAACACTCGGCTGTCGGCCTGCGGGCGGACAGCCAGCTCCGATGGCGCGACGGCCTCGCCGGTGGCTTCGACCCGACGCAAATCCACAGTCAGCGTCAACTGGCGGCGCGAGTTGACTTCAAGCCCGGCCAGGTCGCCCGGGGTAATCTGGTAGCGATAGGCAAAACGCCCCGGTACCTGCTCAAGGCTGCTCGCGAACACATTAATCTCTTTGGTCGGTCCGGAGACTTCAAGGCTGATTGGCAACTCGGCATCCGAGTACACGCGCCACTTGCCCGCGAGTTCGTCGGACAGGCTGAACTGCACACGTCCCGCATCCGTCAGTGTGCGTGACACCGCCACCATGTCCCGCGCGATCCACCACAGCAGAATCGCCAGGGCCAGAATCACGATGTGAACGCTTCCGCCAAGCCCGAAGCGGCGCCCGCTGATGCGCTTGGTGTCGCCCCGGCGCGAGGCCCCGGGCGCGCGCATGTTGCTGACGCTGGTCTGCCCTGAAGTGCTCATACCTGCCCCGCAATGGCGGATTCGCCGGCAGAAACGGAAACCACTGTCCCCATGTTCTCGCGCAGGACTTTCTCAAGCTGGTCGCGCGACAAGTCCTGTTGCAGGTCACCCTTGATGGCAACGGAGACCTTGCCCGTTTCCTCACTGACTACCACAACAAGCGCGTCCGTTTCTTCGCTCAGCCCGATTCCCGCACGGTGTCGCGTGCCAAGGCGCTTGCTGATGTCCGGGTTCTCCGTCAGCGGAAACAGACAGCCAGCCGCCACCACACGCGAGCCGCGCATGATGATAGCGCCGTCGTGCAGCGGGTTGCCGGGGTAGAAGATGCTGTCCAGCAACTCGGGCGTGAAGTTGGCGTCTATCTCGATGCCACGCTCGACGTAATTGCGCAGCCCTACACCGCGCTCAACGGCGATCAGCCCGCCTGTCTTGGCACGGGCAAGGCGAAAGATACTGGCAACCAGTTTCGGAATCACGTCCTCCTTGGCGGCGAGCAGGCGGTTGAACACCCGGTTCTGACCGAGGCGCGACAGGCCGCGACGCAACTCCGGCTGGAAGACGACGATCACGGCGATGAACAGGTAGTCAACGACCTTCTCAAGCAGCTTCTCGATGCGGTAAAGCCCCAGGGTGTCGGCGACAAGATAGATGCCGATCAGCAGCACCGTGAAAATAATCGCGACCCCGCGCAACGCGCTGTCGCCGGTGCTGCCCTTCACGAACTTGTAAACGACCGTCAGGAACAGGTAGATCAGCGCGATTTCAACGCCGTAGATGATGTATTCCGTCATCCTGCTCCGCCTTACGTCATTGCCCGCGCAACTGTCAGCGCCCTGCGCATCGGGCCGGGCTCATGCACCCGCAGTAACGACGCCCCGTTCAGCGCCCCCACCAGCCCTGCGGCCAGGCTTTCCGCCTCGCGGTCGTCTACCGGACGGCCAGTGATCTGGCCGAGCGTGGACTTGCGCGACGCGCCCAGCAGCACAGGGTAGCCAAGCTCCGCAATTTCACCCAGTCGTGCCACCAAGGCGCAGTTGTGCGGCGGAAGTTTAGCAAAGCCGAAACCGGGGTCTATCCAGATACGTCCGCGCGACACGCCCGCGGCCAGCGCCGCGTCAACCCGTGATTGCAGGTAATCACGAACCTCCCCCACCACGTCGACGTACTCGGTCCGCACCTGCATGTCCCGAGGGGTGCCGCGCATGTGCATCACGATCACGATGCAGTCCCGTTGCGCGCAGAGCGCGAACATGGCGGGGTCATGTTCGCCGCCCGAAACGTCGTTGACGATGCTCGCGCCCGCGTCCAGCGCGGCCTGTGCGACATCGGACTTCATGGTGTCGATACTGATGGGCGCACGGCAGCCGCGCTCATTCAGGGCCCTGATCACGGGGACAGTCCGCGCGATCTCCTCTTCGATGCTGACTTCCGCCGCACCGGGACGGGTCGATTCCCCACCAATGTCAAGTATGTCTGCACCATCCTGAATCAATTGCTCTGCGTGTGCCACGCCCGCATCTACGTTAATCAGCTTGCCGCCGTCGCTGAAGCTGTCCGGAGTGACGTTCACGATTCCCATCACCAGCGGCGCTTCAAACGCGCGATCCCCGGACAGGCCGGGGATCACGATTGACGGTAATTTCGGGAAACTCGCGCTCATGCCGTTCCGGGCTGCTCGGTCGATGCGCTGAAGCCGGGTTTGTCGTCCCGTTTGCGCTCTTTGGAGCCCTCTTCCATTTGCCGGTGCTTGGCCGCAGCCTGTTCGCGTTTGGCCTCTTCGGCTTCACGTTCCCGGCGCGCATCAATGTTGCCGCCGGCAAGGATCTCGACGATGTCCTCGTGGTCCAGTGTCTCGTGCTTCAACAGCGCTTCGGCAATGTTGACAAGTTTGTCCTTGTTGGCCTCGATCAGCTTGACGGTCTCCGCCCACGCCTCGTCGATCATGCGACGCATTTCTTCGTCGATGGCTCGCTTGGTTTCGTCGCTGTAATCGCCAGGCTGCTTGATCTGCTGGCCCATGTAGGACTGGTCTTCATCCCCGGAGTAATTCAGCAACCCAAGGCGAGCGCTCATGCCCCACTCGGTGACCATTTTGCGTGTCAGGTTGGTGGCCTGCTGGATGTCGCTGGCCGCGCCTGCGTCGATTTCACCGAATACAACGTGCTCTGCGGCTCGACCGCCCAGGAACACCTGCAGCATCTGCTCGGCGCGGCCTTTGGGCATGCTGTAGCGATCTTTGTCCGGCAGGCTCATGGTGGCGCCCAGCGCCCGGCCGCGCGGGATGATCGTAACCTTGTGAACCTTATCGGTCTTGTTCGTCATCTCCTGCACCAACGCGTGACCCGCTTCGTGGTATGCCGTCAGCTTGCGCTCTTCCTCTTCCATCACTCGCGAGCGCTTCTGGCGGCCGAAGGCGACGCGGTCGCGAGCCTCGAGAATCGCGTCCCGGTCAATCTCATCCAGGTTGCGGATCACTGCAATCAACGCCGCCTCGTTGACAAGATTCATGATGTCCGCGCCGCTGAAGCCCGGAATCAGACGGGCGATTTCGTTCGCGTTGATGGTGCTGCCGGCCTTCACCTTCTTAAGATGAACGCGCAGGATTTCTTCGCGACCCTTCAGATCAGGCAGGTCGATGTAAACTTGACGGTCGAAGCGACCGGGTCGCAGCAGCGCGTTGTCAAGCACGTCCGGTCGGTTCGTGGCAGCCAGAATGATTACACCCTCACTGCTGCCGATGCCGTCCATCTCAACAAGCAATGCGTTCAGGGTCTGCTCGCGCTCGTCGTGTCCGCCGCCGACGCCTGTGCCGCGGCGGCGCCCCACGGCGTCGATTTCGTCCACGAAAACGATACACGGGGCCTGCTCACGCGCCGTCCGGAACAAGTCGCGCACGCGACTGGCGCCGACGCCAACGAACATTTCCACAAAATCACTGCCGCTGATGCTGAAGAATGGGCGCTCAGCCTCGCCTGCAATGGCTTTGGCCAGCAGAGTCTTGCCGCAGCCCGGCGGGCCGATCATCAGCACGCCCTTGGGAATCTTGGCGCCGAGGCGCGTAAAACGCTGCGGGTTCTTGAGAAACTCAACGATCTCGGAGACTTCCTCTTTGGCTTCATCCGCGCCGGCAACGTCATTGAAGGTGACGGTAACGTCTTCCTTGCTGAACATCTTCGCGCGGGACTTGCCGAAAGCCATCACGCCGCCGCCCAGGGGTCCGCCGCCACGCCGAAAGAAGAAGAACCAGATCACGGCAACGATAATCAGTACGGGAATGACGTTCTTCAGGAACCAGCCGACGTTGTCACTGGATTCGTCGGTGTTGATCTCCTCGACACCGGACAAAAGACTCGCCTCGGGGTCGGACTCCCGCTGTTCAAGCCAGACTTTCCACTGGTTCGCATCAACCTTGGCGGTAAATTTCTGGGTTTCGCCTTCGGGCACATTGGCGTACTTGCCGGTGATCTGCACCACGTTGCCGTTTTCCGGAACGCGGACTTCCATGCTTTCGATTTCGTTCTTCTGCAGCTTAGCGCGAAGCTCCGTGCCTGACAGCTCCTCACTGGCGCCGCCCATTTCGTACACCGCAACAAGCACCAGCAGGAGCAACATGGCGCCCAAGGCCAGTACCGCCACGGGCAGACCCTTCGGTTTGCGGGCTCCCGGTGGGCGCTTTGGCTCACTCTGCTTGTCGTCTTCCAGCTTCATCTGACTCCTTAACGATTCCTAGTGCTCAAATGTATCAGGTTTGCCGCCCGGTGGGACCGGGTATTCAGTTCGCGGCCCATTCCTTGTCGGCCGCGATGTCGAGAATCTCCCTGGCAAGATCGCGCCACAAGCGATCGAGCCCTTCCCTTTTGCTGTCGCCAAGCAGCGGCGTATAACTGGTCGAGACGGAGACTTTGCGGCGCACGGTCCCACCCGTGAACGCCTCGCCGGAAGCTTCAACCGTGGCTGTGGCGCGCAGCAGAATCTCCGCGGGCTGCCCGGTTTCGAAATCCTCAACCAGGTTGGGTTCAGAAAAAGTTGTGAGCGATACTTTCAGCCTCACATCTCCGCCACCCTCACCAAGAATCAAACGACGGTCCAGGGCGATTTCTTCCTTCAGACGGTCCGTCAACTCGTACTCCAGCCCCGGTCTGTGAGGAAACAGGCGGTTCTCGACGGTATCCAACTGGACCGTGCGCCGCGTGCCATCGCCGTCAAGTGAAGCCGTCCAAGTATAGCTGCAGGCGCACATGCAGCACAGCACGGCGGTAACCATCAGCCCGCATGTCAGGCGTGTCGCCATCAGGGAGTCCTGCGCAGTTCCGCCACCCGCTTGTCGCGGTCGGTACGGCGTTCCTCGGCCCGCGCGACGTAGTAGTCCGACGCGTCGCTTTCCCCGAGACGGCTGTAAGTGTCGGCCGCGTTGAGGTCCCGCGCGATCATGATGTCGTATACCTCTTCAAGCAGCAGCACAATCTGCTCATGGATGCGGGAAGGGATGTTCGGGTTTTCGATGGCGTACAGTTCGTATTCACCGAGCAGTTCCATGGCGATTTCGTAGGGCACCAGGTCGTATCCCGGACCCTTTGACGACTCGACAACTTCACGAATTTGCCACATCAACGCATAGGGGCGCCAGCGAGTGTCCGTGTCGCGTAACCCCGCCCCGGCGAACAGAAACCCGAACGTGTTGGCCGACAGGGTGTGCGCACCGTTCAGACGCTGCGCATGGGCCTGGATGAACAGCGCGTCGGCCTTGATCGCCGGTTCCGGGTTCATGGCGCCCAGGTCTTCTGTCATGCCGATCACCTCGTCGGTGGCGCCGGCCATGTACAACAGCCAAGCGACGTCACGTGTGAGTTCGGCAGCCTGGCGGCGAAACTCGCGAAGCTCCAGCGCCGGCAGGTAGTAGGTAACCAGTGTGCCGCAATCATAGCGAGCAAGCGAAAGCTGGTCCGAGTCATACAGCGCGTTCGCGTCCGGTCGCACGCGCTCAAAGAACTCGTCCACAGTCAGGGCGCGCAACTCATTGATATACGTGCGCCAGGTTTCATCACGGTTCAGCAGCGCCTGCAAGCGCGTGTCGTGGGCCGGGGCGAGATACAGAAACATCCATTGACTGATGGGGATGGTCCGCGGCAACCCGGCATCGGCTGCGGGGCGTCCGGCCTCAAGGCGCGCATGGATGCGCATCAGCAGCACCTCAACCGCCCGGGAACCTTCGGGGAATTGAAGAATGAACAGGGTGCTCTGGTTGATTACGGCGTCGTAGCGACGTTCATCGAAGGCCGTCTGGATCAGCGCGTAGGTGCTCTGCTCGTCCGTGCTGGGCTGATTGCCGGCGCGAGTGATGCCGACGCCGGGCTCATAGACGAGGCGCCCCTGCCCCGACGGCCCTTCGTAGCGCGGCACCGGCCCCTGCGCGCAGGCGCCAAGCAGTACTGTCAGCAGCGGAAGTAGCGTTTTTGTTGCGTTCAAGTTCACCGGACCATCCCTACAGCGCCTGCACGGGGTCAAGCGGCGCGAAAGTGCGCAGCCTGCGCCCGCCCTGCGCGGCGACCAACCAGGCGAGAAGACTAGACGCGCCCGCCCAAGCGTCAACTTCAATCCGCCCATCCGGCGCGTCGGCCTCGAGGGATTGCAGCGCCCGCAACGTCCGCGGGGCAATACGCACGATGTCGTCACGCCGCTCGTTGTGGGGCGGCGCAAGCAGTCCCATCTCGCGCAGACTGAAACTGACCTCCACCTTGCCCGACGGCTCCACGCCACTGGCCACACAATGTGTCAACGTAGGCTCAACGCCAAGGGTCCGCAGCAACCCCCAACTGAAAGCCGCAAGCACGGGCTCGGGCGCGTCGCCATCCCCCAGCGCGCGCAAGGCTCTAACGCACAGCAGCAGCACCGACGGGCCGTCCTGTGGGCCAATTTCGATGGCGAGCAGAAGTTCTCTGATGCGCTCCATGACCGTGAAGTGCGCATACTTCCGGCGGGCGTCGGGAAAAAAATCCAGCAACTCGGCCTGCGCCAGAATGCTGAGTGTACCCCGGCGCGAGCGGTCATACAGCACAACGTTGTACAGGCACATGATATCCAGGGCCCCGCCAATGTTTGATTTCGCACGCTTGGCGCCCTTGGCGATGGCCCCCACCGTGCCGAGCTTGTCCGTGAGCAGCGTCAGAATCTGACTGGTCTCACTGAAATCGACCTTGCGCAGGCAGAGTGCTGATGTGGTGGTGAGGGACATCTAGCGCTTAACTTCGCTTTCGGTGACGTCGGACTGCCGCCGAATACGCACCCGCTTGATGCGCTTTTCGTCGGCGGCGATGACCTGCAGCTTCACCTCACCGACTTCGACTTCGTCGCCCTCGGCGGCCAGGCGACCAAGCTGGTTCAGAATCAACCCGCCGATGCTGTTAAACTCGCCACCCTCGGGCAGGTCCAGCTCGAGAACACGGTTCAATTCGTCCAGGTCCACGTCGCCGTCGGCCTCGGCTTCGTCCTTGTGAAACGGCAGGATCGCCCGGTGGGCACGTTCGACTTCGCCTTCGTCGTACTCGTCGTGGATGTCGCCAACAATCTCCTCAAGAATATCCTCAAGCGTGATCATACCGGCGGTCCCGCCGTGTTCATCCGTGAGGATGGCGATCTTCAGACGGTCGGCCCGCATTTCACGCAGCAGATCATCCAGCACCTTGTTGGACGGCCAGAACCGCGCCGGTCGAATGATGTCGCGCAGCGCGCGCGGACGGCGCGAGGGGTTGTTCCATGTGGGCACCAAGTCGCGGGTGTAGAAGACGCCGATAATGTGGTCCCGGTCTCCCTCATACACCGGCACGCGGCTGTGCCCGTGGCTGACGGCCGCTTCGAGTGCGCCGTCGATCCCCTCCTGAACGTCGATACTGATCATGTCCGTGCGGGGAATCATGGCGCGTGAGGCGGGTGTCTGCCCGAGTTCCACGACCTTCTGGATCATCTCGCGCTCTTCTTCGTCAAGCACGCCCTCCCGTTCGGCTTCTTCGAGGCTGTCGGCCAGGTCTTCCTCAAAAGACTCCTGGGCGTTTTCCTTGACGTCCACGCCTTCAATGCGCGCGCCCATGCGACCGACGCTGCTGCTGATGATCGTAAACGGCTTGAACAGCAGCGCGAGCTTCGAGAAGAACGGCAGCAGCACCAGCAGGGCCGCTTCCTCGCGATGGCGCAACAGCAGCGGCGGGACAATCACCACGCAGACCAGCAGCGATACGATGGTAAGGATGCCGGCGATGAACAGATGCAGCAGCTCGAACTCGACCCCCTCGGGCATGATGATCATCAACCAGCCGGTAAAGTGCGCCACGAAGCCGACAATACGCCCTGTCTCGACGACCTGGATCAACTCATCGTCGTTGCGGCAGAGCTTCTCGAATTTTCTCTGGGTCGCTTCGTCTTCTTCCGGGATGGCCTCAAACAACAACGAGAGGGCATAGCCGTGCAGGGCCTCGCCTATGACTGACACATAGGCGATCCAGCAGAACGTGACGATAACGACGGCGACGCCTATCCAGAACGCCGCGGTAGCCCAATCCAAGGTGGCTCCTGCCTGTGCGGTTGTGCCCAACGCCCCGAGCGTTGTGCAGCCTGCCCACCGCGCCTAAGATGAAGCCCGCAATCGGGCTCCAGGAAACGACAATGTCGTCAAAGAGCAGTGACGTGTACGACTACTATTATGAAAACTACCTCATCCTGTACAACCTGTACGGACGGGGTCGTCCGCGCGTCACCCGTGAACAGTACGAAGAACTGGATTCCGAACTCATGGCCATCGTCGCCAAGGCCGAGCAGGACAACCTCGAGCACGACCAGTTTACACGGGTCCGGGACATTGAGTACATCCTGATGGACGACGTGGCAGAGGCACTGCTCGATCGCCCTTCCACCTCGACCTGAAATCCAATTTCCGGTAGTCCTCAACCCCGCAGCTTGACGATAAATTCCTGAGATTGCCCGGAGCCAGCTTGTGTGTGGAATCGTTGGATATGTCGGACCCCGTGAAGCAACCGAAGTCCTGATCGAAGGATTGCGGCGCTTGGAGTACCGTGGCTACGATTCCGCGGGTGTTGCTGTTCTCAACGGCGATGGCATGAGAACCCGCAAGGCCGTTGGTCGCCTGAGCGCCCTCGAAGATGAACTCAAGCGTGACGCGCTGCACGGCGGGCTTGGCATCGGGCACACGCGCTGGGCGACGCACGGCGTGCCCAGCGTCGCCAATTGCCACCCGCACACTAGCTTTGACGGCAAAGTCAGCCTGATCCACAACGGCATCATCGAGAACCACCGTGAGCTGCGCCGCGAACTGATGGACCAAGGCATCGAGTTCCGCAGCGAAACAGACACCGAAGTCGTCGCCCACCTGGTCGCCAAGACCTACGACGGTGATCTGGTGCGCACGTTCCAGAAGGTCATCCGACGCCTGCGCGGGGCCTACGCACTGGCGGTCTGCCATACCGACGAGCCGGACAAGATCATTGCCACACGCGTCGGCAGCCCGCTGGTGATTGGCATCGGCGATGGCGAAAACTTTATCGCCAGCGACGTGCCCGCGATTCTCAAGTACACACGCAAGGTTGTGTTCCTGAACGAGCATCAACTCGCCGTCGTCACACGCGACGGCGTGAAGATCTTCGACGCCGCGCTAAACCCGGTTGAGTTCACCATATGCGAAACAAACCTCTCGCTCGATGCCGCCGAGAAGGAAGGCTACGAGCACTTCATGCTCAAGGAGATCCATGAGCAGCCCCGCGCGCTGGCGGAGACCATTCGCGGGCGCGTCAACGGCGACAACGTGGACCTGACCGAGCTAAACCTCGACGCCGCCGTACTAAAAGGCGTGCGGCGTATCGCCATCCTCGCCTGTGGCACGAGCCTCTATTCCGGCATGGTCGGCAAGTACCTGTTTGAGCGCTTCACCCATCTGCCCACAGAAACATGGTCCGCCAGCGAATTCCGCTACGCCGACCCGGTCATCGACGACGGCATGCTCGTGATCGCCGTCAGCCAGAGCGGCGAGACGGCCGACACGCTGGAAGCCCTGCGCATTGTCAAAGAAGGCGGCGCCCGCACCATCGCCGTCTGCAACGTGATGGGCAGCAGCATCCCGCGCATGTGCGACGCGACCCTTTACACCCGCGCCGGTCCTGAGATCGGCGTCGCAAGCACCAAGGCGTACACGACGCAGTTGGCGGGCTTTGTGCTGCTGAGCGTCGGCATCGGCAGATTGCTGGGCGTGACGGACGCCGAGGACGAAAGGCGCCTCGTGACCGGGCTGAAACAGCTTCCCGATCAGGTACAGGCGCTGCTGGATGAAGACATTGTCGCGGTAAAACGCTGTGCGAAACGGTACAAGAACGTCTTCAACTTCATGTACATCGGGCGCCACTTCAACTACCCCACCGCCATGGAAGGCGCCCTGAAGCTGAAAGAGATCAGCTACATCCACGCCGAGGGCTACGCCGGCGGCGAAATGAAGCACGGCCCGCTGGCGCTGGTGGAAGGCACCTTCCCGACAATCGCCATCGCGCCTCAAGGTCGAACGCGCGAAAAACTCATCAGCAACGTACAGGAGATCAAGGCCCGCAAGGGCGTCGTGGTCATGGTCAGCACCCAGGGCGACGAAGAGGCCCGCGAATTGGCCGACTACCTGATCGAAATCCCGCCCTGCGAAGAGGAACTCAGCCCGATCCTCGCCGTCGTGCCCTTGCAGTTGCTGGCCTACTACACGGCCCTGCAACTCGGTCGGGACGTCGACAAGCCCCGCAACCTCGCCAAGTCCGTGACTGTGGAATGACGCCCCCGCGCTTGCGGGCGGGAGGCGCGTCCGTTAACCTTTTCTAGAACCCTGCTTCCCCTTGGGTGCCCGCGTTGACTTCTCGCCTGCTTGCTTGCATCTGCCTGTTTTTCGTCGCCGCATGTGCGTCTCAACCCGCCGTCCCGACGGCAAGCGACGACGGCAGCTTTGTAGCCGCTGAGGTCGCGCCCGATGCCGGCCCCGCCGACGCACCCGCAAACAACAACGACCGCCTCAAGCCCCTGACCACCGACGAAGAGGCCCAGGGCGCGCTGCTGGTAAACAAGCTCGACACGGCCGAGGATCAGGTCACACGCGAAAGCGTGCTGGGTGAACTGGTCGCACTGGGGCCCCGGTACTTGGAGTTCTTCCGCAGCATTGATCGCGACTCGCTGGTGCTGGACATGATGTATGTCGTCCGGCGTATCGAACGCGAGCACAACGTGGGCAACCCAGGCGAACAGCCCGCATACACCGGCAAAGAGCCAACCACCCCGGCAATCAAAGGAAGCGGCGAGATCCAGACCCGTCGCTACGAGCCCGGCACGGAAGAATACGATCGTGAGTCCGTTGAGCGCTTTATGGCCGAGCGACTGTCGCAGGCCCAACTCATGATGGACGGCGGCAACCACAGCGGCGCGGTCAAAATCGCCGAGGCGGCCATCACCCTGATGCCCGAAACCCGTCTGCGGACCGACTTCGATGCGCTGATCCTGCGCGCGAAAGGTGAAAGCCAGGCCGATTTGATCATCGCCGGCACCATGTCGCTGCAGCCGAGTCATCTGCACTACAGCAAGGATGAAAAGGGTGCGCCCTTCGCGGCCCCACTGCTGATTCAGTGCTTCCTGAAGAACGTATCCAGCAAGGCAATCACGCTGCGTCTGTACGAGGGCGAGGGCAAAGAAAGCATTCTGCAACTGTCGATTACCTACGAGCAACTGGACTACCAGGGCAACGTGATGTCCCAGCGCGGCAACGTGCGTCTGCCGATTAACGCGGGTGACTCGATCATCCTGCAACCGAACGAGAGCTACTCGATGGACGTGCCGCTTGAAAGCCTGGCCTCGCTGGATGCCGACGCGCCTCTCAAGTACGCACTGGGGAACGTACGCATCGACGCCGCGCTGCGGGTCTACGGCGCCCTGGACGACGATGGCAACGGGATGATTCTGCGCCCGATCCAATTCCCCACCCGCGACGTGCTCATCTATCCCGCCAAGTACGACCTGAGCGAAAGCACGAACCGCCCGCTCACTTCCATGCGCAAGTCGCTCGACGACGGCGCGGCCCAGGATCTGTACATGACGGCCCACCTGGTAGGCACCCGCGAAAGACGCAGCGCCGGCGACATCCTTCTGGGCGAGGAGTTCGAAGAGAGCACTCTCGCCATGAAACGCGCCCGCCTGAAGGCGCTTACCATCATCTTCAAGACCGGCGCCAACTGGGACATCAAACAATGGCGCAGCTGGTGGCAAGAAAACCGCCTCAAGCAGTAATCCTGGTTAATCGCTTAAGTTTCATACGCATTCAACCGAAACAGATTCGGGAGAATGCCATGCCGTTGCCGCGCAACTTCAAACTGACCGCCGACAAGCGCACGCGATTGGGGACGCAACTGCTGCGCCTCGCCAAGCGCTATGATCGTGCCCTCGGCGAACGCCTATCGCGCTGGCAGTTGTCCCCCACCCACTACGAAATTCTGAAAGTGCTGTACGCCGCCCCGGACTACTCGCTGACGCACTCACAACTCGCCGAGGCCATGGGCGTCACACTGCCGAGCATCACCCTGGCCGTGCGCAAGCTCGGCGCGCTGAAACTCGTAGGCGCCCAGCGCGCCAAAGACCGGCGCTCGCGTATTGTCTCGCTTGGCGTCAAAGGCGCCGAGCTGCTGTCCGTGCTGTACGAAAGCTACGAAGGCTTCGCTGAGGATCTGTTCAACGCGATCCCGGACAAGTCCGCCGACAAGCTCGACGCGGTCATCACCAGACTGCTTTCGCGCCTTAGTGCCATGGAAGACGCACGCGTTGCTTCAGCGGCTTAGTCGCTGCGGCTCAAGTGCCTCTGTGTGCCCTGCCGATAGGTGGAGAATGCGCGAACGCCTCTCCACAATTCTGCGTATCGCTAAGCGCTTTGCCCTGCTTGTGGGCATTCTGGCGATCGTGCAGTTTGCCTGGGTCTTTGTCAGCGGCGGTATCGAATCTGGCCGCAGTGCGGATTGTATCGTCGTGCCTGGCGCCGCCGTGTGGGCCAATCGCACACCAAGCGATGCCCTGGCTTACCGACTCGAAAGGGCCGCGGCACTGTACCGCGAAGGTCGAGCCCCGTTTGTGATCGTGACCGGCGGCGGTGAAGGCAACTACGCCGAGGCGGTAGTCATGGCGGAATGGCTGGGGCAACGTGGTGTGCCCGAAGGCGCGTTGATTATCGAGAATGAATCAGGCACTACCCGGGAGAGCGGGGCGAACGTCGCGAAACTCATGCGCGCCCGAGGTTTCCAGTCGGCGCTGGTTGTGAGCCAGTGGTTTCACGTGGGTCGTACGCGCCTGTGCCTGGCACAGGAAGGCATGGAGACATTGCCCGTGCCATGCGGCGGCAACACCCTCGTGAAGGAACCCTGGTTCGTCGCGCGCGAAATGATCGCCCTGCCCGCCTACGCCCTGCGACTCGACGAGCTGCGCTAGCGTTTTTTGAGCGCGTCTTCCAACGTGGTGACTTCGAGTTCCGGCGCCGTGTCGCTGCCGCCCGCATGGCGAGCAAAGGCATCCTCCCACTGGTCGGCATCAATCAACCCCGCGCCGACCAATCGCCGTTTATAGTCATAGAACAGGACGACCCGACGCCCCCAGCGCATTTCGAACTTCGAATCTTTCGCCCCATCGCTTGAGACCGGGGGCGAAGATCCCACGCTGATGCTCTTGGCGCCCTGCAAGATCTCTTTCGGGATGTCGAGCACGACGTGCGCCGTCGCCGACAACGCGACCTTCCAGGGGCCGTACGGCGCCGTACCTTCGACGCCTGACGTGGGCTCTCCCCTATTCTCGAGCGGAATGACCTCAGGACGATGGTGGGGCCTGGCGACAATGAACTGCCGTGTGGGCTTGCCTCGCTCAAAGGGCACCCACATCGAAAAAGTGCCATCGGCGCCGGAATAGGCCACCACCCCGAAGTGCGTGCATTGCAGGCGTGTTTTCAGGGGTTCGCCAAGAGCATCCACAACCTGCCCGCGCGCCTGGTCGCATTGATCGGCGGCCAGGGTTAAAGCAACGCTGAGTTTGAGCTTTGATCGCTGCCAGCCCCACTCCTTCACCCGACCGGGCAGGCCGCTGTGCCAGTTCTGCCCGCTCGCGCCGAAAGTCAGCGTGCCGTAGTGTTCCGGCACCAGGAAGTGCAGGCGCCCCGACGACGGAACTTTGGCGCTGATGTACAGGCTGTCATCAGCGTCCGGCGTGCCCGGCTCGCCAAGGCGCTCGACCCACACCCGCACGCCATCGCCCACGGCCTCGGGCGGTGATACGTCCACGACCAGCTCAAAAACCGGCGCGAGTTCAAGCTGAATCCTGAGCGCGCCATCGTTCTTCTCGTGATTGATGGCTTCCAGACCGCCGACGATCTGGAACGCCGGTGAGTGCACAACCACCTCCAGCCCCTCACGCCCGAAATCCTCGCCCATCCGTTCCGTCACCGGCAGCGCGAACCACCCTTCGTCGTCATGCACGACGACGCTAAATTCCGGCAGTCGCTTCAGGTACACAACCGCTTGCCGACGGGCCGATTCCGTCAGGTCCGTGCGCGCCTCCTTTGTGAGTGTCGGCCAGACCAGTTGCCCCACCAGCGTCCACGGCAGGCCCGGGATTTCACTGTCGCCGTCCAGCTTGGATGACGGGACGAGCGCACTGGCCCCTTTGCGATGAGCACGAGGATCGATTGATAGCGCTGCTTCGTCGCGTTCCAGGGCCCTTATATCCGGCGCCTGCAGCGTGGAGACGACGAACGCCTCAAGGTCTTCCTCACCCGCCGCTCCGCCCCGAACGCCAGCCTGGCCCGCAACCGTCACGGCCTCAACGACATCTTGTGTCGCGGTGGTATCAGCGTTCGTGTCGGCACCGGCACGTCTTGTCTCTACAGACTCCGGCGCCCGCCCCCGTTCGACTTCGCCCGCTTTGCCTTCTTTGTCTTCTTCGGGAATGTCCTCAAGGGGGCCGCCGGTTCCGCCCGCGTCGTTGCCGGCATCAGGGTCCGGCAGGTCGGCGAAGGGGTCGCCTCCGCAATGTGCGTCGCGCGCTGCGCGACCGTCAGTCCCTGACGACTCGGCGCCACCAGGCGGCCAGGGGTAATTCTTCAGGTAGACCCACGAGCCCAGCAACACAACCAACAGAAACACCAGCGCGACAAGCGCGAAAGTTGATGAGCGTTTCATGGTTCGTCCTCTCGGCCCCTCGCACCTATCATAAAGGGCCGGCCTCTATGATAGAGAAACGAATCAATCCTCTTTCGGTTGGTCCATTGGCTTGAAATCCGGGTTGGGCACGAGCTTCAGGTCAAGCTCCCAGACTTTTTCATCGTTCACTTCGATCACCACTTCTTCGGTGACCAGCGGAAAGTTGTCGATCTTCATCCAGTCGCCGTCCTTGAACTCCTTGCCGTCCTGCATGGCCGCGAAGCGCACGCGGAACTTCGAACCGCGTTGCAGTAGCGGCACAAACACCTTGCCGTCGGCCTTCAGGGCCGGATTGCCCAGGAACGCATCCTGCGAATAGGGCCCGAACTCCTGGTCCACCTGGTTCCTGATCCATTTGAACAACACCATGTTCGTGCACACCTCACCGCCCGGCAGTTTCACCGTTCCCGTGGCAAAAGGGATCGCGTACTCGAGCACGAGTTCCTGCACCTGCTTGTCGGTTACCTCGATTTTTCCCATGAACATGCTACCGCGAGCGCCGTAAACCTCATATGTCCCGGTCGCGAGCCCCATGAAACGCACCGTGCCCGCATCGTTCGTGTAGCCCGAGGCCGTGTATGACTGCGCCAGATGCTCCGGCACATCAATTTTGAGCGGCAGCAGGTTGATGTCGAGTTCGTTCACCGGCAACGGCACTTTGTGGGTCTGAATCTTCACGTCCACCACGCGCATGTCCTCCGTGTACAGCTCCCATTCCTGCTCTTTATCTTGCACGTCCCCCAGCTTCAGGTTCGAAATCACGCGCAGCACCTGGTCGCTGCCCGCCGGCCTGATCACCACCGTGAAGTCGTCAGGGTTAATCATCCAGGCCTGGATATTGAACGTGCCCACTGGCCAATAAATCTCTTCGCCGTCGGGGCCTTCCTCGTCGGGCATTCGTCCGTCGGCGGTCCAGTTTCGAAGCTGGCGCAGGTACTGGTTGGTGTACAGGTTGATCGAGGCGGCAACCCCCTCACCGGTGCGCCCGTCAATCACGCGACCCCTGATGGTCGGCCCCTTGGCAAGGACCATGTCGAGCGTCTGGTCTTCGAACACGCCCGTTTTCTCAATCACCTTGATGTAGCCCGGCCAGTCATCAAGGGACCGGTCGGCCCAGTACGCCCATACCTGATAGTACCCGGTCGGAAGCTCGATCTCGTAGTTGCCATCTTCGTCGGCCAGTGTGCCCCTGGGCTCATCAAACAGCTTGAACGTACCGTCCTGGGCGACATCCAGCGGGGCGAAGGCCACGTTGGCGCGCACGGCGGGCTTGTCGAGTCCCGCGACACTGATCTTGCCCGTCACCCGCACGCGTTTGAGCGGACGAACCTGCACGGCCCAGGGCTCCTCTTTTTCGAATTTCATGGTGGCAATGGGAACGTTCGACCAGCCCTCGGGAATCACGTAGTCGCCGTAAGCGAAAACGCGCAGACGCTTCGGCATGTCGAACAACTCCATGCGCAGTTTGCCCTTCGCGTCGGTGATGCAGGTGATGTTGTGGTTGCTGCCGTCGGCCTTCTGGTACAGCACCAGCAGCTTGAAGTCCGGCAGCGCCTTGTCGTTGCCCAGCATATTCAGCGTCGCTACGACAACCTTGGGCGATTCCCCCTCGCCGAATTTCACTGTGCTTGAAAGCTCGTCCTGAGCCGTAGCCGGCGAAGGCGCCAGCATGGCAAGCAAAGCGATCAACGAAGCCAGCGCGGCGCATATGATGCAGAGTCGGTGCATGATCTTCCCTTGTCGGCGCGTGATACCTGACAACCTATGAACGATCACATCACACCAAGCGCCCGCCAAAACCAACCCAAAAAACGCGTTCAGGGCGTTACCGTTTCGACGTACGCATTTCAAGCTATCCTGTCGCCATGAAGTATGTAAGCGCAGAGCAGGCTGTCGCGGGCATCAAGTCGGGGCAGCGGGTGTTTATCGGCAGCGGCGCCGCGGAGCCTTCCGAACTTGTAAGCGCCATGACCGCGCGTACGGGTGAGCTGCGGGATGTGAACGTGCTTCACATTCTTACGCTGGGTGAAGCGCCTTACGTCGCCCCCGATTGCGCCGACAGCTTCCGGCATACGGCCTTCTTTATCGGGCACAATGTGCGCGAGGCCGTACAGTCCGGGCGCGCGGATTTCATGCCGATCTTCCTCAGTGAGATACCGGCCTTGTTCGAACGCCGTCTGCCGCTTGACTGGGCACTTGTGCAACTGAGCCCACCCGACAAGCACGGCTACTGCACAGTGGGCGTGGCCGCCGACGTCGTGATCAGCGCGATTCGCCATGCCCGCAACGTGGTTGCCGAAATCAATCCGTACATGCCCCGCACCTGGGGCAACACAATCATTCACGTCGATCAACTGCGCGCGTGCGTAAAGGTGGAGTATCCGCTACCTGAGCTGAAACCGGAGCCCATCGACGACGTAAGCGCCGCGATCGGGCGGCACGTCGCGGGTCTGATCGACGACGGCGACTGCCTGCAACTGGGCATCGGCACGATTCCGAACGCGGTGCTGCGAGAGCTGCGCAACCACACACACCTGGGCGTACACACGGAGATGCTGAGCGACGGAATCGTGGACCTTGTGCAGACCGGAGCGATCGACTGCACCCGGAAGAACTACCATCCTGACAAAGTCATCTGCAGTTTTGTGATGGGGACCCGCGCGCTGTATGACTTCGTCGATGACAACCCGTTTGTGGAAAGCTACGGCAGCGAGTTCGTGAACGACCCGTACAACATCGCCCGCAACGACCACATGGCGGCCGTCAACAGCGCGCTGCAGGTTGACTTGACCGGTCAAGTCAACTCGGATTCCATCGGCAGTCGGCCTTACAGCGGCATCGGCGGGCAGGTTGATTTCATACGCGGCGCGGCCAAATCGCGCGGCGGCAAGCCCATCATCGCCCTGCCCAGCACCGCCATGAAAGGGCAGCTCAGTCGCATTGTGCCGACGCTTCTGGAAGGGGCAGGTGTTGTCACCTCGCGCGGGGATGTGCATTACATCGCTACCGAGTACGGCGTCGCCAATCTTTACGCCAAGGGCATCCACGAGCGCGCGAAGGCCCTGATTCAGATCGCCCACCCGAACTTCCGCGAGGAACTGCAGCGACGCGCGGTCGAGTTAAAGCTTGGTCGCCAGTAAGATCATCGTGGAGGAACCATGCGCCGCCTGGCATTCATGACACTACTGCTGATAACAGCCTGCGGGAACAGTGCCCCGAACACGCCGCCCGCCAATTCGCCCCCAGCAGCGAACCAGGAGCACGTGAAGCCGCCCGAGGACAGCAAGCGAAAGGAAGCGCGGCGCCTGTTTGACGAAGCCGAGGCGCTGTCCGTGGCAGGCGATAACAGCGCCGCCGCGGACAAACTGGAAAGGGCGATTGCACTGTCGCCTACAGACGGTGAGATTCATGCCCGCCTGGGTCACGTTTACATCAAGCTGCTGCGCTATGACGATGCGCGGGGCGCGCTGCTGTTGGCGATCAAGCTGGTTGAGGGCGAGCCACGGCGGCAGTTAGAGTTTCTGGCATCGTGGTGCAGCTACACGCACGCCACCGAGCTGTTTCAAGGGCAGCAGCATGACAAGGCGCTGAATGAACTGAGGACAGCCCTCGAGCTCCAGCCGGACAACACCGACGCCCGAAGGCTTGTCGGGCAGATTCATTCGGCGAATGGACGCTACGACGAAGCAACCAGGGCTTACGCTATCCTATGTGCTCAAACCACCGGCGATGTGCACCACAGCGCCCTTCGCGACATGGGCGAGGCGCAGTTCCGCGACGGTAAATACCGGGCGGCCATTGAGACATTTACGAAGTTGATTGACCTGAACGCCGAAGGGTATGAGGCCTACGGCTGGCGCGGCTACTGCCATGTTCAGGTCGGCGACCGGCAACGCGCCGTAAGTGATTTCACACAGGCGGTCCAGCGCACAAGCAGCCCTGAGCGGCGCGCCGACTACGACGAGAAACTGCGGCAACTAGCGCAGGTCGACGAGGGCGAGTGATGCGCGTGAGCGCGGGTGACCCCCAGATCGCCGAAATGTTCGGGCTGCCGGTACACCCGCCGGGTGAATTTCTGCTTGAGAACGCGCAGGGGCGTCTTCAACTGCGCGACACACGCGACGGCGGGCCCGGCCCCCTGTATGTTGATTTTGACTCACCGGATATCATGCGCAGAGTCCGCGCGGGGCGAACCTTGCCATTGGCCCGGGCAATCCTGGGGCGCGGCGGCGGCAAACCGACGATGCTGGACGCGACGGCCGGCCTGGGGCGTGACGCTTACACGCTGGCCAAACTCGGCTGCGGGGTGATCGCTCTTGAGCGCTCGCCCGTGGTGGCGGCGCTGCTGAGCGACGGGTTGCGACGTGCGGGAATGGAGTTGGAGGTGTGCGTCACTGACGCCGTGGAATTCATGGCGGTCACCGAGCACCGCACGCAAGTGGTCTATCTGGACCCGATGTTTCCGGCGAGCAATCAATCGGCGGGCGTAAAGAAAGAGATGCAGTACTTCAGGGACCTGCTGGGCGCGGACGACACCGACGCCCTGTTTGAGGCGGCCATGCGATTCGCGACTTCGCGGGTTGTCATCAAACGCCCGCAGCACGCGGCCCGGACGCACAAGCCCAATCACACGTTCGCAGGCAAGACGGTTCGCTTTGACGTGCACCTGGTTTGACTATTCCTGTACCCGGACGAACTCGACAAAGTCGAGTTCGAGTTTGTCGCCGACGTAGTGCAGCTTGAAATTTCGCAGCAGGTCACCGTGCTGCAGGAAGTGCTCGGCGTCCTTATTGTCCGGAATCTCTTCGATGGGCAGGACAATCTCGAACCATTCACCGTTCGTTTCAGGGGTCAGAATCTGCTTGAACATGACCTCCGGGTTCTTCTTCAGCAGTTCAATTTCGTTCAGGGCGAACAACTCAAGCTCAAGCCGGCTGACATTCGTGGTGCGCAGGCGCACTCGCAGTACGGTGCCGGGCAGCACTTCAAACGTCGGGTTGTGACGGAACGCGATGTAGCGCGGAGCCTTGTCCATGATCGCGATGCCGTCTTCGAGACGCTCACCCTCGTCATACATCCCCCCTGGCGGCGGCACGTCAAAATCTTCACGCACAAGCACTCGCGCCGGCAAATCCCTCAAGAAGCGATCACCCTTCCATGCCCTGGGCTCGCTGACGCCCCTCTCCGTCGCCTTACGCACGGTCGCCGCTGTCAGCGTCTCGCCCTGCAGACTGATCTCCCCCGCCAGACACGCAACTTCCTGCCCGTTGCGAATCGAATAAAACAAACCCGCGCCGTCCACCATCTCGGCCTTGAAGCCGTGCGCCACCGTGTGTACGGGCGTGCCAAGCGAAAGGTTGTCCACGTAAAGCGTGTCATCAGACAGCACGAACGTGTAGGTGTCGCTGACACGCTCCAGACGCAACTCCCCGTCAAAACGCGCATATGCGCCCCCCGCCAGCATGATGTCCACGGCGGAACGACCGGCCTTGAGTTGCACGCCCGAATACAAGACCTCATTCGGCTCAGGCTCGCGCCAATCCTGCACGCCATAGCAAAGTTGCACTCTTGGCGCTGTACCAATCAGCGTGGCAACCGCGATGCGCGTCTCGGATTCCGGCTCGGCTTTTGTTCCTTCCGGCTGCTTCGGCTTCGACGTGTCGACCGTGTCATCGGGCTGCCTGGGCTCGGGTTCCGCGTCGGGTTCCGGCTGTTTCGGCTTGGGCTTCTCGACCGTGTCATCGGGCTGTCGCGGCTCGGGCGCTGGCTCGTCGACTATGTCATCGGGCTGCGCGGGCTCCGGCTGTGGGCCGGGCGTGGGTTTGTCGATGGAGTCATCGGACTGCCGCGGCTCGGGTTGCGGCCCTGGCTCGGGCTGTACGGCGGGAACGTTGACCGGCGCCGGCTGGTCGTCCCTGGCCTGGGGTGGTGGAGGTGCTGCGGGATTGGAACGGTTGGGCAGGAACAATTCCACGTTCATGCCGACGGCCAGAGCCACAACCAGCACCGCAGCGACCGCCACGACAAGCTTGATGTACAGGGCGCGGGTCTGCTTCCACACGGTGGCCTCGGCGGCCATGCGCGCCCGCAGTCGCCCCTTGAACGACGGGGGCGCCCCCCGCGCATTGTTGTGAGCGCGCTGAATCAGTTCGTCTATCGGATCGTTCGGTAGCTCACTCATCGCGTTCCTAATATAGAAACCCCACTCATTGGCCTCGGGTCAGGAAGATTCCCCAAAGCGTGCACGTAACTTCTGGCGGGCGCTCAGGATGGCCTGTTTGACGGCCCCGGCACTGGTACCCAGAACATCGGCAATCTCTGCCTGACTGAGCCCTTCGGCTGCGAACAGCAGGATCGCGCTGCGTTCCTGCTCTGGCAGTGTGGCGATATACTCCTCGACATGGCGCAACTGTTCCGCATCCGCGGCACGGGCCCTAGGTGCGTAAGGCTGGTTAGGTACCGCAGCCTTCTCTATGCGTGCGGTGCGCCGGCGCCTCGAACGAAACTCGTTCAAGGCAACATTGCGGGCGACGGTAAACAGCCACGCGCGCAGTGAGCCGCCGGTGAATGCCTTCGGGTTGCGCCACAGGCGAATGAAAGCCTCCTGGGCGGCATCCAGCGCGGAATTCTCGTCGCGGGTGACCGCACGGGCAAAGCGTACGACGGCGTCCTGGTGCGCGTCGATGATCGCGTCAAGGGCGCCTTCGTCGCCATCGACGAGGCGGATCACCAGTTCAAGGTCGGAAGACATTCAACAGCAGGTTAGCGGTTATCTGTAGGACGTAAATTCCCACACGATCAAGGCGCACTGGGCGGCAATCACGGCAAGTATGCCCCACAACAGCGTGCGGTGCACGGCGCGCGCGACGTCGTCTTCGCTGGTGGCCGGCGTCATGCCGAACATCGCCGCCAATGCGCCTCCGATAAAGCCGCTTACGGCGATCTTGGCCACGAGAAACTCAAACCACATGGGCGCCTTGTCCAACCCATCCACCATCAGGTCCAGCGCCAGCCCTAGCGATGCCCCCTCATGCCCGGCCACATAGATCAGAGCCGACAGCGTAATGCCGGAAACCACCGCAAATGTCGTCGCGATACTGATGGCCACCACCTGCGCCAGAACGGCGGGCACCAACCCGAACGACTCGACGGACCATCGCCCCAGTGCCAGCGTCTCCAGCATTCCGGAGCGCACGCCGGATGACAGACGCGCGGCCTGCGCGGCGCCAAGTTTGCCGGCGATTAATGCCGCCGCGCCGAGTGGCAGCACGACTCGCACCAGGGTGTGCCCGGTAGCCTGCAGAATCTCCTGGAGCAGCAGGGGCTCAACCAGTTCCGGGCGCGGGAGTTGCTCGAAGATGAAGTAAGCAACCGTGCCGCCGATCAGCAGTGAGCCGAGAAACGAGAACAATTGCGAGCCGGGGTTCAGCCCGTCGCCGAGAACCTTCTTCAGCACGAACAGCGGCCGGCGTATGCGCAGCAGCCCCCATACAAACGCCAGAGGGCTGAGTACCGCGCCGCCCAGCATGTTCATGCCTTCGGCAAGCTTGCTCTTCGCGGCCGCGACCATCGGGTTTACGGGGCGACCGGCTTCGATGCGCAACTCGCCGACTTCACGCTCAACGGGCGCGAGGCCGTCGATGCCGACCTTGCACTCGAGAATATGCACAACCTTCGCGCCGCCCGCGCGGTCCACTTCTGGCGGCTCTTGACCTGTAAACACATGCGGGTCGTGCGTGATGACAATGACGACGCTTTCTTTGCGCCTCGCGTAGTCCGTAAGCTCACGCGCAAGCGACTTCGCCGCCACTGCGTCCAACCCGGCGGTCGGCTCGTCGGCAATCACCAGCGCTGGGGCGGGTTCGTTCTCGCCACGTTTCAGCAATGCTCTCACGGCAGACAGCCTCATGCGTTCGCCGCCGCTGGCGTGGCTGACCCGGCTGGGCAGGCTCATCAGGTGAAAGCGTGCGGCCAGCCGGTCGGCGTGGGTGCCTGCGGACTCGCGGTTCAAGCCGCTGAACAGCCGCAGGTTTTCGAGCGTGCTCAGCCCGTCGATGAACCCGAGCTTTTCGGATTGTGGCAGGTAGGCGATCTGGTTGCGTGCGCCCGGGTTGTAGCTTTCGCCGCTCCAGACATCGTGGGCGATGCCGAGCGCGTCTTTCAATTCGACTTCGCCGCTGACTTTCACACGCGGACTGGCAAGTTCGCCAAGCCCTAGCAACGCACGCACAAAGCTGGACTTGCCGCTGCCGCTGGGGCCCCACAGCACGTAGAGCCTGCCCGCTTCAAGTGTGACAGGCTTTTGCAAACGCAACGCATCTGCACCCAGCCGCACTTCAAGGCTCTCAACCTTGAGTGACGCACCCAGCCCGGCGGTTGCCGGCCTGGTTTCGGGATCGGCTGTTGCAACGTCGGTCATCGATTATCTTTGGCCAGTGGCGGCATGATCCATTCGTACTCGACCTTGCCCGTGTTCTCTGGCCTGATCACCAGCAACGGCTCGTTGGTGATATCCAGACTTGTGCGCAGTGCGTAAGCCAGCAGAAGGCGCGGGCCGCCTTCACTGGTGAGCAGGCGGCGCTTCGCAAAATCGGCGGCGTAGCCTTCGGCGGCCTCAAGCACGTGATGTTCGTTCTCGAGCCAGCTCGGCTTCAGGGCGTTCTCGTAGAGTTTCGGGCCCCACTTGCCCTCGAACTTCGCGATAAAGTCGGCGCGCCGCTTGTTCAGCACGGTGTTGAACGCCTTTTCGATGTCGCCGCGCTTTTCATTGATGAACTTTTCGACCTCTTCCTCAAGCGCGATGCGCAACGCCGCGGCGCGCTCTTCGGTCAGGAAGTCCTTGTTGGTCTTCTCGGACTCTTCTTTGTCGCCCCACCAGCCCTTGACCCAATCTTTCACGTCCTTGTAGGTGTTCTCAGCGCCTTCGCCGGTTTTGCGCATGATGCCTTCCGCCACCCCGCTGACGCCGATAACTTCCCAGGCGCGGTTCGCCAGGCGATTGAGCAGCTCTTCCTCAAGGGGCGCCATTTCCGTGCGCAGGTCGGTGACTGTCTCGTTCAGCAGCGTCGAGTCCTCCTCATCCAGGTCCTCGAACGAAGTCGTCAACTCCCTGGTCACGCGCTCCTTCAGGTCGGGCAGCACGGATGTCTCGATCGCGGGCCAGATTGCGTCGCGGGCGATCACGAGTTCTTCGCGCGGAATGTCCGGGCTGATGATCAGACGGAAGGCATCTTCTACGCTGAGTGTCGGGCTGGCGCCGCGCAACTTACCGCCCGCTGACATAGCGCCCGCCTGCGATGGCGTCAGCAGCACTCGCACGTTGTCGGTTGACGCGTCAACACTGGTCACGCCGATCACACGCCCGACGATTTCGGCCTTGCCGTCCTTACCCTCACGAAAAACCAGCACGCCTTCGCGCACTTTCAGCTCTGCGGGAACGTTGCAGACAACCTGCGCTGCGGCATCAGGCGAGGCTTCGCGGCTGATTTCCGCCAAACCATCGGCGGCGCGGGCCGCGCCTTCGGTGTTACCGACGATTGCGAAAGCGACCAGCAGGGCAATTACAGTGGCGCAACCCGCCGAGATACGGGCAAGGCGCTGCCAGCGATAAGATCGATCCCACATGAGGCACCTCCGCCAGCATTGTACTTCCTGACAGCCCGCTTGTGATTACACAGCCGGGGCGGATTTGGAGGGAGTCGCAGGCTCACACAAAGCCACAAAGGCGGCTATGGAAAACTCCGCTCGCACCATAACAGCGTAGTTCAGAGCCCCAGCCGAAAGGCTGGGGACGAACACCGGTGGCGTTCGAACTGAATCCGGACGAGATCAATCCTCGGAACACAGTGCGTTCCTGCGGTTCGTTCGCTGCGCGAACTGCCGCGTGTCCCCGACTTTTCAGCCGGGGCTCTGAATTGCTAACTCCGCTGGCTGTCGCCTGGTTTTTTCGGTGAGGGCAGTTTGACGGACTTGCTGGTGGGCATTCTGACGCTGGTGCCAGGCTTGATTGGCGGCTTGCGCAAACTACTGGTGGTCTTGTTGCCGGCGGGCACCGGTTTGCGAATGCCGGTTGAGTGGCTGCTGCCGCTGCGCGTGCTTTGCCCGGGCAGTTTCACGCTGCTGCCGTCAGGCTTCATGCGGCCGGAACTCTGCCCGCTGATCGGCTGGAACTTACCAGTGGAATGGCCGACTTTGGTGATGCGCTGGCTTGAGTGCGGGTCGCTGCTGAGGCTGAAGTGAAAGGGGCTGCTGGTGTCGGCGTCCGGTTTGTACTGAAGGTCGGCGGCGCCCTCCAGCACTTCCGTAATGTCGTCCACCACCTCGCGGGCGGTCTGATACCGGAAATCGCGTTCTTTGCTCATCATCTTTTCGATGAAGTAGTGCATGTGAACGCTGATCTTGCCGCCCTTCAGGGAGTGCTGGTTAAGGCCTTCCATCACCTGCTTGGCCATGACTTCCATGCTGTCCTTGCCGCTGAACGGCAACTCGCCGACGACCATGTGATACAGCGTCGCGCCAAGGCTGTAGATGTCCGCCCGGATATCCAGGTCCGCCATGCCCTTGGCTTGCTCCGGGCTGATGTACTGGACCGTACCGCAGGTTTCGTCTTCATACTGCCCCGCGAGGTCCTTGCGAATCGGCGCCGCAAAACCAAGGTCAACCAGCATTACGCGCCCGTCCTTGCTCCACATGATGTTGTCGGGCTTCACGTCGCGGTGAACCACGCCGCGCTCTTGCATATACGCCAGGGCGCGCGCGGCCTCGGTGATTACGTAAATCGCCTTTTGCTCGTCGAAGGGTCCGTCTCGATCAAGCAGATCCTGGATGCTGGGCCCGTCGATGAACTCCATGCTCATGAAGTACAGCGGGTTTTCTTTGCCGGCCTTGCCGTACTCGAAGCCCTTGGCGATGGACTCGCACTCGAACTCTTTCAGCAGCTTGCCCTCACGGACGAAGCGTTCAACGAACTTGGCGTTCTTGAGGTGCTTGGGAAACAGCACCTTGAGGGCGCACTTGCGACCCGTCTGTTTGTGGCTGACCAGGAAGACGGTCGCCATACCACCCTGCCCGATCTCCTTGTGGACTTCGAAGATCGAAATGCGGTTGGCCTCCTGCACCGTAACGTGGTCGCCAACTCCGGGTATGTCCATGCCACCGCCCGCCAGGTTGTCGGCCTGTTCGGGCGTCAGGAACTTCTTCTTCAGAGCGATCTGTACAAGCGGAAGGTCCACCCCCTTTTGTTCTTTCAGGGCGGCCTGCAGGTCCATGCATTGCTGGGCCTGCTCTTTCTGAATGAGCCCCTGCTTCACAGCCAGGGCCATCAGGAGCATTTCCTGCTTGTTCGCCATTGTCAGGCGTCGTCCTTCGTGTCGTCGATCAGGATTTCGTCGCACATTCTGTGGACGCCGTTGATCACGAGCACGGTGATCAACTCCCGTTCCATGTTGGGGAATTCGTCGATGGTGTCCTTGATGTTCATCAACCGATCGCGAATTTCCGCTTCAAGCCCGTCGATTCTGCGGGACAGCTCCGGATGCTGCTGCTTGATGACCCGCACGCGATCGAACAGTTTGGTGACCATGCCCGGCGTCGGGGCCGGTTCGTGCTTCTGCTTGTCCGCCTTGGACTTGGAGCCCATCAATAGATCCTTTACAGCGTTAGTTTACGACAAATGCCGCGTCTTGTGCAGTTATTTCGTTCTACCCGATTGAGACCCAGAGCGTATCATGCTTCCACCGCCACTTCATCTGTGGGGAAAGTCGGCCCGGCCCGCCGGTCCGTACCTTGAGGTAGCAACAAACGGAGATGTGAGATGAGTTACCGAATGATCGCGGCCCTGTGCTTGATGCTGGCTTTTACCTTTGCGGGCATTGGTCTGATCCAGGGCCAGGACCAGAACAAGGACGCCAAGAAGGAAGCCAAGGGTGACGAAAAGCCGGATAAGAAAGATGAAAAGGCCGAAGACAAGCCGCTCACCAAGAAGGAGTTCGACGTCCTGATGGAAGAGATCGAGGACGCTTGGAACAAGCTCAAGTTCGACAACCGCAAGAAGATGGGCGACAAGGCCGCCGAGTCCGCTGACACAATCGCGGAGGCCGCCGTAAAAATCATGCGCTACGACGGCGAAGTCCTGAAGGGCGACGACAAGGGCAAGAAGGCGCGCGACCAGAAGGACTTCAAGGAGTGGGTCGAGGCGCTGGAAAAGGCCGCCAAGGACTATTCCAAGTACGCCAAGAAGGGCGACTGGGACAAAGCCAGCGAAGCCAAAGACAAGATCAACGAGTCCTGCGGCAATTGCCACGACGCATACGAGCCGGAAGAAGAGGACTAAGCGGATCCTCGTTTCTGTTGCGACGGGGAGTCGCATCGGCTTCCAGGCGCTGGCGGACGACCGGAAGACCGCCCACGCCGCCAGATTTCCAGTTCACCTGCGGAGGGTCGGCAGGCGTTCATGGCGGATGTGATGGTTCACGATGAGCATGTTCGGGAAGGCGCTGCCTGTTCCCCCTGCTGCACACCCCAGCAGTTGTACGATTTGGATCTTGCCGGAGAAGTTCTGGCCCGCTGAGTTTCAGTATGTATGGGGCGCACTTGAGTAACTCCGCGAGATTGCCAAAACATTAAGCGCCAAGCATGAGGCGAGCCCGCCGGGGACGACTTGGTTGAAAAAAGTTAACTCTGGGCCGGTTGGGGGCGCGGGTCTACGCCTACCCAGCACTGGGCGACGCCGATGTCCTTGCGTCCCGCGGCCTTCACATACAGGAAGAACTGCATGCGGTATGCCACCAGGGCCTTCAGGCACATGTCCATGATGCCCTGACCCACCGTGCATGGCGCGCCCCAGGGCATGGCGGCCTGCTTGTTGGCGAAATCGTGGCTGCTGATTCCATTGACAAGCTCTTTCAACTTGTGCCCCTGCCCGGTCATCGCGCGGTCGAAGTTCTGCTGGTTCACCTGCTCGGCGGCTTGGCCCATCTCTCCGGCGTGGTCCCAGTTGCCGGTGACGGCCTGGATTGCGGGCACAATGGCGCAGGTGGTGAGGTACCGCATCAACTCAAGCATACTGCGCTGCTGCGGCGAAGGGCGATAGGACATGCCGCCCGGCGGAATCTTGGTGGCCAGATGTTTGATGATCCGAATCTCCCAAAGCATCGAATCGATCAAGTGCTGTTTAGTGATCATGCGCTCTCCCTGCTATTGCCTAGGCGTCAACTTTCTTGCGCTGGGGGTCCTGCGCTTCGCTTTCCGTGACTTTCTTTTCGATGAACTCGATGATCTGCTCCGCCACACTTTCGCCTGTCGCCGTCTCGATGCCTTCCAGCCCCGGCGACGAGTTGACCTCCAGCACCAGCGGGCCGCGTTTGGCGCGGATCAAATCGACGCCGGCGACGTTCAGGTTCATGGCTTTGGCGGCATCGATGGCGATCTGCCTCTCACGCTTTGTCAGCTTGATCTTTTTCGCCGTTCCGCCGCGGTGCAGATTGCTGCGGAAATCGCCGGGAGGGGCGCTGCGCTCCATGGCCGCGACGACCTTGCCCCCCACCACGAAGGCGCGCACATCACGCCCGTCGGCCTCGGCGATGAACTCCTGCACCAGAAAGTTGGCGTTGAGTTGCTGAAAGGCGCTGATTACGGCCTCGGCCGCCTTGATCGTCGGTGCCAGCACCACCCCCGCCCCTTGGCTGCCTTGCAGCAGCTTGATCACAAGGGGCGGCCCACCGACGATCTTCATGACGTCGTCTTTGCTGAGCAGGTTGTGGGCGAAGCCGGTCTTTGGCAGGTCCACGTTCTTGCGACTCAGCAGTTGCAGGCTGCGCAGCTTATCGCCGCTGCGCACGATGGCCTGGCTGGCGTTGACGCTGTAACTGCCCATCATCTCGAACTGGCGTACGATGGCGGCGCCGTAGGCGGCGTCAGCACTGCTGGCAACGCGCGGGATGATGGCGTCAAACTTCTGAAGCGCCCGCCCGCCGTGCATGACCTTGGGACTGCGGGCCGTAATGTCGACGTAGCAGCGCAGGTAGTCAACGATGCTCGCCGTATGCCCCTTCGCCTCGGCGGCTTCTTTGAAGCGCCGGGTCGAGTACAGGGTCGGGTTACGAGAAAGAATGCAGATCCTCATGCGCGAAAGGTTAACCGCGCAACGGCTATTGTCGATGGCGCCGAGGCTGTGCTACTTGCCTACTATCTCGCTGAAGCGTTTTCGGATCCGGTCGTTGGACTCATCCCAGCAGGTGAAGTGGTCACCGGGCACCGTCATGACCGTAACGTTTTTGCTGAGCTTCTTCGCTTCGCGCGAGAAATCGTGGGTCTGGTCCTGATTCCAATGTTCGGCGGCGCCTCGGGCAAGGATCAGAGGAATGCGAAGACTGCGGATATGGAACATGGGGGATCGCACAAAGATCTGGTCGCGATCGCGATGGTTGAACGGTGCGAGTTCCTCCTGCCCGGACAGCCAGTCGCGCACGTCTGTCGCGCCGCCGATGGAAGCGCTTGCCGCGAAGGGGCTGTCCAGCATGGCAGCCAGAATGCAGCGGGTGCCGCCGACGCTGTGCCCCATAACGCAGACGCGTTTCGGGTCGACCTCTTTGTGCTCGGCCAGATACTCGCCGGCCGCGATCACGTCATCGATCTCGTGATACAGCAGGTCGTAGTGTCCGGCACTGCCGTTCTCCGCACGCAGGATCGGCGTAAGCACGGCCCAGCCCGCATCGAGCCAGTCGTACATCTGGTCGAACTCGCTGCCGTCGAACGAGAATCCGCCGTGAATGTAGACCACCGCCGGGTAAGGCCCTTCGCCACTCTCGGGTATCCCCAGCCAGCCCTTCAGGGTCAGGTCACCGGAGCGGAATGTGATCTCCTCGGCGGCGAGCTCCGGGCGGGTTTCCTCCCACTCCTGCGGCGCAGCGCCTTTGGTGTCCAGCTTGTTTGGAATTGCGGCGCGGGCGGCAGCAAGATCCTTGAACGCATCACCACCGCTGCCGGAGTCAGGACGCCCGCAGCCGCAAGAGACCATAAGGAGCACCGAGCACATGATGGCGGGCGGGCTTGGTCGCATCCGTTGCTCCTTGTCCCGGAGGACTCCCTCCGACTCAGTGGCGGCATCGCGTTTGTACTTGCCGCTGACTTCGCGCGTGCCGTAGTCCGCGAAATTGTCCTAGCGAACTGCGCTGGAAGCAATCCCATTGGCCAAGGTTGGACCTACTCTTCGTCACCATCTTCGTCGGACTTACTTTTTGGGCGTGGCGATAGCAGCACGACTTCCGTGACACCCTTCCAGTCACCACTGGCTGGGAGTATGGACTTTCCCTTTCGCACCAGCAGCGGCATCTCGCCCGCGCGGCGGATGACTGTCTTGCCGTCTTCGTTCTCCGCCTCTTCGCGCTTTCGAGTGATGACTTCAAGGCGGTCTTCCTCAAACATGGCTGCCAGCAGCGCGACGTCGAACTTGCGCCCGCAGATGGCATGGGCGCCTGCGGCTTCGAGCATTGCATCCGTGACGCCGCCTTTACCCCCACCCTGCGCCATCCAGGCCTGGATGCCATGGGCGAGGCGCTTGGCGGTTTGCAGGAACAGCAAGTTCACTTCGTCGTTGGCCGTCAGGGCAATTACGCCAGTGCGGGTTTCCACGCCGCCGCGCAACAGCGTGTTTACTTCAAGCGCGTTGGCTTGCATCACGGGCAGACCAGCCGCCTCGGCCCTGGCGACTTCTTCGCGGTTGCGGTCGATCAACAGGACGTCTTCACCGGCTTCCTTCAGCGCCAGCGCTAGCGCCCGCGCAACTGCATTCGCGCCGAAGATCAGCCAACCCTGGTTGCTCTTGGCCAGCACTTTCAGAAGCTTGCCAACCGGTTTGCCGGTCAAACCGGACAGGGTCACGGTCGTCACGATGCAGACGAACACGACGGCGCGAAACTGCGTACCTTCCCGCGCGCCGGTCGCGGCTAACTGCGTCGCAAACAGAGAAGCGACTGCGGCAGCGACAATGCCCCGCGGGCCGATCCATGAGATAAACAGCCGCTGCCGGACATTCAGACCCGAGCCGATGGTCGACAGCATCACCGCCGCCGGACGCACGATGAACACCAGGCAGGCGGCCACACCGAGTGCAGGCAGGGCCAGCCCCGTCAGCTCATCGATTCGCACGTTGGCGGCAAGGATCACGAACAGCAGCCCGATGAAGAGCATGCTGAGCTCTTCCTTGAACTCGATCAGGTCTTCAGTCTCACCCCCGAGGAACCCAACCACGAGCCCGGCCACGACGGCAGCCAGGACGCCAGACTCATGCGCCAGGGCGTTCGACAACTGGAATGCCAGCAGCACGAGCGCAAGCGTGGCAATGCGGTTCATGTGGTTTTGCGCAAGAGCCTTCCACCGCGCAACGCCGACGATCAACAGCCCGATAACCCCGCCAACGATGCCGCCAACCAGCGCGATCTTGCCGAGCTCCAGCGCCGCATGGCCAAAGGACTCCGCCACAGGATGCAGCGCGATACCAAACACGACCGTGGCCAGGATGGCCCCCACCGCGTCCCCCAGCACACCCTCAGCGGCCAGCACCGTGGCGACCGTCTTCTCGGCCTTGATTCGGCGTAGCAGCGGCGAGATCACCGTCGGGCCGGTCACTATCAGCAGCGCACCGAATAGCGCCGCGATTTCAATCCGCCAGCCCATGAAGTGGTACGCAACAAAGGCTGCGCCGCCAGCGGCAATCAGTGCGCCGATGCTGATCAGTCGACGCACGGGTGTGCCCGCCCGTTTGAGGCGTTTCGGGTTCAGTGACAACGCGCCCTCAAACAGAATAACGGACACGCAGAAGCCAACGACGATCTGGAGCCATTCACCAAGTGTCGCCGGGCGCACGGCATTCAGCACGTCCGGGCCCAGCAACACGCCTGCACCCAGCGCCAGCAGTATGCCCGGTACGCGAAGCACAGTTCCGAGCGACAACGCCGCCATTCCAGCAGCGAGTGCGAACGACAGGGTCAGCGCGGGCGAATCAAAGATGTCGTGCATGGTCAAAGTTCTAGCGAATTCTGCGCGCTTCAACAGGGCAGCCAAAAACATAGATCCGCCTCGCAGAAGCAGAGGCGGATCAGTGGGTACGAGGTATCAGCTACTCTTTGTCGCGGAGGACTTTCTCTGGCTCCGGTGCGGCGCCGCGTTTGTACTTGCCGCTGTCTTCGCGCTCGTAGGGAACGCGGGCCTCGAACTTGGCCTTCTGACCGCGCGCCTTCATTTTGTCCTGCACATGCTGCGGCGGCAGCCAGTTGCCCATTTCGTCGAAGCTGCCTTCGGCGGCCTGCTTCTCTGCCATGGTGACCTTGCGTTTGCGGCGGTCGTCGGCCATGGGCATCTCTTTCAGGTCCGCGGGCGCGCGTTCACCGAGGTCAGTGAAATTGTCCATGCGGACCGCGCACAGGTCGCCGCACATGGTGCAGACGTCGCTGTCGTAGTCTTCGCTGGATGCTCGGAACTTACGCGCTTCAACCGGGTCGATAGCGCAGGCGAACATGGTTTCCCAGTCCAGCTTCTTGCGGGCCTCACTCATGCGGTCGTTGATTCTCTTCGCGTAAGGCACACCCTTGGCGAGGTCACCCGACTGGGCAGCAATGCGGGTCGCGATCACGCCCTGGCGCACGTCGTCGGCGTTGGGCAGACGCAAGTGTTCCGCCGGTGTCACATAGCAGAGCATGTCGGCGCCGGCCGCGCTGCAGACCGCGCCGCCGATTGCGCCGGTGATGTGGTCGTAGCCTGCGCCGGTGTCAATCGTCAGCGGGCCAAGCACGTAGAACGGCGCGCCGTGGCAGATCTGTTTCTGCAGCTTTACGTTCGCGGCGATCTGATCAAGCGGCACGTGACCCGGGCCTTCGATCATTACCTGCACACCCTTGGCCCAGGCGCGCTTGGTGAGCTCGCCGAGGATCAGCAACTCCTGAATCTGTGCGGCATCCGTTGCGTCGCCCGTGCCGCCCGGACGCAGACTATCGCCGAGGCTGAAGGTCATGTCGTACTTGGCGGCGATCTCGCACAGCTCGTCAAAGTACTCGTAGAGCGGGTTCTCGTTGCCCGTCGCGCGCATCCAGGCGGCGTGGACGCTGCCGCCCTTGCTGACGATGCCGACGATGCGCTGGCGCCCATCGACATACTTCAAGGTCTGGCGCGTAATACCGCAGTGAACGGTGATGTAGTCAACGCCCTGCTGTCCCTGTTTTTCGATTTCATCAAGCAGGCGCCGTGCGGTGAAGTCCTTGAACCCCTGACCCTTCATGATGTTGTCGGACATGGCGCCGTAGATCGGCACGGTCCCCACCATGATGCTGCTGTTGCCGATGATGCTTTCGCGGATGTGGTCGAGGTCCTGGTAGCCGGAGCTCAGGTCCATGACGCTGTCGCTGCCAAACTCGATGCTGACCTTCAGCTTCTCGAGTTCTTCATCAAGGCTGCCGTGGTCGCTGCTGATACCGATGTTAGCGTTGACCTTGGTCTTGGTCTTGCGCCCGATGGCGCGCGGTGCGAAGTCGTGGTTGATGTTCTTTGGAATGACCAGGTGACCCATCGCCAGCAGCTCGCGCACTTCTTCCGGCGTGAGCTCCTCCTGCTCGGCCACGTAGGCCATCTCGTCGGTGACTTTGCCGTCGCGCGCGGATTGTAGCTGGGTGGGCATGGGACGCTCGCTTTGTCAGATAGTTCACGGCAGGATAGATCATCGAAAGTGCACAACCAGTAGGGGGAACCATGAACGCTGTGGAAGCATTGCTTGTCGTGTTCGACGGAGCCTGGAAAGATGACTTCGAAAGTCTGAGCGACGCATGTGCGGACCTCACGGAGGAAGAGTCCGTCTGGCAGCCGGCCGCCTACCAGCGCGAGCCACACGACAAAGGTGTCGGCAGGCCGGGGACGATCCTGTGGCATCTCAATCACCTGGAAATGTGCCACCGACACTACATCGCGACGCTCAAGAACATGAAACCGGAGGTTTCGCCCGACACCGAAGCACCCGGCGAGCTGCCACTGAGGCAGGCACTGGCGGCCCTCGGCGAAACGACGCAGGATCTGCGCAACATGATCGCCGAGCTGAAGCCCGAAGACTTGACCCGTCAAGTAAGGCCCAAACGAACCGCCGCTGGCTTCATCGCAATGATCGCAAGGCACATCTCGTGGCACGCAGGCATGATCAAGCAAACTCGCCGCCTGCACGCGAAGCGCGGGCAATAACCCACGGAGGGCATCTACAGTTCCACTTTGGCGCGGGCCCGGAACTTCAGACGGATCGGCACTTCGCCGAAATCAGCGTTCTCCTGCAATTGGTGCAGCAGATACTTGCGCCAGTTTTCAGGGAACAGGTCCGGGTCGTTTACGAACACGACAATCTTCGGCGGGTAGGTTTCCACCTGGGTCGCGTAGAAAATCCGACCAATCTTGTTCTTGCGCGGCTGCGGGTGGTGTCGCTCGAACGCGCCGCTCACAAGCCGGTTCAGCTCGCCGGTGCCCATGCGAAAGCCCGCCTGTTGGTGAAGCTCACGGGCGATATCGAGCATCTCAAACACGTTGTCGCTGCTGACAGCAGACATGAACACAATCGGCGCGTAGTCGATCGCGTGCAGTTTGCGGCGCAGGTAGCGGCTGTAGTCGCCGGTCGTCTGCCCCGTCGCGAGGTCCCACTTGTTCACCGCGATAATCACCGGCTTGCATTCCTTAACCGCAAGGTCCACAAGCTGCGTGTCAATCTTGCTGATCGGCTCGCGGGCGTCGAGCATCAGCACGACTACGCTGGACCGCCTTACCGCACGGAAGCTGCGCGACTGGCTGAAGAACTCGACGCTGTGCTGAAGCGTACTGCGCTTGCGCACGCCGGCCGTGTCAATCGCGATGAACGTCTTGTCGTCATACGTGAAGCGCACGTCCACGGAGTCACGCGTCGTGCCCTCAAGCTCGCTGGCGATAACGCGCTCATCAGCCGCCAGTGCGTTCACGAGCGTAGACTTGCCAACATTGCGCCGCCCCACGATCGCGAGCAGAAGCTCGGGCGGGTCCAGACTTTCGGCGGCCGTCTTGCGGGGCAGGTGCTCACAGATCGCCGCGGCGATCTGCTTGATCTTGCGCATCGCTTTCGCGGACGTGGTTACAGGCTCGCCAAGACCAAGTTCAAAAAAGTCATCCGCCAGCTTGTCGTGCGCCGCGTCGTCGGCCTTGTTGGCCGCGATCACGACTTTGCGTCCTGTGCGACGGAGCATCCGGGCGGCCTCTTCGTCGAGAACCGTCAGTCCTTCCTTGACGTCCACCACCAGCAGCACCACGTCCGCGGCGGCGACGGCATTGGCAATCTGCTCATGCACGTGCTCGTTGACGCGCTGCTCGTCGACAACACCGATGCCAGCCGTGTCAAACAGCTCGACGACCCGCAGACGCCCGTCTTCATCGCGCATGCGCACCGGCGCGCTGACCCGGTCGCGCGTGGTGCCGGGGCGCGGGTCTTCAATGGAGATGCGGCTGCCCGCCAGTTTGTTGAACAGGCTGCTCTTGCCGACATTCGGGCGCCCGACAATGGCGACAATGGGCAGACGCAACCCGTCCGGCTGGCTGCGCGACTCGACCCCGAGCTCGGCGGCTGACTTCTGACGCCTCGTGTACGGCTTGCCCTGCGCGGTTTCCCGTGGCGAGGTTGGGGCTTCCTGCGCCGCGGGCGCGGGCTTGCGTTTGCGCTTGGGGCGTCGTCCGACAACTTTGGCATTGGGGCGCTTGGCCTTGCGTGCCGCCTTGCCGGCGTCACGGGCCTTGGACTTCTTGCTGGTCGCGCGCTGTTTACGCTTGGCCGCACCTTTTTTGAACTTCTTGGGCAATGCCGCTCCATGGAAAGCGGCAGGCCCGTACAGGCCTGCCGCGCGAAGTGTATCCGGTTGCTTGCAGCCCGCTAGTCCCGGCTGCCGCCCAGGAAGTACAGGATGTACTTGAACAGGATGAAGAAGTCGTAGAACAGCATCATGGCCGCGCCGACGGCGTCGTTGCGGTGGTAGTAGTCGCGGGTCACCTGCGACGTGTCATACAGAGTGTAGCCGACGAAAATTACCAGCACGGCCGCCATGATCAGGCGCGAAACCGTGTCCGGGAACGGGATGAATATGTTCATCAGCACCAAGCCGAGTACCAGTATCAGCCCGGCAAACAGGTAGCCGCCAAGCCCGCGGAAATCCTTGCCCGTCGTATGCACATACACCGTGATGCCACCCCAGACCACGGTCGCGATGCCGAACGCAAAGGCGATGCTCATGCCCATGCCGGCCTGCATGAAGAAGGTCAGCATCGGTGCGATCATGAACCCGCAGGCCGTGGCGAACACATACAGCAGCCCGGTCTTGAGCGGCGTGTGGGCCTTGCGCATGAATATGACGGCAAGGAACGATCCAAAAAATGCAACCAGTGAGCCGATCCGCATGCCGCTGAAGGCGGACACGTTGCCTGTGGCCAGGAAGTGCTCGGTCAGGAAAATGCCGCCGACACTGGCTCCGGTGGCCGCAAGTAGCGCGCTGGCAAAGTACGTGTAGACGCGCTTGGCAAACGCCGCGACGGCAGGCTGGGAAATGTCTCCCTCGTAGTAGCCGGTGTCCGCGTCATAGTTGCCGTGAACATCCGCCCCGTAGCCCTGCGGCTGGCCGTATGGCTGCGCATAGCCCTGTGCGGGCGGATAGTTCTGATAGCCCTGGTTATTGTACGGGCCCTGGTTGTGGTTCATCGACATGTCCTTTCGCCGTGCTGCGCCGCCATTCTACTTCAACCCCGTGGCGCGTCGAACCTGATCCATTACATCATTCGCAATTTCGCGTGCCTTGCTTGCACCCTTCTTCAGTACTTCCTGAACATAATCCTCGTTCGATGAGAGCTCGTCGTAGCGTCTTCGGGCTTCGCCAAAGGTGTCCATGAAGTGATCAAACAGGCGCTTCTTGAAGTCGCCGTATCCAACCCCTCCTTTAACGTACAGGGCGCGGATTTCATCCAGCTGATCCGCCTTGGCAAACAGCTTCAGCAGGGCGAAGACCGTGCAAGTGTCGGGGTTTTTGGGCTCCTCGAGCGGTGTGCTGTCGGTCTTGATGCCCATGATGCCCTTCTTGACCGCCTTTTCGGGCGCGAACAGCTCAATGGTGTTGTTGTAGCTCTTGGACATCTTCTGTCCGTCCACGCCCGGCACGACGGCCGTGTCTTCCAGGATGTGCGGGTCGGGCAGCTTCAGCACGCCGCCCTCGCCGGTCTGCGGGTCGAAGTCCTTGCAGTAGGTCTGGTTGAACTTGACTGCAATATCCCGGGTGATTTCCAGGTGCTGCTTCTGGTCCTTGCCGACCGGCACCACGTCACTGTGGTAGGCCAGAATGTCCGCGGCCATCAACACGGGGTAGGCAAACAGCCCGTGGTCGGCGCTAATGCCACGCGCGGTCTTGTCCTTGAAACTGTGGGCGCGCTCAAGCAGCCCCATTGGCGTGACGGTGCTCAAAATCCAGCTCAGTTCCGTGACCTCGGGGATATCGCTCTGCCGGAACAGCGTCGCCTTCTCCGGGTCAAGTCCCAGTGCCAGGAAGTTGAGTGCCACGTCGAGGCTGAGCTCGCGTAGCTTGTCCGCTTCACGAATGGTGGTAAGCGCGTGCAGATCAGCGATGAAATACAGCCCGTGGCCTTTATGTTGCAGCTCCACGAACTGGCGGATCGCGCCGAAGTAGTTCCCGATGTGCAGTTTGCCCGAAGGCTGTACGCCGCTGAGAATTCGCATGTCCTCACCTTGATGTGTCTGTCCCTTTATGCCGCAGCAGCACACTTGCGCAACCGTTGGCCCCCGGGAACGACACGCAAACGTCCATTGTGCCCGCAAAGTTTCATGGGGTATAGTTCAGACGGAGGCTGCATGGCCGACTATTACATCGACACCGGCGCAGGGCCACGGGGCCCCTACTCGGAAGAACAGATCATTGCCGGCGTGACGTCGGGCAAGATTCCGACCGGGGCCCGCATCCGTGACGCCGCTACCAACGAAGTCCGTCGGGCGGTAGACCTTACCGCGAGGCCACAGGATTCGAGCTCGTACAGCCCGCCCGCGGAATACCGGGCGCAGGGTCAGCATCAGAACCTGTACCGCCAGCCCGTGCCCGGACCGCAACCAATGCAGGGGCAGTATCCGCAGCAGCAGTATCAGCAGTACCCTCCGCAGCAGCAGTATCCGCAACAACAGGCTTACGGCTATCAGCAGCCCTACGGCAACGCCGGCATGCCTTACGGCCAACAGTATCAGTACCCGGTTGCCCGGCAGACCAGCACGCTCGCCATCGTCTCGCTGGTGCTGTCATGCGTGTCGATCCTCGTCTGCACCCTGCTGGCGGTCGGCGGCATCATCTGCGGAATCCTCGCCCTGAAGGAGTGCGAGCCCAACGGTGACAAGAAGGGGCGTGGGCTGGCCTGGGCCGGAATCGGCGTGGGAATCGCCATGCTGGTACTGACAGTCGCCGTCATTGCCCTGATGGTAGCGGCCGGCGAGATGTAGTACGCCTTTCCTGGAATAGTTCTACACCGAACAGTGTTTTGAACCCCGAAAGGGGCGCGCACGCCCCCATTTGAACCAGGGGACAAAACCATGAAGACCGCATTTACCATTGGCGTATTGGGGGCCTTCGCGCTGCTGATGATCGCCTGCAGCGACGCAACGGCCAACTACGCGGGTACCAACGCCACCGGCGCCAAGGAAGTCACCGAGGAAACCGGCACAGAGCTGAAGTTCAGCAACGAGAACTCAAAGATCAACTTTCTGGGCGAGAAGGTCACCGGTCATCACGACGGCGGGTTCAACAAGTTTGCGGGCAAGGCCGTTATCGACGGCGACACCCTGAAGCAGGTCGAAGTAACCATCGACATGGATTCCATCTGGACGGACAACGACGAAGCAGACGAGCCGAAACTCACCGGCCACCTCAAGACCGCCGACTTCTTCGACGTAAAGAATCACCCGGAATCAAAGTTCATTTCCACCGGCATCAAGAAGGGCGGCGAGGGCGGCACACATACCATCACCGGCAACCTGACCATGCGCGGGAAGACCAAGTCGATCAGCTTCCCGGCCGACATCACCTTGAAGGACGGCACGCTCACAGCCAAGGCGAAGTTCAAGATCGACCGACAGCAGTGGGGCGTTCACTTCAAGGGTATGGAAGACAACCTGATCAAGGATGAGGTCGGGCTTGCGCTCGACATCAGCGCCGGTTAGCCAGGCGCACGTGGGGACCGGGACGGGTTTGCCCGTCCCGGTTTGATTTAATCTTTCCGGTCTTCGTCGTTGATGGCCAGCGGCAGGCGGGCGCGGATTTCCGGCGCCAGATCGTTGAAGAACAACGGCACGTAGCGCGGTGGGTACAGGATACCTCTTCCACCCTTGAACAGGCGCTGCACGATCGGGATGTGCGCGACACCGAGTTTGCCGAGATACAGAATCTCGAAGCCTTCAGGGCTGGTCTCCCAGAGTTCGCGCACCTGCTCATAGCCATAAAAGTAGATGTGGTCCTTGGTGTAGCCGCCGCCGCGAAATACGCGCTCGGCGATCGTGTAGGCTTCCTGCTTCGTAAACTTGTGCTGGCCCACGAGCGTGTGGAACACGTCGTAGAACGAAAGCTCTTCTTTATCCATCAAGTACACGGCCTTCACGCGCCCGGCCAGAAGTCGCCGACGCCGGTTCGTCAGCACGCCTGCAAGCTCTTCGTTGAATGTCGCCAGACCTTCCTCCGTCGCAAGGTAGCCGGAGGCCGGCAGAGCCATGCGCGGGAACCCGTGAAAGAACAGTGAGCGCAGCGGCTGCATCTCGCCGTTTCGGGTGCGCAACACGTGGGTCTGAATCTCGTGAACAGCCAGTGATGCGACGTCGGTCCAGGAATACGTCGCGCCCTTGCGCAGCGCGACCGAAAGCTCACCGGCTGCGGCGTCACTGCTGAGATAGTTGCGCACGCGAACGTTGCACAGAAACTTCTGCTTGCGGACAAAACTGTCGAGCTTCAGTTTCGCTTCACGAGCGTCGAGTTGCTCCGGCTCTTCGGGCTCGGGCTCAAGCTTGAGCCACTCCTCAGCCTTGAGCAGGGTTTTCTTATCCGCGGTGCCGAACAGGAGTCTTGACCTGTCAAGAAACTCAGGCGTGGTGCGCGCCTCCAGCATGCAGATCGAATTAAACACCTCGTCGCGCTTGGCGCGCAACAGGCGCCCGAGCTCAGAGTCAACAATCAGCAGGTTCAGAAGCTCAACCTTGACCGCTTCCGGGTCGAACTGCAGCTCGCGGTACCGGTAGCGCGGGTTCAGCTTCGGCGTCTTTTCGCGATTGATGTAGCTCTTGGCAATGTCGTTGCTGTTGACCGGGTTGATGTATTTAAGCACCCGCAGGTTCGCGGCCGCCATGGAAATGTGGCGGTCGGCTTCCAACAACAGAAAGAAGTCCTGGCTCTCGAAAGCCTCCTGGAAAATCTTCTCTGTACGACGGGATTCCTGGTTCACTTGCGCCTAGTCCAGGTTGAAATCGCGGCGGAACGAAGCCATGTCACGCGCCGTGCGCCGCACGTTGGCCTTGGCGCGCTTCTTGCCCGACTTGACCGCCTTCATCTGCTGCTTGGCCGCCTTCTTCTTGTCGCGACCGATTTTCCAGGCTGCGGCTCTACCCATCATGCCCTGGCTCTTGAGCCCCTGCACCATCTCTCGCATCTGGTCGAAACTCTTGATCAGACGGTTGATCTCTTCCAGCGCACGCCCGGCGCCGGCGGCGATCCGGCGCTTGCGGGACATGGTCAATTGCTCCGGCAGGCGGCGCTCTTTGGGCGTCATGGACAGAATGATCGCTTCCACGTGGTCAAGCCCGCGCTCGTTGACCTGGTCAAGCGGCAACTCGCTCGCGCCGGGGATCATCTTCAGCAGGTCCTGCATCGGGCCCATCTTGCGGATAGCCTTGATCTGTTGCAGGAAATCTTCCAGCGTGAAGTCGTCCTCAAGCAGCTTCTGCTCAAGCTCAAGGGCCTGCTCTTCGTTGATGGCGCTCTGGGCCTTTTCAACCAGGCTGACCACGTCGCCCATGCCGAGGATGCGCCCGGCGATGCGGTCGGCGTGGAAGACTTCCAGCCCGTCCATCTTTTCGCTGATGCCGATGAAACGAATCGGCTTGCCGGTCACCGCGCGCACGGTCATCACCGCGCCACCGCGTGAATCACCATCCAGCTTGGTTAGAATGGCGCCGGTCAGGGGCAGTTGTTCATCAAACGCCTTTGCGGACTTCACGGCGTCCTGGCCGGTCATGCCGTCGCATACGAAAAACACTTCGTCAGGCTGCGCCAGCTTTGCAATCTGCTGCACTTCTTTCATCAGGTCGTCGTCAACGTGCAGACGGCCGGCCGTGTCGAGAATGACAACGTCATGCCCGTTCTTTTTTGCGTGTGCCACGGCGTCGGCGCACACTTTGGGCGGAGTGGATTTGCGGTCCGCGAACACCGGTACGCCGATGCCCTTGCCGACAACTTCAAGCTGATCGACGGCGGCCGGGCGCTGCAAGTCAGCCGCCACGAGCATCGGGTTCTTTTTGAACTTCTGCTTCAGATAGAGCGCTAGTTTGCCGCAGGTAGTGGTTTTGCCCGCGCCCTGCAGGCCGGCCATCAGGATGACGGTCGGGCGGTCGCTGCGGAACTTCATCTTGGCGCGGCCTTGCTCGTCGACCGTGCCTTCCTCGTTCATCATGCGGATCAGCTCGTCGTGAACGATCTTGACGAACTGCTCACCTGGGCGGACCCCCTGCAAAACTTCTTCACCGAGGGCCTTTTCACGCACGCGCTCCGTGAAGCCCTTGGCGACTTTCAGACTGACGTCAGCCTCAAGCAGCGCGGTACGAATCGCGCGTGAGGCCTCAACGACGTTCTCTTCGGTAATCTTGTCGGACCCACCAAGCTTGCGCCAAAGGTCCGAGAAACGGCTGGAGATATTGTCGAACATGCGTTCCTTGCATCCACGTCAGACGGCGCAGTGTAGCAACTGCGTGGGTGCAGCAAAGCGGCGGCAAAACCTATGCCTCAGGCACAACTTTCAGGGTCTGCCCCGGGCGATCCAGATCGAATGCACCAGCGAACGCCGTGCAGCGAACACCCGGGGCGACGTCGTCGCTGCGGGTCATCCGGCTCAGCATGGCGGACAGGATGGACTCCCTGCCCGGCTGGCGCACCGTGATGACATAGACGCCAAAATAGCGCTGCTCGATGAAACCGGATTGATCCCAGCGAATGCGGACCTCGACGGCTTGCTCGAGCTTCGCGCGGTCCAGCATGCGCACGATCTCGCGGGCGACGCAACCTTCGCAGACAACAGTGGCGGGCGCCTTGCGTCGGTACTGGTCCAGCAGCCTGCCGAGTGCGTGGCGCGGGTTCGGGTCCCCCACTGCGCTCATCATGTCTTCGACCACGTAGTCAAGGGCACCACTGGACAGCCCTTGGCGGAAAAGCTCCCCTACCGGTTCAGGAAAGTTTGGCTCGATGGAGGTGATCGAAGACTCGGGTGACTCCCCCCTTGTCATTGCCGCATGCCAGGCGCGAGCGGCGTCCGCAAGGGGTCCGCCGTGGGTGCTGAACCAGCGCTCAAGAGGCTGGGTCAATCCTTCACTCAATAGTCCATCCAGAAACATCGCGAAGAACTGCTCCAACTCTGCTGCAGGAAAGTCGCTGTTACCTTGTGGAGTGTTCATTCCTCATTACTCTAGACACCCAAGTAGGCACGCGAAAGCCTGTCAATCCAGTGCGGGTCGGTACGCCGGCTGCTGCGCTAAAGACGTCCGGAAAGGACTGAGATGAGCAAGCCTGAAGGCGGGCATCGCCTGCATGAGAAGCTGCAACCGGCGGCCGGCGACCATTCCGAAGACTCCTACCGCAAGCGCCCCGGTGAAATCCTGGACCGGTTCGAGCGTGGCGGACACGCCGACAAGGTCGATCTGCTTACCGGCAAGATTACGCCGGACGGCCACGCCGTACCGCAGGCTGAACGCGTCAAGCAGGCCGAGCTGAATCGTGAATGGCTGAACGAAGAGCGCCGGCGCCTGCAGGCCAGCAAGGGCGAGCCGGTTGCCTACGCGCAAAATGCAATGGGCGAAGCACACGCCCCGGATGCACTGGATCGCTACCTCAAAACCCAGGGCAAGTTCGGCAGCGCAAATGAAAACGACCTCAAGGCCAAGGCCGCAGCGGCCCAGGAGTACGCGGCAAAGCTGGCGAGCGAATACTACCAGGCGGAAGGCGGGAGTTTGGTCGCCGGAGCAACTGCCGAAACCTCCGACTCCCGACTCCCGACTCCCGACTCCTTCACCCGTTCCGACTTCCTTCCTACATCACAGGCCGATATGGAAGCCCGGGGTTGGGCGCAGTGCGACTTCGTGCTCGTGTCCGGCGACGCCTACGTTGATCACCCGAGCTTCGCCAACGCCGTGATATCTCGCGTGCTTGAGTGGGCTGGATTCAAGGTTGGTATTCTTGCGCAGCCCGACTACACGGACCCGCAAGCATTTAAGGCTCTCGGCACTCCTCGTCTGGGCTTCCTGGTCAGCGCCGGAAACCTGGACAGCAACCTGAACGCCTACACCGCGCACAAACTGCCGCGCAGCGACGACCCGTACTCGCCGGGCGGCAAGCCGGGCAAGCGCCCCGTGCGCGCTACCATCGTCTACTGCAACATGCTTCGCAGAGCATTCGGCAAAGTGCCCATCATTGTCGGCGGCATCGAAGCCAGCCAGCGCCGCTTCAGCCATTACGACTACTGGGACGACAAAGTCCGCCGCAGCGTTCTGCTTGACAGCAACGCGGACATGTTGGTGTTCGGGATGGGCGAGACACAGATCGTCGAGCTTGCTCACCGCCTAAATCGTGGCGAGCCAATTCGCGAAATCACCGACGTGCGCGGCACGGCCTACGTCAAGAAAGATGCCGCGTTCCTCGACACGCCCGAGTTTGCAGAACGTTTCGGCAAACCTAAGTTCACTCTAGATCACGAAAATCTGCTAGCCCCCAAAGAGCCCCGGCCGAAAGGCCGGGGACCCGCCGAAGGCGGGAACCTCGACAGAGTGCAGGAACACCAGGTCGTCAGCCCGGGCACCGTCCCGCAACATCGCAAAAACTACGCCGTCGCTTTCAAGACGATCTTTGACCAGCAGGACCCTGTGCGCGGGCGCCCGCTGGTACAGCGCACCGGCAAGCTGCATGTAGTACAGCTGCCGCCTGCGCGCCTGCAAAGTGAAGAAGAACTCGACCGCTGGTACGACCTGCCCTACACGCGCCTGCCCCACCCGGACTACAAAGCACAAGGAGGCGTGCCGGCCTGGCTGACGACGCAGCATTCGATCATCACTCACCGAGGCTGCATGGGAAGCTGCACCTTTTGCGCAATCTGGATGCACCAGGGGCGCACGATCCAGTCACGCAGCGCCGACAGCATCGTGAAAGAGGCCGAGAGCATCACCGGCATGCCCAGTTTCAAAGGCTACATCAGCGACGTTGGCGGCCCGACCGCGAACATGTACGGGAACTACTGTTCCGTCCAGCAGACCCTCGGTGCGTGCAAAGATCGCGACTGCCTGCTGCCCGACCCCTGCCCAGCGCTGCGCCAGCACATCGACACGCAGCTAGACATGCTGAAACGGGTACGCGCTGTGCCGGGTGTAAAGAAGGCGTTCATCGCCAGCGGTATCCGCCACGACATGCTGATCGACGACAATAACACCAAAGGGCTCGGTGACAGCTACATCGAGAACCTGGCCGCGCATCACACCAGCGGGCATTTGAAAGTCGCGCCAGAGCATTTGTCCGACGATGTACTGATGCGCATGCGCAAGCCGGGATTACACAAGTACGAGGAGTTCAAGACGCGCTTCATTGAAGCCAGTAAGCGCGTCGGCAAAGAGCAATATCTGGTCGCCTACTTCGTCAGCAGTCACCCGGGCTGCACCATGGACGAGCAGATCCGCCTGGCCGAGTACTTCAAGAAAAACAACTGGTCGCCCGAGCAGGTGCAGGATTTCATCCCGACACCCATGACGCCCGCGACAGCGATGTTCTATTCAGGGCACGATCCGGAGACCGGCGACTTCGTCTACACCCCCACCACCATGCGCGAAAAGCGCCGACAGCGTGCGCTGATGCAATTCAAGCGCCCCGAGTTCCACGGACGCGTACGCAAAGCCCTGCGTGAAGCCGGACGCACAGATCTGATCGGCAGCCACAAGGACGCGCTTGTCACACCCGGCATCGAGCAGGACTGGGAAGACGACAACCCGGCCCGTCCGGCCGGCATAGGCAGCGGCCCGTCCACGCTAAAGAAACGCAACAACCCCTACCGGGGGCGGAAGCCCGGTGGCAGGCGCCGCCGCGGGAAATAGGTCCACTCGACGGCCGGGTGTTCTGGTAATCTGGCTGCATGATCCAGCCCGGCATGGAATCCGTTCCGTCCGACGAAGAGGCGCTCATTGAGCGCCTTGTAACGCAGAATCTGAAACTTCTGGACGAAAGCACACGCCCGATAATGCGCGGGCAACACCCCAAACATCACGGCTGCGTTCGTGCCGAGTTCGTTGTTGAAGACGGACTTGATGGGCAGCTTCGACACGGACTGTTTGCCGAGCCCGCGACGTTCCCCGCGTTGATCCGTTTCAGCAACGGCGCGTCCATGGATGACCGCAAGGGCGACGCGCACGGCATGGCGATCAAGCTGTTTGACGTGCCGGGTGACAAGTTGCTTGCGCAGGGCAACACACACGACTTCGTGCTGATTGACCACCCTGTGTTTTTCGCCCGCGACGCGGCCGGCTACGTTGAGCTGTTTGACGCACTGCTCAAGGCCAAGCAGTCCGTGCTTCCGAAGCTGGCGTTTTTCCTTCCGCGTTTCATAGCGGAAATGGGGCACGTCTACCTGACCCACCTGCACAACCATCCGGACGAACTGGCGATCATGCGCGCCATGATCTCAAAGCACCCGGATTCGCCGCTGGCGTCGAGATACTGGAGCACGACGCCCTATCGGCTGGGCCCCCATGCGGTGAAATGGTGCGCGCAGCCTCACGCGGCGCCTGCGCCGTCACCCTCGGATTCAGCTGACAAGCTGCGTATCGCGCTGGCAAATCATCTCGCCACAAGTGAAGCATCGTTCGACTTCATGGTGCAGTTGCAGACCGAACCGGAGTCCATGCCGATTGAAGATCCCCGGCGAGAGTGGGACGCCCAGCGTTCGCCGTGGCGGAAGGTGGCCACTCTGAAGCTGCCTGTACAGAAGCCGGACACACCCGAGCTGATGACATTCTGCGAACACCTTGCATTCAACCCATGGCGCTGCCTGCCGGAACATCGGCCATTGGGCGGGGTCAATCGCGCGCGCAAGGCGATCTACGACGCGCTCTCGCGCAGACGGCATGAGTTGAATGGGGTCGCGCAAGCCGAACCGGACTTGTCGGAGTTTCAGCAACTCTGGGCAAGTTGACTCAGGCTACCAGCCAAAACTTGCACTCTCGACGCCCGCGCGACACCCTGGTCTGCTGGCGGCGCTCCAGCGACTCGAGGGCGCGATCAACGAAGAGCAGATGATCGCCATGAACGCCTCGGTTGTCGTGGACAAGAACCCCGAGGCGGTCGTCGCGCGCAGTTTTCTTTCGGCGCTGCGCGACTTCGCCAGGGGCGGCGAAACGCCGACAGGCGAGAACATCCGCAACACGCACGCGGGCTTGAAAGGGATTAACCCGGCCCTGCTGGAATCGGCACAGGCTCTTGGCTTGCCGCCCGGCGCGCGCCTGCGTCTTGTGGAATTGCCGCTCGCCGGGCGATCTATCCTGGCCGGCATCTCACGTCAGGACAACGTGCAGATTCTCAGCGGCGCCATACCGGCCGCCGTTCTGGCGCTGATCCTGCAAGGTCTGTTCGAACTGGGGGAGCGGGCCGTGATTCCACGCGGGCTGCGACTGCAAAACCGCTGAACCTTTCCGCCGCAATAGCGTTTGCATCAGAAGCCTACCCTTCCCGGGGTCAGTTCCGAGGATCAAAGGAACTGCCATGGCAATGCAGGAGCAACATGGGCTGCTAGTCCAGCCCGACGCAAGTTATCTCGATGCAGAGGCACCTTCAGAAGAAAATCTGGGCGCTGTAGCAAGCGTTCCGTGGGTTGCTGTCGCACTGGCGGTACATGCCGTGCTGTTGATGGTCGCATGGTTCATCATGCCGCCGTCCGCGGAGCGCCTGCCCATGATGATCACCACCGTATCGAATGACGTTCTGCCTGATCCGCCGCCGCCGATCCAGCAACCGGAACGCCAAATCGAGTTCCCCGACGATCACCCGGTCCAGAACGAGCCCACCGAAGACAAGCGCGTGCAGACCGACGACGACACACACGCTGAGGACAACACCAACGACCCGTTCAAGGACCTCGCCAAAAACCCCAACGAAAACCCCTCCGACAACGAGTCGCCACATCCGAACAAGAAGTCCAGCACCTCTGCGGTTGGTTTGGCCGGCGGCGCCGGCGGCGGCGGTGGCCCGGGCGGCAAAGGCGGGTACTTTGACAAGCGCCCCGGACCAACCGGCACCGGCGACCCGCACAAAACCAAAACCGACGACGCGCTGCGCTGGCTGACGGACCACCAGAACCGCGAGGGGTACTGGAGCTCCACCCAGTTCGGCCAGGACTCGACGCGCACCACTGCACGGCACACCTACAACGTAGACTTCGTCAACGTCGGCAAGGCAGACGGCGACACAGGCTGGGAAGCCACCTGCGACGCGGGGCTTACCGGGCTGGCAATGCTCGCCTACACCGGCAAGGGCTACGACCACAAGACTGCGCCATTTGCCCGCCCTCTTCGACAGGGCGCATTGTACCTGCGCAAGATCCAGGACAACGACGGATGTTTCGGCGCCAAAGACGACGACCACTTCATGTACAACCACGCCATCTGCACCATGGCCATGGCGGAGTTGCTGGGGCTGTCCGGGGACCTGGTGCTGAAGCCGATCGTGGACCGAGCCGTCGATTTCATCCTGAAGGCGCAGAACCCGGGCATGGGCTGGCGCTACGGCGTGCGCCCCGACAGAAACGACACCTCCGTGACAGGCTGGATGGTGCTGACCCTGCACACCGCGGAAATGGCCGGCGTGCATTTCGACAAGCACAAGTGCTACAACGACGCGACCGTGTGGTTCGAAGAAGTTACGGTAAGCAAAGACGGCTACCTGAAAACCGGGTACGACAGCCCTGGCAGCGACAACGCCCGGCTGCGGTCCATGAGCGACACTTATGACGCCAACCCGTCCATGGACGCAATCTATGTGATGAGCATGCTGTTCATGGGCAAACGTGACTTGAAAGACCAGGACATCCGCAGCCTGACGCGCGTCTGTGTCGAAAAGGAGTATCTGCCAAAGTGGGAGCACAACAAGATCGACTTCTACTACTGGTACTACGCCAGCCTCGCGCTTTACCAGGTTGGCGGCAGCGCCTGGGACCAGTGGTCAAACGCCATGGTCAAGACCCTGCTGGACCACCAGCGCGGCAGCCATGCCAAGGACCGCGAGGCCAACCTGATCACGCCCGAAGCGCTGGACGAACACGGAAGCTGGGACCCGGTAGGGGCCTGGGGCAGCGCGGGCGGACGAGTGTACGCGACCGCCATCAACTGCCTGACACTGGAAACGTTCTATCGCCACCAGCGAGTCGAAGACAAATAGCCATCGGAGAAACGGGCCAGGCGACGGGAGTTCCTTCCCGTCGCCTGTTTTTTTACAGGCAATTTCAAGCGCCCCTTGCGCAACAACATGCGCATCCCCCATTCGTTTTGTGTTGAGTGGATGCAACCACGCCGGGCCTCGCTATACTGTTCGAGGTGGAGGAATCTGTGAATCCGAACGACTTCAATCTGGATATGCTCATCAACTCCATGAAGGAGCTGCGCCAGATGCAGCTCAATGACCAGGTCCGCAGCGCCCTGGCCAGTGCCAAGTTGCAGCTCGATGCCGCCACTCTCGACAACATCATTCATGAGCTTGAAACCGACATTGAGGAACACATCGAACGCCTGGAACGCATTGCCGGCGTACTCAACGAGGAAGAGCGCAAACACCCCGAACAAATGCCCGGGTTGCGCCGCCAGGAAGTCGCCTTCCAGAGCGGCTGCGACTTTGAAGAAGTGGACACCCTGTGCGAGGCCTTCAGCCGCGCCCGCGAGATTCTTGCCGGGCTCAAGGGTCAGCAAAGCGGCGTAATCGACGTAAAACTTCTGTTCAGCAACCTGCCCGGCTTGACCGGGCTGGAATTCAATGAAGATGGACAGCCAGCCGGGTTCCTGCGCGGCATTCTCGACGGCGCCATTCAGGTCCCGAAGACCGAGCCCAACCTGGATGCCATCGCCGCGCGAAACGATGAGTTCGAGGCGCTGTTTGACCTCGAGGCCCCGGGCGCGCCAAAGAACCGCCTGCCGAAAGACTGGAAGCCCTGACAGCAGATTTTGACGCCGCGAAGAGCGCGAATCGCCGACAACCACACCCCGAAATTTGCCCGCCACCGGAATCGGCCCGCCTATTGCAACCCAGCCCCCCTCTCGTTACCCTTTCGCGCCCGATTCACGGGTTGATGACTTATTTGATACGCCCGGCGGGGCAAGGCATGAGCACGCAAGGCGCTGGAGAACAGACACATGGTCAAGATTCGTCTCACTCGGACGGGACGCAAGCATTACCACACCTTCCGTATCGTAGCGGCCGACACCACGAGCCCCCGCGATGGTCGATTCATCGAGAATCTGGGGCACTACAACCCGAATCTCAAGAACACCGAAGAGGGTCACCTGGTGATCCACAAGGATCGCATCGAGCACTGGCTCGGCAAAGGCGCGCAGCCCAGCGATACGGTCTGGAACCTGCTGCGCAAGCAGGGCATCAACAAGGCCACGGCCAGGACGCTTCGCCAGAAGCTGTCCGCCGCGTCGGCCTAGTTGACCCGATTCCCGATTCCCGTTTCGCTTGCGGGGTGCTCGCGATAATACTCTCGTTTCTGACGGCGGGCTGTATCGGCCCAGCCCCTCGTCCGAAAGCCCTGGACGAGGAGAAGCAACAGAGCGCCGAGTTGCTGAAGCCAGATGTACGCGGTCCGGTTGATGCCCAGCGAAGTACTGAAGACGACCCGGCTGACCCCGTGCTCAAGGACGATGTGCTGCAACTCGCCTCAGACATCCCGCTACAGCGCGTGCAAGCCAATAACCGCATCAAGCAGGCGGGTCTGGAGGGATTGCTCGCGGCCGCCGACTTTCTGGACGATGAGGACGCAACGCCCGAGCAACTGGTGGAAGCTCTGCGCTTGCTTGCGTCGGCGGATCTGTCCGAGTTCGAGCCCTCGCAGGTCGCCCACACACGCGACCAGCTCGCCGTTGCACTCGTACACAAGGATTCGCGTGTGCGCATAGAGGCTGCCCGCGCTATGCAGGTACACGGCCCCGGCGCCCAACGGACACTGTTCCTTACGGCAATCGGCGACACGGAGCGCCGCGTGCGCTGGGCAGTTGTGCGGCGGTTCAATGACCACCCGAACGAGCTGGACAAAGAGCAGCGCGAGATTCTGCTGGACTACCTGAGCGCCGGCACCCGCGAGGACTTTGAAACGGCGGATACGGACGGCAACAACGTCCTTAGCCGCCGCGAATTCAAGGACACAGCCGAGCGCTTCGAGCGTCTGGCGGGCGGTGACGACGAAATCAGTGAAGATGAATGGACCAGCCCTTACAGCAGTGAAATCCGCGCCGATGTCGTGGCGCTGTTGTTGCGCCTTCATGCCAAGCTGACACCAAATGAGCGCCCGGAAAGCTATAACCCGTGGCTTGCGTCGTCGGACCAGCTTGACGTACTGGCAGAGTGGCAGCGCTGGAACGCGCGTGTCGCGGACACCAAGACAGGCAAAGACGAATAGGAAACCAGATGGCCACCGTACGCGAACTTCAGACAAAAGCCCGCAAAGCCCTTGCAAAGTGGAAGAAGGACTACAGCAAGGCACTGGACAGCGACAACAGCAGCCCGGTCAGTCATTTGTGCCTGACCATCCTGATGCGCAACAACAACATCACGAACGCCACCAAGGCGTGCAACATCCTGCGCGAGCGTTTCGTGGACTGGAACGAAATCCGCGTCAGCCCGATCGCCGAGGTTCGCGACGCGCTGGAAGAGGTCCAATGCCCGAACGCCGAACAGAAGGCCTACGCCCTGCGCCGCTTCCTGCGCGATGTCTTTGGCAAGTTCACCAAGACCAACCTGTACTTCGACAAGATGAACGTGCCGGAAGTTGTGCCCGAGCTGCTGCCGGGCGAGAAACCGGAAACCACAGACGACGATGACGACGACGCCGACGACGCCGTAACCCGCGAATCCGGCCTGCCGGACCACCCGACCGTGCCGGGCTACGTGGACATGCGGAAGATCATTGATCAGGTGGTGCCGCTGGACCCGAAGCTGATCACGGAGAAGAATTCGACGGGCGTGGCGAGCGTGGTATGGGACGACGCCGAGCGCGGCCCCTTCAGCACACTGTGGCGCGTCTGCATCGCCGAAGGGCTTCTCGAGCCCGAGTACGAAGGCACCGAGGCCCTGCAACGCCTGCGCCAGATCGCCCCGGAAAAGGAACGCGACGAGTTCGCCTACTACGCGGTCATCCACGCCGAGAACAACTGGCCCAAGATCAGCAAAGTAGCCGACAAGTCCCGAAAGAAAGCAGTCAAAGCCAAGGCCTAACTTGCCGCCACCGAAACGATGCGCTAGAAACCGGCGCGTAAAGCACTTGAGAGGCTCGCCATGTCTATCTTCGTAAATAAAGCTACGCGCGTGATCTGCCAGGGTATTACGGGCACTCATGGCGCGTTTCATACGGCCCGGTGCGTTGAGTATGGCACCAACTTTGTCGGCGGGGTTACTCCCGGCAAGGGCGGCCAGATCTTCGACAAGGACCCGAGCGGCAACGCCATCAAGCGCCCGGACGGCACCGAGGCCAAGCTGCCGATCTTCAACAGCGTGGCGGACGCCGCCGCTGAAGTCGGCGCTGATGCAAGCATGATCTTCGTGCCGCCGCCTCTGGCCGCCGACGCGATTCTCGAAGCCGCCGACGCGGGCGTGAAGCTGATCTGCTGCATCACCGAGGGCATCCCGGTGATGGACATGGTCCGCGTGAAGAAGATTCTCGATGAGCGCTACCCGCAATCGCGCCTCGTCGGGCCGAACTGCCCGGGCGTGATCACGCCGGGCGAGTGCAAGATCGGCATCATGCCAGGGCACATCCACAAGCCGGGCAAAATCGGCATTGTCAGCCGCAGCGGGACGCTCACGTACGAGGCCGTCCACCAGGTGACCAACGCCGGGCTCGGTCAGAGCACCTGCGTGGGCATCGGCGGCGACCCGGTCAACGGTACGAACTTCATTGACTGCCTGAGCGCCTTCAACGACGACCCGAACACCGAGGCCGTCATCATGATCGGCGAAATCGGCGGCAACGCCGAGGAACGCGCGGCCCAATGGATCGCCGAGAACATGCACAAGCCGGTGGCGGCGTTTATCGCGGGACGCACAGCGCCCCCGGGCAAGCGCATGGGACACGCCGGCGCAATCATCAGCGGCGGCAAGGGCACGGCCGAGGACAAGATCAAGGCCCTGCGCGCAGCCGGCATCACGGTTGCGGAAAGCCCGGCCGACCTCGGCAAAGCCATCAAGGAAGCCATGGCAGCGGTGGCGTAAACGACTCAACTCAAGGCAGATGGTCCGCACTTGTTGCGGACCATTTTTCGTTTGCACCAACGTGGGCATGTCACAAGACGTTTGAAAGGCACAACCCTACTGGAGACCACCATGACCCGCCTTCTTCCCGCCCTTCTTGTTGTCGCAATCTCCGCAGTTCTGGTCGGTGCTCAACCCGAGCAACCCAAACCTCCCATCGAAGCCACACAGAACGAATCCGGTGAGTGGGTCTGGACCCTCGCTTCCGAAGGTGAAGTCCCGGTGACAGACCTGCTGTCGATGTACGCCTCATGCCGCGAGTCCCTGGTCGTCTACGATCCACGCAAGATCGTCGGCATAACCTCTTTCACTGGCCCGGAATCGACCGAGCTCACGGGCGATGCAATCGACATGTTCGTTGCCAACAGCCTTGGCGATTTTCGCCTCTGCCTGACACGTTCCGGCGAAGGGCAGTTTCGTATCATCCCCGCGGCGGAAGCTGTTACCAACGCGCCGGTAGTCGAGATCGTCAACCTGGAAAGCACGCCAGATTGGCAATGGATCACAGTCGTGATGAAGCCCGAGAACGCGGAAGTGAACGCCCTGCGAGGCGCGTTGCAGAATCTCACCACCCGCCAGGGCGGCGTGGTAAACCCAGTCGCAGGCTCAAATGCCCTGCTGGTCTGCGATCGCGCAGACAGGGTCAAGGATCTCTATGCGCTTGCATTGAAGCTCGACGAGGAAAACAAGGCGGAGATTCGAAAGTACGAAGTGCCGGCCGGTATCGAGCCTGCGAACGCAATCAAGGCTCTGAAAGAGCTGCTGGACGCGCCGCGACGCCCCGGCATGAACGTGCCTACGTATACACAGGCGATTGGCGAAGACATCGTAATTGTCCGGGCCACGCCCAAGTTCCATGAAGATGTCGCGGCCGCCTTTGCCGCAATGAAGTGATGCAGTCCTGTTTCACCCAACGGGCGCGTGACCGGCGCGTTTGAATCAGGGACCCAAAGGAGACTGCCATGTCGCGATGGATTGCCGGACTGATTGTTGTGCTGACCGCTGTTGCTTTCGTCGCCGCGCAGGACCCAGGCGAGAAGCCGTTGCGATTCCCTTTTGGCGGCAGCAAGTCCCAGATTCCATTCGATGTCATGGAGCAGGACGGCAAGAAGGTCTGGCGCGTTGTGGGACGAGGCAACGTCCGCGTCGAGGAACTGATCGCAGGCTACACCACCATTTCCGGCAAGCGCATTACCTACGATGCGTCAGCTACCAGCGGATCGAAATCCTCCGTGCAGTATGTCGGGCCGGACGATGGCATGTTCATAGCACACGACGACCTGGGCAACTACGTTTCGGAACTGCTGGAAGGCGCCGGCCTGACACTGGTCGGACACAGCGGCCCCAAGGCCCGTGTTGTGGAACTTGAGCGAGCGCACGGTTTCGCCGCCGTCGTGGACACCAGCGCCCTTGCCACACTGCCGGACACGGAGTGGGTGATCGTGAGTTGGGAAGACATGGGCGACGCCGAATACATGCGAGGGCGCCTTCAGATGTTCGCCTCCGCGCTGGTGCGAATTGACAACGACCGGCAGGGACTCACCGCCTCGGGGCGGGTCGCGCAGTTGCGCAACGTGAACAGCCTGGTTGAGAAGCAGCTAGCCACGGGCACGGACGCCATGCAGGTTCGCGCTTACAATTTGCCGGGTACGGTGAAGGCTGTCGACGCGCAGCGGGTCCTGAACGAGCTTTTCGAATCACCCAGAACCACGATCAGCAAGATGGACGGCAACTACCAGGTAACCTCCGGTGGGCACCAGTCCGTACATGTGTCGGTGATTGCGGGTGCTAACCGCCTGCTGGTAAGGGCCTCGGGTGCAGATCACCAACTCGTACAGGCCGCCATCGACGCTCTGCAATAGCCGTTACTGCGATCGCCAGCAATGTGGAAGGCGCCCGGAGCATGCCCGGGCGCCTGTTTTTCAGGGCTCTTGGACGGAACAGGGCCTGTGATTCGTTAATCGTGCGGTGTGCACACAAGTAACTAACAAAGCGCACCGCTCGAATATTATGGATTGTGTGAATCCAAAGTAGGCGAGTTTCCGAACTATATAAAGGGTGAAATAGCGCCGCCGGACCAGCTTATCGACCACCGCTTTGCAAGCCGCCTGACACCGTAGATCCAAGACTCGACCTCCGCAGAAGCCCTTCACATAGGAATTCTCTGGACTTCCCGCCCTGAAACCCTTGATAATAGGGCTGGAGAGCGATTGTGGGCCGATTGTTGAGCCTGGATCGAGGTAGTCAAAATGTCATATCGCATCCTCCATTTCCTGACACTTGGTACCGTAGCATCGATCCTTTCTGCGGCGCCTTTGTTCGCGCAGCGCCCGGATATTAAGCAAGAACTGGCCGAACTTGCTTCCCCGGCTGCATGGGAACGCGCCGCGAGCGTGCTTCGAATAGCCGCCATTGAAGGCGACATCGGCGCCGATCTGCGCGTGGCATACAAGATCACCGGGCTGCAGGAGCGCATGGGTCTGCTGGAGGCCGCGGGGGTGCGCGCCGACCCGGCCCTCGTACAGGAAGCTGCCGCGGGGCTGTCTGATTCCGACGAAAGGCTGTCAGACAGCTCTCGCGACTATCTGCTGAGCCTCCCTCTCTTTGCCCTCACACCCGACACGTCGAAGCTGGACGAGTCAGCGATCGCCGCCTGGATCGAGTTCGAGAACTTCCGTATCCGTCTCGACCTGTCCAAAGTCCTGCTGGAGGCCCACCTGAAACCCGGCAAGTACTTCGGGCAGTTCGAAGCGCTGCGCAACTTCGACAACGCGCGCATCGACGCCGAACTGATGCGCCTTGTCCGCGGAGACAGTGTATTCGCCGAGGCACTGAACCAGGCCTCCATTGCGGCTATTGAGTCGAATGCCCGCCCGGAAAGCGCCTTTCAGAACAGCTTTCGGCGGCTCAGATCAGGCGCGGGCGCCTTCGCGCCAGTGCTGACCTACATCGCCGACATGCGGATCACCGACGCTCTTCAAAGCGCGATCAACCGCGCGCCGCGCAGCCGCTACCTCGCGGCACTGGAGGTCTTCGGCAACGTCCGCGCAGCCGCCGTGAGGGCCCTGGGCGGAAGCCCGGATGCCACCGCGCTCAAGCTTGCGCTTCAGACCCAGTATGAGCTGATGAACGCCCAACAGCCGGAGGCGGATGTCGCGCACCTGCTGAACCTCGACGCGACGCGGGTTGAGATTGAGGTAGCCCTCGCGCGCCTCGGCGACAACGCCCTGCTGGCAGGACGGATTGCGTCTCTGCGCACGCAGATTGAACGGGTGCAACAGCTTAAGGTAAACGTAAACATGAATGTCAATTCGCGTCCGGACCTGATCGCGCAGAACGAAATCGCGCACCTGCTGTTGCGCGCGGGCGAGCTGGACAGCGCGGAACGGGAGTGGACCGCGGCCGCGGATGGCGCATTAATCATGCTGCGCCAGGCGGAGGGCAGAAACCGCAGTTCATTGTCGTCATACCTGGGCGCGGTCTACTATAATCTGGCGTGCGCCCAGAGCCTTCAGTTGAAGTCGTCAAAGGCTCTGGAAAGCCTGAAGAAAGCGGTTGAGCATGGCTACAACGATTTCGCCTGGATGCTCGAGGATGGCGACCTGTACGAGGTCCGCCACCACGCCGGTTTCGCAGCCTGGTTTGAAAACGTTGCGCCTCCCAGCGTGGCTGATCGCCTTCGCACTGGCGGTTAGCAGTTTCGCGCCGCCTGTTGCCGCCCAGGAATCGCGGGTAGCCCCGGAAGAAGACAGGTTTGCCGCGCTGCATTCCCCCTCCGCCTTCGAGCGCGAAACCGCTCAAGCCCGCCTCAAGGATGAAGAGCTACTCGCCCATTACCGCGCGTTGCTAAACGATGGCGGCAACGCCGCCCAGGTCATATCCGGGCTTGAGCGCGTCGGCGCAAGAAAAGACACCGCCGACATCCCCCTGATCGTCAAGTACATTGGCGCCCTCGACCCGGGAGTAGCCGAAGCCGCCATGGGCGCACTGCGCTCGTTCGGGAGCGATGCCCTGAAGGCGGTCAAGGACCTCGACGCGGGAGAGGTGGACGCCGCGACGCGCAAGGACGCGATCGAGCGTCTGCTGAAGGACCACATTCAGACGTGCTGCCGGCGCGACCTCGCAATCAACCCCTTTCACCTCGAGTACGACGGGCGCCTCGATGAGCTTTACTCCGTGGGCGACGAGATCAACGAGTTGATGTTCCGCCTGCTGCGTGACTCCATCGGTGATATCCGTGACGACATCTCCGGCAACCGTTACTACTACTGGAACGGGCAGGCCGTATATGAAAGCCCCTTCGTCGATTATGGCGGGTTGGCCGTCTACGCCCTCGGCAGACGCGACCCCGAACGGCTGATGAAGGAGGTGGGCGAGCTTGCCGAGGTGCAACCTAGCAACGACTTCTGGGGCTGGAGCTATGCGAGCCGCACGCCGGTCACGATTGAACTGGCGACCTTCTTTGCCAGACGGGGCGACACAGCCCTGATTGACAAGGTGATCTCTGACCTTGAGGGTGGAAATCGCTGGCGGCAGGGCAACGAATCCCTGGGCTTGCAGGTCATGATCGCCGGTATCCAAATGGTCGCTCTAGGCGAAGACGAAGCGGCTCTTGAGCGCCTGAATGAGAATGTCAAGCAGGCCGGTTCCGCCCTGAGCAGCACGGTATCGCAGGCCCACTACCTGCGTGCACGGATTCTCATGAAACTGAAGGAGCAGGGCGCGGCCTTGCACGCGCTTGAGGAATCGATGGAGGCGTCGGACGCCGCCATGGTGCTGACGCTTGTGGACGGTACGTTCGCGCCGCTGCAATCGGAGCGCCGCTTTCAGGCCGTGCTGGACTACTGTCGCCTCGCGGCACGGCGCCTGAATGCCGCGCAACGCCCTTGGGGATTCACCGAATAGACTGAGGAATCATCCGGCTGATCGACTTGTCCCTATCCGACCCTTGGTACCTGCTGGCGGCGATTCCTGCCGCCGCGCTGGTTTTCTGGGTACTCACCCGCACCAGTACACCGTTACCCGGTCTGCGCAGGGCAATCGGCGGAGGCGGGCTCGCGCTTGCCGTCGCGGCACTGATTCTGTGCGCAGCCGGACTGTTCTGGGAGATCGGCAGCGACCGCCGCACAGTCTGGGTGCTGGTTGATCGCTCGCTGTCCGTGGGTGCCGGTGGTGAACGCCTTTTGCCGACCGTGTTGCAGGACCTCGCCAACAGCCTTCCCGATGACGACTACGTCGGCGTGATCCTGTTTGACGAATCCCCCACCCTGCTGGTCAAGCCCACACCGGCACGCGAGCTGCGCGACAACTACGAGCTGCCGGACTGGAACCCCACGGACGAGACCTGGCTGGCCCCGGCGCTTGAACTCGCGTCGCAGCAGACGCTGCCGGGCACCGCGCCCTATGCCATCGTGATCAGCGACGGCTACGACAGCGCCGCCCGCTATGGCGGCGACGTTGTGCGCGAGTTGCGCAACACCGGAGTACGCGTGTTCGCCATGCCCGTGGACTCGCAGCCTCTGCCGGAAACAGCGGTTGCCGATTTTGCCGTGCGCCTCGTCGGCGCCGATGAACGCGTGATGGCAATCGACCTGGTCGTCTTCAGCACAATCGACCAGTACGTCACGCCCGAGATCAAGCTTGACGGAAAGCGCGTCACCGACATCGAGTGCGATAAACTCGACGCCCAGGGGCGCATGCGCGCCGGTGTGGGGCGCAACCCTGTGCGAATGCTGCTGCGCCCGGAGCGCGCCCAGGCGGTTTACGTTGTCGAGGTCAGCCTCGCTGCGGAGCAGAATACGTTTCCGCGAAACGACTCCCTGAAGATCAGCGTCCGCGGCCCCGGCGAGTCGCGCGTGCTGCTAATCCACGGAGAGAATGGGCCGGAAGCCGCTCTTCAGCGCGCTCTTGGACGCATCGGTCTTGACGTGACAATCGGCGGCGCGGGCATCATGCCCAGCGAACAGGTCGAACTTGAAAAGTACCAGGTACTGATCCTCTCGGACGTGCCGGCCAATGACTTCACGGGCGCGCAGCTTGAGATGATCGAGCACTTCGTGCGCGACGGGGGCGGGCTTGCCATGATCGGCGGGCCGCGCAGCTTCGCGCCGGGCGGCTACTACGAAACCGCCGTTGAGCGCGTCCTGCCTGTGACCTGCGATGTTGTTGAAAAGGGGCGCAAACAGACGCCCGCACTGGTGATCGCCCTCGACAAGAGCGGCAGTATGGGCGCCACGGTCGGCAACTTCACCAAGATGGAGCTGGCCAACGAAGGATGCGCGCGGTCCATTCGCCTGATCCCCAACAACAGCTTCTTCGGAATGCTCGCTGTGGACACGCAACCGGACTGGGTCGTCCCTCTTGAGAAGCTGAAAGATAAAGAAGTCGCCGCCGGACGGGCCATGCGCAACGAAGTCGGTGGCGGCGGCATCTATGTGGACATCGCCATGCGCGAGGGTGTTGATGCTCTGCGTGCGTCCAACGCCTCATCCAAACACATGGTGTTGTTCAGCGACGGACGCGACACCAATCGCCAGGAAGGAGTTCTCGAATTCGTCGAGCAGGTTTACCGAACAGAGAACATCACGTTCACAACCATCTGCCTCGGCGAGGGCGAGGACGAGTTCTTCTTACAGGAACTCGCCCGCCTCGGCGGGGGACGCTACTTCATGGTCAAGGACGCTGCTGACCTGCCGGCCGTCTTCTCGCGGGAAACTGCGCTGTCATCGGGCAACTTTATTCGAGAAGAGGAGTTCCGCCCGTGGCACGGGCTGCCGGGCTCATTGACCGATGACGTGGACTTTCAAGATGAGTCCTCGCCGCCCCTGCTGGGCTACGTCGCGGCAACGGCACGCGAACAGGCCCACGTCTGGCTATGGGCGGACGAGGACAACGAACGTCCCCTGCTCGCGACCTGGAACATTGAGTTGGGCAAGGCCCTCGCCTTCACCAGCGACGCCCGCGACCGCTGGGCGGACAAGTGGCTGCCATGGGAAAGCTACGACGAGTTGTGGCAGCGCTGGATCCGCCGTCTGCTGCCGGACGAGGAGACCATCCAAGGGGTCGAAACGGACTGGGATGTCAACCGCACCGGCCCGACCTTGACCCTCAGCTTCTTTGATGAAGATGGCAGCCCCCGTGTGCTGAAGGAGCCCGTGGCCGACATCGAGCAGCCGGACGGCACGCGGCAGCCGGCGCCGGTGCTGCCCGTCGGATCAGGCGCTTACCGTATCCAGTTTTCCCGGCGTGGATCCGGTATTTACGCCGCCCAGGTTCGCGAACGGAGCGACGGGCGAGAGACGCTGGCCGCGCGGGAACAGCGGATTTTCGTGCCGCTGGAGGAACTAATGCAACGCCCCGCCGACGAAGCCGCTCTGCGCGCCATGGCGGAAGCGGGCGGCGGGGGCGTGATTACCTCGCCTCGCGAGATTCTGAACGTCGCGCCCGAGGGCGGCTTCCGCACCGTCTGGCCCTATGATGAGCTGCTGTGGGTTGCTGTGGTCGGGCTGTTTCTGGCCATCGGTGCCCGACGCTTCCCCAGCGTCTGGCGACGCCGCGTCGAGGATCGAAGGCGCAAACAGGAAGACGAAGACCGGGTGTTGACCGCCCGCGCAGCCTTTGAGCGCGTGCGCAAGACCCTGGACGAACGCAACAAACCTGCGCGCACTGTGGCGCGCTCCGACCGCTATAGCGCCCCGCCAGCGTCGTCGACACCGGCGAGTCCCACGCCCGCGCGCCCGACCCCCAAAGCAACCCGTCCAGATGACGGCGGGGAAGGGCTCTTGTCAGCAATGCGCAAGGTGCGTAAGGAAATGGATAACCGCCGTGAGGATGGCCCGTGATTCGTTGCCTGCCTGTAATTGCGTTAGTGCTCGCTTCGTGCAGTGCCTTCACATTCGGCACTTCCACGACGCAGCGCCCCGCCATTACCAAACCCGCGATCGGTCCGGACGGTGCGTTCTGGGACGCAGCGGTGGCGGCAAAGCGCAACGACCACGAGGCGTTCCTGTACCTGTTGAGCCCCCAGATGGTTTATCTGGCGCTGTTTCCCGAGGCGCGCCTTGCGGAAACAGAATCGCAGGAGGAGTTCGATCTGCAGCGCGCAACGATCAACGCCGAACTGGAGCCCTTCGAGCCGGTTGTGCATGAGTACACCGCACGCTACATGCACGAGCTGACGTCGCTGCTGGATGACAAATTTGCAGAAGCAAGCCAGCCCGTCTACTCCATCTCGCATACCGGGGCTGGCGGGCGCGCGGAAGGTCCGAACCAGGCGACGATTACCGTGCGCGTCTATCCGAAGCAGTCGATGAAGGCATCGCAGGAACCCGAGGTCCTGAACATCACGTTCATTCAGGACGGGCGCCGCTGGCTGATCCACAGAATCAACCCGGATCCGCTAAAGGGCGCCTTCGTGCGCTAAAACGTGGCTTTGCCCATCATTCGCACGGGTTGCATCGCGACGTTGCAGACCAACCCCAGGGCCAGGAAGCCGCTCAACAGGCTTGATCCGCCATAGCTAACAAGCGGCAGGGTTATGCCTGTGACGGGCAGCATTCCGCTCACTACGCCGATATTGATTGCACTTTGGGCAAAGAACATCGCTGCCACACCGATCACCACGAGGCGCGAAAACGGATCGCGCGTGCCGCCGGCAACCCGCATGATCCGGATCACCATGAAGAACAAAATCCCCATGAACATGCAGACGCCGACCAGTCCGACTTCCTGCGAAATCACCGCGAAAATGAAGTCGTTGTGGCGTTCAGGAAGAAACGCAAGCTGACTCTGGGTGCCCATACCGTAGCCCTGCCCTGAAAATCCTCCGCTGCCGATAGCGGTCATGGACTGCAGAATCTGGTAGCCGTCGCCCGTGCGGTCCGATACCTCGCCGCTTAACCCGCTCAGGTACACTTCAATGCGCTTCATCTGGTGCTCTTTCAGCAGCCCCATCAGATACGCGCCGGGGATCAGCGCCACTCCGCACGCCCCCAGAGACCCCAGATACACCTTGTTGCCGCCGGCCACCCAGATCATCGACGCCACGACCGGGATGAACACCATGGTGGTTCCAAGGTCCGGCTGCAGCATGATCGGAAGCAGAAACGCCCCCGCGATCACAAGGCAGGCAGCGAACGCTCGCAGACTGTCGATGCTGCGGTGGTACCGCAGATACCCGGCCAGGGCGACTACCAGCAGCGGCTTGCACAGCTCGGAAGGCTGCAACCCGAACGGCCCGAACATGATCCAGCTTTTCGCGCCATTCACAGTGCGTCCGAACACAAGCACCGCGAGCAACATGGCCAGGCCTGCGCCCATCCAGAGATACCAGTAACCCGATATCCAGCGCGGCGGCAGCAGCGCGATGAACAGCATCAGCAGCACACCGAACAGAACGAACCCGGCTTGCCTTACGTGATAGTCGCGTGCCTGGGAAAGCCCCTCACCCACCAGCTCGAAATCCGTCGACGCGGAGTAGATGAAAGCGATACCGACCGCGCACAACATCAACGCGGGAACCACTACGCCCAGTGGAAGGGCGCGCAGCAGCGACGCTTTATGTTTGACTGCTCCTGCCAGGCGCACGGTGGACCTCAAAGGACTATCGTCCTTTGCAAGCCAATAACTGAAGAGCCCGATGCAGGCCGACCTTGTAACCTGTAGCGGATTCGCGTTAAATCAGAACATCATCACGGAGAAACGCCTCTATGGCCCGCGGTCAGGACGCAAACTTCCAGCAGTACCTCAAGGAGATTCGCGAAACGCCCCTGCTGACGGCGCAGGAAGAGCTTGACCTTGCCCGCCGCATCCACGAAGGCGACAAGGATGCCCGCGAACGCATGATCAAGGCCAATCTGCGACTGGTAGTGAGTGTCGCCAAGGAGTTCCTGAACCGTGGTCTGCCGTTCATGGACCTGATCGCCGAAGGCAATATCGGGCTGATGCGCGGTATCGAAAAGTTCGACCCCGAACAGGGGAACCGCTTCAGCACCTATGGCGTACACTGGATCAAGCAGTCCATCCGCCGCGCGCTGGTTAATTCAAGCAAGACAGTCCGCATTCCCAGTTACATGGTCGAGCTGATCAGCCAGTTCAAACAGAAATCCATCGAAATGACCATGAAAGCAGGCGGCAAGGCCCCCGACACGCGCATCGTGGCAAAGGAGATCGGCCTGTCCGACGACCAGCTCGACATGATGCGCGCCGCCCTGGCCGCAAATACCCAAAGCACCGACTTTCGCGGCGCCGACGGCGAAAGCAGCCTCACCGACGTACTGGCGGACCACAACAGCCCCGACCCTGCCGAGCAGGCGATGTCCGCCAACGAAGTCACAATGCTGGCGGAAATGCTGGAATCGATCAGTGAACGCGAGGCGAAGATTCTGCGCATGCGCTACGGCATCGGGGTCGATCATCCCATGACGCTGTCCGAAATCGGCGACGTGCTGGGGCTTACCCGCGAGCGCATCCGCCAGATTGAAAACGGCGCACTGAAGATCCTGCACGACATCCTGACGCGCTCGAAGGGCTACGCGGACGAAAGCTGAAATGCCTGAGCAGACGATTCTCGACCTTCCCGTGATTCAGTTCGAGCTCTACGAAGACTCGCCGGGACGCCTGCACGCCCTGTGCATCGAGAGTTACGGCCTGGCCGGGTTTCGCCCCCACCCCGACGCGGTGTTTCACTTTTCGGCAAGCCTGTGGCGCTATCGCGGTGAAGAATCCCTGAAGCAGATTACGCTGTTGTCCGGGTGTTATCTCGGCGCGTTGTCGCGGCACGTCGCGGCACGTCGACGCGTGGCGGCGGTTCGCGCCGCGCTGGAAGAAGCCCCGCAATCCGGGCTGCGGGCCAGGCTCGGGGACGCGGATGACGAACTTGCGCTCGCGCAGGAAGACCTCGCCGACATCTCGGGGCAGCTTTCGGAATTCGTCACGCTATCCAGCGAGTCACATGCGCGTGACCCGGTCGGGGCGCGCGCACGTGTACAACGCAATCTTAAACAGATGGGATCCGCCGGCTGGACCGACCGGCTGGAACACCTGGCGCGAACGGCCGCCCGGTGTGACGAGCCGCGTGTTAACTGGTCCGCGCCGCTGAAGGAGATACTGGACGACCTGGAGGCTGTCGAGCTGCCGTTCCCCTCCGACGTGCAAGGACGAAACATCGACGGCGCCCTGCTGAACAGGTTGCAGGACGAGCTGAGTGAGTATCGCGGAGTCGCTGATCGCGCCAGTCGCCGTTTGCAGGAAGTAGATAGCGAACGTCACGAACTCGAACGCCTGCTGCAAGATACCGAACAAGGGTTCACAGACCGCTCAATCGCGCTTGAGGAAGCCCGCCATGCACTGGAAGTAACTCTCGCGGACGCGCGTGAGCGCATCTCGCGCATGGAACGCGCGGGCCAGGGCGAGCTCGAAAACGCACGACGGGAGATTGCGGCGCTGCGATCCGAACGTGACCGCCTGGCGGCTGAACTGGTAGCGGCGTTGGACGCCGCTACTGACAACGACGCGTCCAGTGAAGACCTGATTGTCGAAATAGAGCGTGCCGCGAGTGACCGCCTGGAAGCCGCCGAAGCACTTTCGTCTTTGTCCCGCCGCCTTGAAGAAATCCAGAACGAAGCGGAAATCGCGGCCGAACGCTCCGACGGCATGCACCTGAGGGTCCGCGAACTTGAAGAAACGGTCGAGGCCCTGACCGACGAGCTGAGCCGCAGCGAGGAGCGTCACTTGCAGGCGCTGGCGACAATTGAAGCGCTGGAAGACGACGCCGGCCGGAACAGCGAGTTTGAGTCCGTATTGACCGCGTCCGAGGAACGCCTTGCCGACACGGAAGAGCGCCTGTCGGAGGCGGAGCAGCGAGTCGATTCGCTGGCAGGGCAGCTCGAAGACAAGGACTTCGAGTTGCTGCGGACGCGGGAAAGAGCGGAAGCGCAGAAAAGGACCATCGATGCGGTCTCCGTGCAGCTTGCCGAAGCGGAAACCCTTACGGATGAACACGAAGCACGCATCGTGGGTCTTGAGCGTGAAAACGAGCGCCTGCGCCGCGACCTGAGTGATGCGCAAAGCCGGATGCTCGACGCCCGGGGCGACGTTGACGAAGCCCGCGACAGCGCGGAATCCGCCCGCGTCGAACTGGAGCGTCTGAAACAACGTCTGAACGAAGAACGTGGCAAGAGCTCGGAAATCACGCACGAAAGCGTCGAGCTGCGCCGCGCATTGCGCGACCGTGACGACGAAATTGCGCGCTTGAAAGTCGAGCTAGAGGACGTGCAGGCCAGACTGAAACACGCGGGGCAATCGGGCGAGGACCAGGGGCGCAGGATCCGCGACCTCCAGGACGAGATTGACAATGCAACCGCCATAGCCAATGACGCGCAGTCGGTTACGGAGCGTCTGCGGGGCGAGCTGAAGACGGCACTCGACGCGGGCGCCGCGTCACGCGCTGAAGCGGAACGCCTGACGCGGGAGAGCGCAACTTTGCGCGAGGAATCGCAGCGCGCGAAGGCCGAGCTCGAGGCGTTGCGGAATTCTGCCAACGCCGGCGGCGGTCAGCTTGCACAGTTGCGCGCCGGAGCAGTCGAATGGGAACAGCAGGTCGCGGCACTGCAAGCGGAACTTGCGGCGGCTGGCGATCTGGCAGAAGACCGGCGCGCCAAACTTGAGGAACGCCTCGAGCTTGCCCGGGCACGAACGGACAGCGTCCACAAAGAAAACGAAACCCTGCTTGAGGCGCTGGAACAGGCCGAGAAGTCCCGCAAATCCGAACGCCGCGACTACGAGGCCCTGATCGAGCGCGAGCGTCACCGCGCGGCCGGGCTGGATGCGGCAAGCGGGGAAACGCAGGAATTGCGCGACAAGCTGAACGAAAGTGAGGCGTTCCTGATCAAACGCCAGCGCGAGTTTGAGCGCACGGAGCACCAACTTAAGGGCCTGCTTGAAGAAGTGCGCGGCATCGCGGACCTTCGCGCGAAGTACGAGAAGGCAAAACCGGGCAAGAAGCAGGACGCCATCGCGTCGCAGATCGGGCGTCGCATGGACTCTCTGTTCTCGGCGGCCGGCAAGCCTGTGAATGCGGACAGACGCACAGAAAAGCTTGTCATTCTGACCGTCAAGAAGACCGAGGAAGAGATCGCAGCGGAATCCGAGAAGCCGTTCGTTGCTACAAAGAAGGAAGAAGATTCGAACGACGACGGTTCTTTCGAATAGCCTGCTATCGAGGCACAATCAGGGCAGTCAAACGAGGCGCCAGTGGCACTGCTCGACAACATCCCCGGCTGGAAAGTTTTCTCCACAGGCATCGGCATCGCCGCGTTGGGGATTGTCGGCTTTTTGGTCTACACGTTTTTCCTCGCAACTCCAAACGACCTCAAGGAACTCGAAGAACAGGCCGTGCAGAACGCGATTGAAGAGGTCGCAAACATCTACACTCAAAAAGTCCAGCAACATGGACAGCAGCGCGTCATCGTCATGCCCGTAAAGGGTGATACCACCAACGAGCAGATCCGGGAAATGCTGATCGCACGATTGAACGGGTTTGATGACGACGCAGTCGAAGCGAAGAAGCCGGACAGTCCTTCCCTGGAAGAGCGAGCAATCTCCATTTTCAATAAGGTCGCCAAGGATGAAGAAACTGAGCGCGATCCTGCCGCGGTATTCGAAGACGCCGGGGAAGTAGATGAAGTAATCTCTGTAGCGGTCACGAAGAAGTGGGCCGGACGCGATTCTGGAGTCTGCAAACTCGATGTAACCCGCATCGTGAAAGATGATGGCACAGCCGAACGCAAGGCCGCCGTACTCGAAACCAAGCACATCACAGGGCTATCCGGAACGGCAATCCAGACCGGCGAGGAAGAAGTCGAGGACGGGCCGGGGTTCTGGAGCGGTTTCGGCAAGTTCATGCTTGGGCTGCTGATCGTTTTTGCGACGGTGGCGATATTGCCGTTCCTGTCCTGGCCCTTCGCCAAGGCCGCATTCAGGGCCGACAGCAACGCCGCGAATGGGATGCTGCTGGTCGGGCTGACGGTGCTGGATCTCGCGACGCTGTTCGCCGTTTCATGGCTGTTTGCCGAAGCGGCATTCAATACGACGGCCGTGATCAGCGCGGGCTTGCTGCTGCCCCTCGCGCTGGTGTGGAATCTGCGCCTTCTGAACTTCATCGAAGAGCAATAATCTGACGCCAAAAAAAGCCCCCGCGGTGCGGGGGCTTTGGTTTGTCTGCGCGTCGCGGTCTAGAAGAAGTACGACGCGCCAAGAACGATGTTCCACGTCCAGGGTACTTCGTCCTGGCTGTGCATCTGCGCACCGTTGAAATCCGAAAACAGGAAACCGACACGGATCGGGACACTGAACCCGAACGACATGTGGAATCGCCAGTTGTTGATCAATCCGCCCGAACGGGACACGAAAATCGGCGTCAGGTTGATGGATGTGCCCAGATTGAACTGGTAGGCCGGTATGAAGTTGTGCCGGCGCACCGCCAGTCCCTGGTTGGGGAAGTCGGCAGTACCGTCACCGTTGACGTCCTGCGTTTCCTCAAAGAAGCCGATGTCGAAGTTGTCATTCAGAACGTCCTGCCCATTGGTCGGGCTGCCGGCTGTGTTGTCCACCAGCGCGCCGTCAATGTCGAAACGATAGTTCGCCTCAAGGAAAGCATACGGCGAAATGGACAACAGGTCTTCGGCACCGGGGATGCCAATCGGAAAGTCAAACATAAGCCCGATGTCCAGCCCGATACTGGCAAGCCCATTGAGGTCACTGAAGCCGCCAAAAAGAAGCCCTACCTTGGGCCCCACGATCAGGGACAAACCCCAGTTTTCGCGGGTGCGTCGCCCATCGGTTTCAATGAACTCGCTATCGAAGAAGTTGATCGTGAAGTCGAAACCCGCATAAATCAGCGTCGCGTTCTCGCTGATCGATTCGTAGGCGTCGTTGTCTTCATCCAGCGTCGCGTTCGTGCCAAGGGCCATCGAGTAAATCTCGATGCCGAAATCCGTACCGATCACGGAGTTATCGGACCCGATCTGGAAGTCGATGTCGGCGCCGAAAATCGTGCGTGTGAGGCTTTGCGCGTTGCGCTTCTTAAACACCGCCTCCATCTCGCCGCCAATGCTCTTGGTGCCCAGCGATTCGCGACGAATGCTGTTGGCCATACCCCCGCCAAAGCCAAGTCCCACGCCGAAGCCGCCAGTGGCGTACTTACCCTCGTGGGTATTCATGTTCATGATTTGCGGGAAACGCTGCGCCTCAAGAGCGCCAGCGCACAGAACCACCGCAGACAGAACTACCAGACCAAGCCAGTTTCGGCGCATGCCAGCTGCTCCTGACAATCACGCTACAGGCACGCGCCCGCACAAGCGGGTGGACGAAAACCTGAGAGCGGACTTCGGGGGGTCGCGAAAGATTCAAGCGGTTATGCCTCCCGCTGTCAACCGCCAACATTCCCTGTCGAACGCCCAAAACACGGTATGACCGGGGCATGACGAAACGGCCCCGTGCCATGCTTCCTTGCGTCTTGCGAAACGATTCACTAAACAGGCAGACCCCGCTATCCTGAACAATCGACATGTCCGACGACCGCACAAGCAGCAGGCTCGTAGGGCTCCGCGACTATCCCAAGTTGGCGGAGCAAGACCAGACCGTTGTCTGGCACCCCTATACACAGATGCAGGAGTACGCCGAGACCGAACCTATCATCATTGACCGGGGTGAGGGTCCCTACCTGTACGACGTACGCAGACGACGCTTCCTCGACGCTTACGGCAGCATGTGGTGCAACGTCTGGGGGCACAATCACCCCGAACTGGTAAAGGCCATCCAGCAGCAGGCCGGACAGCTCTGCCACGCAAGCCTGTTCAGCGTCAGCCATGTGCCCGCGATTGATTTCGCGAACATGCTGGTGGATGCCATCAAACAGGACTTTCGCTTCGCCGACGAAGCGCCAAGCCTGAGCCACGTCTTCTACAGTGATAACGGCAGCACGGCGGTGGAAGTCGCCATGAAGATGGCGCTGCAGTACCAAAACCAGATCGGCAAGATCAGCCGTACCCAGTTCCTGACTTTTCATAGCGGCTACCACGGCGACACGTTCGGTGCCATGAGCGCCAGCAACATTGACGTGTTCACCCAGAAGTTCTCGCCGTCCCTGTTCAAATGCCACCGTGCGACCTACCCCATGCAGGTGGACCCGGACGAACACGAAAGCACCCGCCACCACGAGATGCAACTCGAGGCCTTGATCGCCGGGCGCAACGACAAGATCGCCGCGGTGGTAATCGAGCCCGTCGTACAGGGGGCAAGCGGTATGCGCCCCCTCGCGGAAGACTACCTGGGAAAGATCAAGAAATACTGCCGCGAGTACGACATCCTGCTGATTACAGATGAAGTGTTCGCGGGCTTCTGTCGGACCGGCCCTCTGATCGCCAGCAGCGCGGAACTGGTTGAGCCCGACATCATCTGTCTGGGCAAGGGTATCACGGGCGGCACCATGCCAATGGGCGTCACGGTCGCAAACGACAGGGTGTTTGACGCCTTTAAGGGCGTATGGAAGGACTTCCGGCAGTTCCTGCACGGACATACTTACAGCGGCAATCCGCTGGCTTGCGCCGTCGCGATCCGCAACCTTGAAATGATCTACGAAGAGAAGTTGAAGGAAAACGTCAAGTCGCGCTCCCGCGAGTTGAATTACGCCTTGAAACGGGTGATTGGCTCGCATCCGCGTGTTGGTCAGATTCGTGTGCGCGGGCTGGCGGTTGGCATTCCGCTGCTGGACGAAAGCGGCAGCGAGGACGGCGGCTATGAGTCCCGCGCCGACGCAAACAAAGTCTGCCTGCACGCCGTCGAGAAGTCACGGGTGCTGCTGCGCCCCCTGGGCAACGTAATTACCATCGTGCCGCCCCTGAACATCGAGTCGGAGCAAATCGAAGAAATCGTCAACGCGATCGCCAAGGCGCTCGAAGTGCTTGACACGCCGGGCGAGTAGAACCGGCCCACAAAGCCCGTTCCAGCCATTACAAAATTCGCGGCGGGGGTTTGCTTGCTGTCGGCGCGGCGACGTGCTACTTGTAGTTTATCGCTCATGAAATCCTTGGACCCAGACCCTTACTCTAGTTGGGGCGCAACCGCGCCCCTCGCAGAGTCCCCAGCCACGCGGCAGCCCGGTCGGGCTCAGCCGCGTTTTTCGATCTCGGGCACGACACCGGGTCCGCAATCGCCAACGCGCTGTTTGCCGATACGCGATATTTTAGGCCAGTTGGCATTCGCAGGTTTTTACGATTCGCGAAGCAGCGGTTACAATGAAGGGCAGAATCGGATGTCGCGTAGGCGTCCACACCCCTTCCGGAGCTTCCGCATGAATCGTCAAACCGCCCGCGGGTTCACCCTGGTTGAGTTGATGGTCGTCATCGCCATTATCGGGCTGCTGGCCAGCGTCCTCGCAACTTCCGTCGTCAGCAAGATGAAGCAGGCCAGCCACGACCTCGACAAGAAGGTGCTGCAGGACCTCTACAACACCCTGCAAATGAAATCGGCCACAGACGACAAAACCCGCGAAAAATTTGTGCGCGGGCCGATCGCGGAAACCAAGGGGCGCGAATTCTGGGAAGCCTGCTTCAAATACAAGGTTCTCGATGTCGACATGCTGCCCAAGATGGTAGCCAGTGGCGGCAACGACATTGAAATGGACCGTCGCAGCCTCGACGACCCGGAGATGTTCCTGCTTGACCCGCTGGGCTGCAGCTGGACTGGCCCCCAGGGCAACATGTGCCTGTACCTGATGTCCGCACGGGGCAAGGCCCGGCGCGTAGCGATCTGCGCGAACTCGCGCAACTGGTTCAATTACGACGATGAAATCATGACCATCTGGTCCGACGGCGAAACCGCCGAATACATCAGCTTCGACCAGATGGAAGGCTGGGGTTACGACATTACCGTTGAGCAATGGGACATGCCCGGTGAAGAGCTCTTCGGGAAGGTGAAGCCGTTCGACGGCGTTTACGACTAGGACTGCCGGATACCTGATTGGTCCGGCACTTCGGCGCGGCTGAAGCGCACCGGACTTCAGATTCGGCTGGGAAGGGAGGAACTGCGATGTAGCAACGCGTACCGGGGCCCTGCGTGAGCAGTAGGCTTCCTCACCGGTACGATCGCTATGCACGGTTCTAACAATCGAGGTATCCGACACGATCGACCTTCCGAAGCGGAAGAGCACCTGCCACGGCAAGCGCGCCGGCAGAAACTGCAACGCTCAGGGAGGTCGATCACCGTTTGCGCAGCCAACAACACCATTGATCATTGCCTCGTCCGCTCGTAGACTTCGTCTATCCCCCCTGTAAGAAGAACCGTGTCCGTGCGCGCTTGGGGGCCGGACTATGCAACCCCTGCACTGTCCCTGGTGAGAGGTAGTGATGCGCCATTTCGCTGCTCTGATTTCCCTGCTTGCATTCGCCGTGCTGACCGGCGCTTGTGGCGACTACGCCAATTCGGTTGAGAGTGACATTACAGTTCCGCAGTCGAACGGACCGAACCCGCAGAATCTGCCCAACGCCAACACGGTGCCCAAGCCGACTCCGCCGCCGGGCTACAGTATTACGCTCAGCCCGGTCGTGATTCAGGAAGTGCTGGCCGACGGCACCCAGTTCGTTGAGTTGTACAACGCAACCAGCCAGCCTGCGGACATCGGCGGCTGGATGTTGAGCGACGGCTTTTCGTCGCACACGTTCGGCTATGGCTTCACTGTCCAGGGCAACGAGCGCGTTGTCATTCACCTCGGCGTCAGCGGGATTGATTCCAGCACCGACCAGTACGCGCCCAGCTTCGCCCCGCTTCAGGGCAATGGCAGTCTCGCGCTGCTTCAGGGCGGCATCGACCTTGTAGATTTCGTCCAATGGGGCGCGGCCAGCCAGAACTTCGAAGCGACAGCCGACCAACTCGCGGAATGGACCGCCGGCGATTTCGTGATCAGCCCGGCCCAGGGACTCAGCTTCAACTACAATGGCGCCGCCAATAACAGCGGTGCCTGGTCTCACGGAAATCCCAATCCCGGCCAGTAATCACAAGCAATCCGGAACGGCGCGGCCTTGGCCGCGCCGTTTTCGTTTCAGCCAAAGGGCATCCGCGTCCGAATAACTCCCCATGCCGTGGTCTTCGCGGCGGATGGGATATCTCGCCGTGCAACACACCTTGCGAAACACTTACCTACTGAACGTGCTGGCCCTGGTCGGGATCGGCGTGGTCATGGTCTTTTCCAGCAGCGCGATCCGCGTCGTGCCGGGCACCGAGATCGACCCCTTCGTCTTCATCAAGCGCCACTTGATGTTCATCGGGTTCGGCATCGTCGGTATGGCAATCGCCGCGAAACTCGACTACGGGCTGTGGCAGAAGTTTGCCAAACCAATCTACCTGCTCGGGCTTGTGCTGCTGGTGCTGACGCTCATTCCCGGTATTGGCACCGAATTCAACGGCGCCCGCCGCTGGCTGCGCTTCGGTGGTGTCGGCATACAACCGTCAGACTTCGCAAAACTCGCGCTCCTGATCGCAGCCGCCTCCTACGCCGTCGTGCGCCGCAATGAACTCGGCAGTATCCGACGCGGATTTCTGCCGGCGTGCATGTTCGTGGGTGTCTACGTCGTGCTCACTATGGCCCAGCCGGATTTCGGCACCAGTCTGTTCCTGGCCGCAAGCAGTTTTCTCGTGCTAATCGCAGGCGGGCTGCGGGCGCGTCACCTGGCCTGCGCGATACTGATCATGCTGCCTTTCGCCAGCGCCGTGATGTACGCCAAGTTCGATCACATTCAGTCGCGCGTCATGACCTTCCTTGACCCGTCAATGGATCCGCGCGGCAAAGGGCACCAGGTCAAGCAGTCGCTGATCGCCATCGGCAGCGGCGGCATGGAAGGACAGGGGCTCGGGCGCAGCATGCAGAAGCTGTACTACCTGCCCGAACAGGAAACAGATTTCATCTTCGCCGTACTGGCGGAGGAAACCGGCTTCATCGGAAGCGCGCTCACGCTGGCACTTTTCGCGTCACTCATGCTTTTGGGCATGAAGATCGCCAGACGCGCCAGGGACCGGTTCGGAAGTCTGCTCGTAACGGGCATTACCTGTGCCATCGGTTTGCAGGCCGCAATCAACATTGCAGTCGTGACGGCCAGCGTGCCGACAAAGGGAATCGGACTGCCGTTCATCAGCTTCGGCGGCAGCAGTTGTTTCTTCTATCTGTGTGGTGTGGGGCTTGTACTCAGTGTCGCGAAGCATTGCGTCAGTGAACAGGAAGCCATGAACCTCGCACAGCAGGAGGTGGCAGGCGAGCGTATGCCGGAAAGCGCGCGACGTAGTGCTCGCGCACGGCGCCTGACGGCGTCAACGTAGAACACCTTTCCCAGGGGCATTGCTGCGGTAGCGATTTGTTCGAAGGCCGTTGCAAGTCTCTGATGTCAGGCGCTGTCGGGTGTCCCATGGATGTCCGTCCGGGCACCCGCAGCGCCGAACTAGGACCACACCATGACCGCACCAAAGATCGCAATCGCCGGCGGCGGAACCGGCGGGCACATCGCCCCCGCCCTGGCACTGGCTGAGGAAATCACCACCCGTTACGGGCGCCAGAGCGTCCACTTGTTCTGCGGCGGCAACGACCTTGAGCGCAAGATGCTCGGTCACGCTGCATTCGAGTTCACCTGCCTGCAAGTCAAACGTCCGCGCACAACCATGCGCAGCAAAGCCACCACGGTAATCACCACGGCATTGGCCGTGCCGGCGGCGCGCAAAACACTAAAGCAATTCGGCGCCGACACACTGATCTGCGTCGGCGGATACGCGGGACTGCCGGGCGCGATGGCGGCCAGTCTGCTGCGCCTTCCCGTGTTTTCTCTTGAGGCCAATGCGGTGCCCGGCAAGGTCACCCGCACCATCGCACGGTTTGCCCGTGTCTGCTACGCGCACATGCCCCTGACCCGCCACCTTGACTGCCGCGTGGAAGTTGCGGGCAACCCGATCCGCGCGGGCTTCCTTTGCCCGCCATCGAAGGAAGACGCCAAGCGTGCGCTGGGGCTGCACACAAACCTGCCGACGCTGCTTATCATTGGAGGAAGCCAGGGTGCCGAGGCTCTGAACGACGCCATGATCAGCGCCGCGCCCACATTTGAAAAGCTGCGCGAGCGTTTCCAGATTCTTCACATCACCGGCCAGCAGGATCGCGAGCGTGCCCAGCAGGCCTGGCGCCGACTGCGCATCCGGCATCGCGTAACAGCATTCACTCACAACACCGCCACCTGGTTCGCCGCAAGCGACGTAGCCCTTACGCGCTCCGGCGCCGGCACGATCAGCGAGTTGCTGGCCTTGGGTGTGCCGATGTTGATGGTCCCTTACCCTCACGCCGCCGACGACCATCAGCGCGCAAACGCGAACTGGGTCGCGGGGCATGGGGCCGGCGTCGTTGTACCGCAGGATGCGCTTCATGCGCCAAGACTGCGAGAGCTTGTCGAGCGCTGGGTGACAAACGACGACGCACGCGTGCAGGGAACGCAGGCGGCAAAGACACTTTCCGCACCGAACGCAACTTCGATCATTCTCGACCGAATCCTGCACGAAATTGGGCACAGCGACCGCGCCTCCGATGCCGATCAAATGGAACGCGCTGCTGCGTGATTGTTCGGCGCCGGAGGCTAATCTTGAAACTCTCACAACTCAGGAATGTCCACTTTGTCGGCATCGCCGGCGCGGGTGTCAGCGGGCTGGCGCGCATCGCGCTGCAGGCGGGTGCGCGCGTCTCGGGCTCGGATCTTGTAAGCAATCCAACCACCCGCGCGCTCACAGAAGCCGGCGCCGCCATCCATGCGGACCACCATCGTGACCATGTGCCGCCGGAGTGCCAGCTCGTTGTAATCTCGGCGGCCATCAAAAAAGCAAATCCCGAGTATCGCGAGGCCGCACGCCAGGGCATCCGCATCATGAAGTACGCGGAAGCGCTGGGAGAACTCACCCGCGCACACACGAACCTCTGCATTGCCGGAACCCACGGCAAGACGACCACCACCGCGATGCTCGCGCAGATGATGGTCGAAGGCGGCAAGGAACCGGGCTATCTCATCGGCGGCGAGCCCGCATCGCTGCCTGCCGCCAGCGCCGCTGGCAGCGGCGTCAACTTTGTGATCGAAAGCTGCGAATACGACCGCAGCTTTCTGCGCCTTCACCCCGGCGTGATCGTGCTGAACAACATCGAACTCGACCACATGGATGTCTATGGCGACATCGAAGGTGTCATCAACGGCTTCGTCGAGTTCGCCAAGCGCCTGCCGCGGCGAGGCACGCTGTTCTACAACGCCGATGACCCCCATTGCGCGGAAGTCGCCAAGCGCGCCGCCTGTAGCACCATCGGTTTCGGGGAAAGCTGCGACGCTGTCTGGCGCCTTCACAATGTTGACACGTCGACCGGCTTCGCCATTGCCGACGTGACCTGTCGCGGCATGCAGGTAGGCCGCATGGAGTTGCAGGTGCCCGGGCGTGTAAACACCATGAACGCGCTCGGAGCACTTGCCGCCGCCAACTGGGCGGGGATACCGGTAAACCGGGCGCTTAAGGCCCTGCAGAATTTCGGCGGCGTAAAGCGTCGCTTTGAAATCGTGGGCAGCGTCGGCGGCGTACCGCTGGTGGATGACTACGCGCACCACCCGACTGCGGTGAAGCAACTTATCGAGACCACGCGCGCCGCATTCATTAACAGGCGTGTTGTTGCGGTGTTCCAGGCGCACCAGTACCAGCGCATCCTCGGGTTCTTTGACGGCTTCGTAGACGCGCTCAAACCCGCCGACCGTGTGCTGGTTGCGCGCACGTACGCGGCACGTGAGGAAGGCATCCAGCCCGGCGTACACGAGGAAAGACTGGCCCGGACGCTTCGGCAGGACAACGTGGACGCCATGTCCTACGGCGACTTCTCCGGCATTATCGCCGACCTCACCGCCAAGACAACGCCGCGTGACGTCATTCTGTTCATCGGCGCCGGCGACGTAAACGAGATCGCCTTTGAGATGCTCAAGCGGCGCGACGTCATCAGCTCGCGACTGCGCGCCGTCCGACACGAAGGGGTTGCGGCATGACCCTGAAAGCATTTCCCAAACGCCTGCGTTCACGCGTCCTTGTCAATGAACTGCTGGGACGCCGCACCACCCTGCGAGTCGGCGGGCCGGCCCAGTACTTTGTCGAAGCGCTGACACTGCGCGATGTGGCTGACACCGTACTCGCATCGCGTGAAAGCGGGCTGCCGCTTCACGTGCTGGGCGGTGGAAGCAACCTGCTGATCGCGGACGACGGTGTCAGCGGCATTGTTCTGAGCCTGCACGGTATGCGCAAAATTCATGTCTTTGGCACAAAGGTACAGGTGCAGGCCGGAGCCAATCTCAGCGCGCTCGTCAGCAACTGCAGCGCCAGAGGGCTTGCCGGGCCACAGAGCCTTGCGGGAATACCCGGAAGCGTTGGTGGCGCGCTTGCCATGAACGCGGGGGGGCGCCACGGCGAAATCGCGGATTACGTGGAACGGGTGATCTGGATCAACCCTCACGGCGAACTCGAAAGCCGCTACCGCGAGGAAATCGACTTCGGCTACCGCATCAGCGAGTTGCGCCTTGGCGTCGTCATCGAAGCCGTGCTGCAAGGACAGGCCGGTGAGCCCCGCAGCCTGATCGCGCAGTCACGGGAAATCCTGCAACAGAAGCTCGCCGCGCAACCTTATTCAGAATTCAGTGCAGGATGCGCCTTCAAGAATCCGAAAGGACAGAGTGCCGGGCGCATCATCGATGCGGCTGGGTGCAAAGGGCTTCGTGTCGGAGGCGCGATCGTAAGCGACCGCCACGGCAACTTCATCATCAACACCGGTGAAGCGAAGGCTGGCGACGTACTCGAACTGATGCGCCTGGTGACCGCGCGCGTCCTCGAGGCACAGGGAATCGAGCTGCAACCGGAAGTTCAAATCTGGCCCAGCAGGAGTCTGCAGGCCGCTTAGTTCAACCGCCATAGGCGAAAGCCGACACCAACGCCCCAGGGGCAAGAGGAACCAAGATGGACAAGGACAACAAGGGAGTATCACTCGACGAATTCATTTTCCGCAAGCTTCAGCCGATTCGCATTCTGCGCGGCTACCTTGCCAACGAGCTGGAACTCGCCGAAGGTGAGGGGATCAACATGTCCCGCATGGACCTGGACAACATTGTCAGCACTCTCGAAATCTTCCTCGAAGAGTACGACCGCGTGTCCGGCTTCCGTGGGCGCAAGGGCAGCGACCGCAAAAAGACCAGTTTCATGGACGCCAAGGCCCAGGCCATCAAGACCATCGCCTGATTGATCTGACGACGCCCGGGCCCGTAAGGGCCCGGGCGCGCCCCCAACACACCCGAGGCAGCCATGGCCACCAAATCCACCAGCCACCGCATTCTGCTGGACAACATCAAAAAGACACGGGCGCGCGAAGAAATCGTCAACCGTAACACCAACCCCCGTATCGCCTGCCGACGCGAATTCCGTCGCGAAGCCACAAACCAGCGCGTCCACTTCAGTCTGCACGACAGCAAGGGCGGGCGCGTTGCCTGGGGCACGGCCGTGCTGATTGACTACTCACCGAACGGCGCGTTACTCGGGCACATCATGTTCGATGAAGGCTTCTGGCCGGACAACGACTTCAGCATCAGCTTCAAGATTACCAACGGCCCTTACGAGGGTGTGTACGTCTACGGACAACCACTGCGGTTCGCCACAAGTCGCGCCAACCTGGCGCTGCGATTCGACGGGCTGTACGTCAAGTTGTAGTGCAGTTTGCAATCTGCGAAAGAGTTGCGCCTGCCTGCGGCAGGCGCTTTTGATTCTGCTAAAGCACTCGCCCGCACATTACCGATACCCCATCACGGTCGCCGCTCTGGCGACGCTTTCTCCAACGACGGAATTCACCATGCTTCGAATCGCTCTTCTCTATGGCGGCACCTCCGCCGAACGCGACATCAGCATCAAATCAGGCGAGGCCGTCTGGGCCGCCCTTGAACGTGTCGGACACAGTGTGCTTCCCTTTGACGTCGGAACCGAACCCATCGAGCGCCTGGCCAGTGAGAAGCTTGATTTCGCTTTCATCGCGCTGCACGGCGGCGAGGGCGAAAACGGCACGATCCAGCGCCGCATGGAGGAACTCAACATTCCGTATTCCGGCAGCGGGCCCCTCGCCAGCCGCCTCGCCATGGACAAGGAACTCAGCAAGGCCGAGTTCCTGACCCATCGCGTGCCGACAGCGCCATACGAAGTGGCCGAAGAGTTTGAAGCTGAGTACCGAATACGCCGCATGGCGCGCCGCATGGGCTGGCCCTTGATCGTCAAACCGATCGACCAGGGCAGCAGCCTTGGCGTTGCGAAGGTCACCTGCCTCAACGAAGTGCATGACTCCCTGAAGAGCGCCTTTAAGTTCGGGCCGCGCGTGATGCTGGAAAAGTGCATTCAGGGGCGGGAACTTACTGTTGGCGTAGTTGGCAATCGCGCGCTGCCGGTGTGCGAAGTCATCGCCCCCACCGGCTTCTACGACTACAAGGCGAAGTACGACAAGCAGGCCGGCACGCGCTATGACACACGCCCGGCCCTACCCGGTCCGACGGCAAAGATGGCGCAGCACTACGCGCGCCGCGCACACCACGCACTGCGCTGCCATGGCTACAGCCGTGTAGACATGATGCTTGATCAAGACGGCGAGTTGTGGGTGCTTGAGGTCAACACGCTGCCAGGCATGACGGAAACGAGTCTGCTGCCGAAGTCCGCCGCCGAGGAGGGCATCGGCTTCGACGAGCTCGTGCAGGAACTGATCGACGTCAGCATGGAGCAGCGCCGCCGCCCGATCAGCAACCGTGCAACACGTGTACTCGCCGCATAGGAGCAGCCATGGCACGCCGCAAGACACGCAAAGTCGCCAAACCCCGCAAGGGCACCCGCGTTCGCAGCGGGGGCCTGCGCGTTGTGAAGGCCGGACTGGCCGCGATCATGGTCGGCACCATCCGGATGATGCGCGCGGTGCTGCCGTCCGGTGATACGGTAAACGCCTGGGCAGCCGGCGCGTGGCACAGCCGGGGTGTGCGACGCTGCGCCGGCGTTGCTGGCGGCATCGTTGTGCTTGGGCTGCTGTCGTGGGTGATGCTGCACAACCTGCGGCAGAACGACCGCTACCGCCTTGATCCGGGGCGTATTGAACTGTCCGCCGAGCCCTCCTGGGCTACCGGGAGCCTGGCCAAGCAGTTGAAAAACGACATTGAGGAAGATCTGCGTGCTGATCTCGCCGATCTGGGCGAAACCAGCGCGTTTGACGATGACGTGATGGATGCGATCACATCAAGAGTCGAAACCAACCCGTGGGTACGCCGCGTCGTCCGCATTGAACGGCGCTTCCCCGGCGATCCCGAAGGCTTTTCGAGCCTGCTGCCGGTACTGGAGATCCGCCGTCCGGCCGTCGCAATTGAAACGGCGGAGCACTACGTGCTCGTTGACGGCGATGCCATTGTACTGCCGCTGAAGCTACCGCGCGACAATGACGCGTGGGCCCACTTCGAGGCGAGCCTGTCCGAACGCCTCCGCATTGTGCGGGGCGTTGAAGGGGACGTGCCCGCCGCGGGCGCACACTGGGGTAACGAACAGGTCAGCGCGGCGCTGTCCATGGAGCGCGTAATCCGCCGTGCCAAGCTGGACCGCGCGTTGCCCATCCACGCCATCGAACTGGTCGGCATTCCCCAGGCCCCGGACGCCCGCGGGCGCGTTCACTATCAAATGAATGGCGGAGTTGTGTTGATCCCCGACCAGACGCGTATGCCCGGCACGACCCTGCTGTGGGGGCGCCCGCCCGTTCACGCGAGCACACTTGAGGCCAGCCCGAACGACAAGCTTGAACGCCTGAAATCGCGCCTGCGCGAGTTGGACAGCGTCGGGGATGTTCACATCGACCTGCGCCATCGGGGCTGATTTTCTTTCCGAGCTCATCTTTCTCTCACCTTTCCGCGGCTACCTTGTGCGCAGTACGCATACAAGGAGCCGCGATGAAGTATGCACAACCATCTCTTTGCGCATTGTTACTGATTGCCCTGGCGGCCGGCTGCTCGAATAGCACCGAAAGCGCGCCGCGCTTCGAGGACCCGCCTGAGCCCGCATTCATGGACGTGGTCTTCACCAACCCGCTTCAGATTGATCACCAGTGGTTCCCGCTGTATCCGGGCACGGTCATGGTCTACCAGGCCATCGATGACGACGACGTCGAAACCCAGGTTGTGGAAGTGCTGAGCCAGATTCGCGTGATCGATGGTGTGGCAAGCCGCGTCGTCCAGAAACGCGTGTTCGAGGGCGATGTGCTGGTCGAATCGGCCGAGGATTATTTCGCCCAGGACGACGAGGGGCACGTGTGGTCCATGGGAGCCTCGACCGACGAGTTCGAGTACGACGAAGCGGGCAGCCTGGTGAACATCAGTCACGAGGGCGCCTGGGAAAGCGGCAAAGACGTCGCCGGCAAAGGCTATAACGCCGTGGCGGGCATTTACATAAAGGCGCTACCCGTTCTGAACGATTCCTGGCACCAGGAGTTCTATGCCGGCGTGGCCGAAGGCAAGGCGCGCGTTACAGGACTGGAAATAGTCGTCACGCTCGCTGACGGTACAAAGCACAACTGCCTGAAGGTGGTTGAAACAGACGAGATTGAAACGGACGAAAAGGAATCGAAGGACGACATCGTATTTTTCAAGCCGGGCGTCGGCGTCGTCCGCGAAGAAAACGTTGGTGGCGACACCGTGGAGCTGATGGGTGTGTTTCGCCAGGGCTCCGGTACCGCGATGCCCGTGGAAGCGGACTTCTCCAAATCCACGATCATCGACAACGCGTTCTTTCCTGTCCGCCCCGGGCAGTTAGCGCAGTTCGTGTGCAGAACTGGCGACGCCGAAATCTTCACTACTGTGGAGGCGACCTCCCGGACTCGACTGGTGATGGGTGTGCCGTGCGTGGTAGTCGAGTTTTCGACGACAGACGGCGAATCACCAGTGCAAGAGCGCGAGTGCTGGTTCTGCCAGGACGGCGCCGGAAACGTGTGGTGGATGGGACAGGTGGTATTCACCAGCGCGACGGAGCAACCCGGCGCCGCCAGCCCGGAGTCCTGGGAGGCCGGCAAGGACGGCGCCGCCCCCGGCATTCTCGTCATGGGTGACCACGGGCTTATGTCGTCCTATCAAATGGAAGCCCGCAGTCCTGCCGCCGGCGCGTGGGCCATGGTTGTACGACGGGATGCCAGAGTGGTGCTTGCGGGCGGCACGGAGTTCGCGGACTGCCTGCAGATCGTCGAGTGGTCGGCGGCGAGGCCCCACGAGTTGCGCTATCGGTTTCATCACGCGGGCACGGGGCTGCTGCGTGTGGCCAGGACGGATGGCTCGGAAGTCTTCGAGCTAGTGGATCCCAAATGCGGAGGCAGCACGATCGACGGCACGGCGACCGGCGCGTGCGCTGCCCTGGGCCGCTCCGGGTTTCTCACCGTCGGGCTTGTGGGGCTGGCCTTTCTGGCCCTGGCGCTGCGAGTGCGTAGTTCGCGGCGTTGAAGAAGGGGACTCTCATCCTCTTCTCACGGATTCCACCTAAAATGCTGGGCAATCAGTCAGTACACGAAACACGGAACAAGGAGAAGTACGATGGTGAGGATATGGATAGCCTGCCTGGCACTGGTCCTCAGTGTGATGGCAGTCGGTGGTTTCATCAGTGCGGACAGCGAAGCCGTTGCGGAAATCCCGGCACAGGTTACGGACACGGTCAAGAAGTTGGCCGGGGATGCCAAGTTCGAGGTTGAAAAGAAGACCTCGAAAAAGAAGACGTTCTACGTTGCTGAATGGAAGTCCGACGACAGTGAACATGAGGTTCTGCTTGATGGGGACGGCAAGTTGCTGCGCGAAGAGCAGGGCGTGAAAGCCGAGGCCGTTCCCGCCAAGGTACGCGAAAGTGCGGCGAAGCTGCTGGGCGCCGAGGCTACAATCAAGTGGGACAAGATCACGATTCACGCTGAAGGCGGCGCGAAGGTTGTGTACGACGCCGACTCCGGCAAGAAGGAAATCACCCTCAACGAGGCCGGCATACTCGTGGATGACGACGATGATGACGAAGATGAAGATGACGAAGATGAAGATGATGATGACGAAGATGATGATGACGAAGATGACGATGACGACTAGCCATCGCCCTTGAACAGAAGAGCGCGGGCGCACACAGCACGTGCGCCCGCTTCATTGCACGGAGCCTCCCATGCGCCTGCTGGTTGTCGAAGACTACACACCGATCCGCGAGTCAATCGTGCAGTCCTTTCGCGAGGAAGGTTACGCCGTAGACGAGGCGGCGGACGGCGAAGAAGGCCTGTGGCTCGCACGCGAGTCCGCGTACGACGTCATCATCCTCGATCTGATGCTGCCGAACGTGGACGGCATGAGAGTTCTGCGCACTCTGCGAGCCGCAGGAACCGGATCCGCTGTGCTGATTCTGACCGCACGGGATTCCGTGGATGCCCGCGTGAAAGGGCTCGATACGGGCGCGGATGACTATCTGACCAAGCCGTTCGCCATGGAGGAGCTGCACTCTCGCGTACGGGCGCTGGTTCGCCGCAAGTATGCGCAGACCAACCCGACCCTCACCGTCGGGCCACTTCATATCGATACGGCCGCCAGGTCCGTTACGCTGGACGGCAAGACCGTTGACCTGACGGCGCGGGAGTACGCCCTGCTTGAGTACATGGCGCACCGCCCCGGCCAGGTAGTGACCCGCACCGAGGTCTGGGATCACGTGTACGACTTCCGCAGTGACGCCACCAGCAACGTGGTGGATGTCTACATCGGCTACCTGCGCAAGAAACTCGGCGCAAAGGAACTGATTCGGACGCGCCGCGGCCAAGGCTACATACTGGAGGATCACACCTGATGGGCTCGCTCCGGATCAGGCTTGTGCTTTCAGTAGGCGTCGCCATGGCGTTGCTCGCGGGCGTGATGGGTTACGCGCTGCACGAAGTCGTCAGGAACGACCTGTACTTGCAGTTGGACAAGTCCCTCGAAACACGCGCCCGAACACTGACCGCACTGATGGAGCAAGACGACGAAGGCCTGTACCTGGAGTGGACGGACCCTGAGGACATCGAACGCGCCCGTCCGGCCCTTCCCGACTACTTCCTGCTTAAAACCGCAAGCGGCGAGTTCATCACAAGCTCGCCCGGACTGGCGGACGTGCAACATGGCCACCCCATCATCGCCGAGGGGGACGTTGCGTACGCGACGTTGCACATGGGCGGCGACGCTTCCCTCAGGGCAGTGACGCTGAGGTTCACGCCCAAGGCCGAAAACGAAGAAGTTCCGCCCATGGTACTTGACCTCATGGTGGCGGAATCTGTCACGCCAACGGAAGAGACACTGGCAAACGTGCGCTTCTGGATTTTACTGATCGGCGGGCTGGGAATCGTGCTGGGCAGCGGGCTGCTGTTCCTGATCGTCCGGCACGAAACCGCGCCTTTGAAGCACCTGGCGCGGCGCATTCAGACGCTGGACACCGAGGTGCCAGCGTCACGGATCAACCTGGATCGCGCGCCCAGCGAACTCAGGCCCGTTGTGTCCCAACTGAACGAAATGCTTGAACGCCTGGAAATCGCACGCACCCGGGAACGGGAATTCACGGCCGGGGCTGCGCACGAGCTTCGTACGCCCCTGGCGGGCATACGCGCCAAGCTTGAGCTGGCCCTGTCGCGCGACCGAACCACGGATCAGCACCGGCAATTCGCGAAGCAAAGCCTGGAGATCGCGGTTGGCATCCAGGGCGTCGTCGAGCGCCTGCTGAATCTCGCCCGCCTAGAGGCCGGCGAAGTCCTGGGCGAGCCCCGCCCAGTCGAGTTGCAGGTCCTGCTAGCTGAGGCCTGGCGCCCCCACGCGGCGAAGGCGCACGAGCGAACGCTGGAATATGCGGCGGCAATTCCCGCAGTTGCACGAGTTCTACACCCGGAAGCGGTCGGGGTTGTTGTCACCAACCTGCTGGAAAACGCCGTCAATTACGCGGACGAAGGTGGCAGCGTTCGCCTGGACGTAGAGGCAGGAGACAGCATTCGCTTTATCGTAAGCAACACGGGCGCGCAACTCAGCAACGAGGACGCACAGCGGGCCATGGATCCATTCTGGCGATCCGACGCCGCGAGGCGCGATGCGGGCGTTCATGCCGGGCTGGGGCTCACACTGTGCCGCCGCCTGGTGGAAGCCATGAACGGGACTTTCACTGTTTCCGTGGTGGACGGGCGGTTCATTGCAACGGTCACGATACCCGCCAGATAGAAAGCGCCCCGCGCACGTGCGGGGCGCTTTCTTGTCTGGTTGGGCCTACTCCTGGTTGGTCGTTTCGGCGTCCCACGGACGCAGCCAGTGGCAGGTATAGCCATTCGGGTTCTTTTCCAGATAGTCCTGGTGGTATTCCTCAGCATCGTTCCAGTTTTTGACCGGCTCAACCGTGGTAACGACCGGGTCGTCCCACTTGCCGGATGCCTCGACTTCCTTGATGGCGACCTGGGCGACCTTTTTTTGTTCGTCGTCGTAGTAGAAGATCGTGCTTCGGTAACTGCTGCCGCGGTCGTTGCCCTGGCGGTTCAGCGTGGTCGGGTTGTGCATCCGAAAGAACCAGTCCACCAGCAAGTCTTTGAAGCTGATCTTGCCCGGGTCATAGACAATTTTGACGGCTTCGGCGTGCCCGGGGTGATTCTTGTAGGTCGCATTCTCGTTTTCACCGCCGCAGTACCCGACTTGCGTGTCAATGACGCCGTCGATTTCACGCAGCAGCTCCTCCATTCCCCAGAAGCAGCCACCGGCAATCACCGCCGTTTCCGTTTTCGCCTTGTCGCTCATGGGCCAGAGCCCCTCTTCTTCAAAACGCTTGAGATACCTGCCATAGCCGCGCTTCTCCATCTCCGCAAGCGGTACGAACGTCAACGACGCCGAGTTGATGCAGTAACGCAGACCGCCCTTGTCGCGCGGGCCGTCATCGAAAACGTGCCCCAGGTGGCTGTCTGCTGTGCTGCTGCGGACTTCGGTGCGAGTCATGCCGTGCGTGTTGTCCTCAAGCTCGACAACCTCGTCGTCGTCGTCGATCGGGCGCGTAAACGCCGGCCAGCCACAACCCGAATCGTACTTGTCCAGACTGCTGAACAGAGGCACGCCGCTGACGATATCGACGTATATGCCGGGCTTGTAGAATTTGTCGTACTCGCCTGTGAACGGTCGCTCCGTGTCGTTCTGCTGTGTCACTCGATACTGAATGTCGGTCAACTTGCGCCGCAGTTCGTCATCTGAGGGTTTCACGAACTCTTCCTTCCCCGGCGCATCCCTTGTCGCATCATTCGCCGTTGTCTCCACGGGCGCTTCGTCCGCCGCAGTGTTCGCGTTCTCGCCGCCTTGGCCGGTCGTCGAGTCCTTGCCACTTGCACACGCGCCCACGGCAAGCAGCAGTGTCAGCAACAACACGCCCGAAATCAGGTTCCGCATGAATATCCTCCCGCAGTGACCGAGCAACTCTCAGTTAACCAAGGTTCGCGCGAAGATGTTCCACGGATTTGCTCTGGTTGGCACTACTTCAGCTCTTTGGCGATGTCGTTGAGCATGTCCACGGCCGTCTTCAGCTTGTCGTCGGTGGCGGCGAAACAGAGGCGGAAGTTGGTGGCTTTGTCGCTGCATGCCGCGCCCGGCACTACCAGCAACTCGCGCTTGATACAGGCTTCCATGAAGCGCTCGGCATCAACGCCCTCGGGCAGATATGGGAACATGTAGAAGGCGCCGCCCGGTTTCACTATGCGGTAATTGTCTTTCAAGCCTTCGTACACGAGGTCGCGCTTGCCGCGGTATTCCTCGCGGTGGGCACTGAAATCCTGATCCAGCCCTTTCAGCGCCGCCCACTGCAACGGCGCTGGCGCGCAGACGTAACTGAACTGCTGCAGACTGTACATGCGCTCGGTCAACTCGCGCGGAGCCAGCATCCAGCCGATGCGCCAGCCGGGCATACCCATGCTCTTGCTTGCCCCGCTCACGACGATGCAGTTGCGCGTAAATTCGCGCGGGCTTACGTGACGCTCGGTGTAAATGAAGTCTTCGTATATCTCGTCGCTGATCAGCGGGATGCCGGTATCGTCGGCCAGTTGCGCGAGCTCACGCGCCTCGGCTTCGTTCAGGGCATAGCCGGTCGGGTTGCTGGGCGAGTTGACAATGATCAGTCGCGTCTTGTCAGTGATTCGGTCGCGGATGTCCGTCGCGGTCGGTTTAAAATCAGGATAGATGTCGTAGGTACGGGCCGTTGCGCCAACCATGGTGGCGAGGTGGCGGTACATGACAAAGTACGGGTCCGGTATCAGGATTTCGTCGCCCGGATCAAGCAGCGCGAGAAAACTCAGCATCAGCGCACCGCTGACACCGGAAGTCACCATGGGCTCGCAATCATCAATGTTGCCGAAGCGCCTGGCGTAGCGCTCCCTCAGCTTCTCGCGCAGGGGCGGAATGCCCTGCGTTACGGTGTAGCGGTTGCGCCCTTCGTTGATGGCGTCAATCGCGGCTTGCTTGACCGCGTCTGGCACATCGAAGTGAGCCTGACCTATTGACAGGTCAATAGGGTTCTTCATGGACAACCCAAGTTCAAAGAACTTGCGAATGCCGCTGGCCTTGATGCCTGACGCGCGGTTGCTGATGCGGAACGGGTCTGTCACGAAAGCCTCCGGCGCGAATGTAGCAGCATGTTGGCGCGCCGCAAAGACGCGCCGCGTACAATGGAAAAGCCCCCGCAGGCGGGGGCTTTCTCGAGATTCAAGCCTGGCTACTTGATGACGCGTGTCTTGGGCAGACCGGTAACGCCGTCGCCCTTCTTCCAGCGACGCTCGATCTTGAGCTGTTCAATGCGCTCCAGGCGCGTGAGTACGCTGCGCTTCTTGCTGCCGAGCGCGCTGACTTTCAGTGACGGGTGACGTGACATGCTGACTCTCCAACACACAGCCCTGCAAAGGGCGCAGAAGGTAGCACAGCTTTTGTGGCCGTCAAGCGGCAGGTCCAAGACAGCAGTACGCGACAGCAACTAACTGGGCACACTGGTTCGGAATGCCAAAGCAAAACCTCGAAAATTTTTTTCGTCATCCAATTGGGGTGTCAGACAATGCAAATACAGCATCTTGTGTTCACATGTCTGATAACTGCGCCCTTGTGTCCCATGACTCGTGTATCGGACAATTTCGTAATTGACGCTTTGTAAACTACGAGTTATACCCTACCAACGCGACGCCGAGCGTTGCCAAACCACAACAACCAGGAGCGCCCCATGGCTGTCATCAAGACCGACGACAAGGTTTCCGAAAGACTCCTCTCCATCGACTGGGGACAGCCCAGCGCACGTTTGCGCGCCGCACAAAACGCCGCACCCCGCACCGACCTGCGCGGGTTGGAAGTATGTGTCCGCATTGACGAGGTGTTTCAGCATATCAACGCCTACCGCGCGCTCATTGAAGCCGAGGTCGCCGGCGAGGGGCTGCTCGCACGCAGTCTGATCAGCCAGGCTAACGCCATCTTCAACGAGGCCTTCGTCAACCTCGAGAAGCGCCATGGGTTCAGCAAGGTATACGTGGACGCCCCGGCCGGCGCGCGCAAGCCAAACGAAGACATCACCGACCTGGTGATCGAAGAAGTGCTCGCCCTACAGAACATTCTGGACGCCTGATCTCCCGTTTCGCCCGGGGAGAGCACCATCTCTCCCACACGCCGCTTCTCCCAACTCTCCGGGCACAACACCGGCGCCCCGCAACCGCGGGGCGCTCTCCATTTGGAGGCTCACGCGCAACTTCCGTCCGATAAACAATTTCCGACAAGTTGACTGAATAAATCCCCCACCGTTTCCCGACACAACATGGGCCGGCGCATCGCCGGTTCTCACCGACGCAAAACGAAAACAGGGCACGCCATGCGCAACAATATCCTCACTCTCCTTGTCGGCTTTGTCGTGATGCTGGGCTCGGTCATGCTGTTCAAGCTGGGGCTCGACAAGATGACTGACGCCGAGGCCGCCACCAGCGATGCCTACGACCGCGTCAACGTTGACATGAACCGCCGCGCGATTCTGTATCGCGTGCAGAACGGCGACACGTTGTGGGGACTGGCCGAGCGCTTCTATGGCAACGGGCGCCGCTGGAACGAAATCGCCCGCGCCAACGACCTGACGGGTGCGGACGGCCTGATCGCCGGCGCCATCATCAAGATTCCACTTGGGGCGCAGGACGAGCTGGCCGAATCGTCGCCCGCCGAAGAGCCCGCCCTGCCGAGTGTCACCTATGACGCCGTCGAAGAGGCGGTCACGGCCGGGAAGTTCGGGCTGGATGAAGACACCATCGATGTCGCCATGTGTTTGGTAAACCGCGAGCGGTTTCCATCGGGCGCGCTGTGTGTCGCACGCCAATCGGAGCAGAACTCCGTGCGCCTGAGCCTGTATGACGCTAAGGCCGGTGGCGACGAAGCGCCGCTCGCCATATACGAAGCCCCCACAGGGCAGCAACTGCGCAGCCTGCACAGTGAAGACATCGACGGCGACGGCGAGCAGGAGGTCTACACCATCTGGCACACGGGCCAAAGCGACTGCACTTCCCGGGTGCTCAAGTGGATCAAGGGCAAGTTGCAGGTCGTCTGCGAAACGCCGGAAGACCCTATGGCACTCATGCGTCTGCGCAACCGGGACTAGGAGAACACCGTGAGCACAATCATGGTTGACGCAGCCGCGTCGGAACGCCTGTCACGCCAGTTCGAAGCCGTCATGCGCCGCAGTCACGGGCGCGAGGCGCACATCGAAGCACGGCGATTCATTTCGTACCTGTGTGACCGTCTTGAGCGCAACAACCACGCCCTGATGGCGGCCGCGCGCAACAGACGCCCTGACCAGATCTTCAGCACGGCCTTCGCCGCGCGCCAGGGGCAGGGGGTAATGATGACCTGCCTGTTCCTGCTGAATGATCTCAGCGTGCGGATGGGCCGCCAGCGCGTCTCGGAATTTCTGACCGCAACGCAGACCCGCGCAGGCCGTGCGCTGGCAAAGCGCGTTGGTTCACGCGGAAATGACGGACTGCGCATCAGCAGCATCCGGTTTTCCACAGGTGACAACGCCTGGAAAGCGCGCGAGCACGTGGCGCAGCCCGCCCCATTTGCCGGCACCGGCGGCGTGACGACCACGTACCGCTTCCGTGGCAACTATCCGGGCATGATGAAGCTGGGCTTTGTCATCGAAAATGAAGGCTACAGCGCGAGCCACTTTGTCGCCGTACATACCCGTCTGTTCGCACAGTTCCACGAGAAAGAAGAATGGGTGCCGACTCCCGGTGAGGCCTTTGCCTTCATCGAAAAAGTCGCGCCCATGGAAGCCCAGGTACTGGCCCTGCGCGGCTTCGATTGCATGGAACTCGTGCGCGGCGTTGACCCGCTGAACCGTGACCCGATCAGCCTGCGTCTTCTGGCTCGGGTGGTTTAGGCTCGGCTTTGTCAGCACTTCCCTCCAGCAGCTTCTCTTCCTGTTTTTCGACCTTGCGCGGTATCGCCAGCGACAACACCACGCACAATGCCAGCACACCGCCGATTACGCTCAATGACACCGCAATGGGCATGTGAAACGGCGGTACGTGAATGGTCGTGCCGCCCACGCTGAATTCCGGCACCCCCATCGTCAGGATCATCTTGACGCCTACAAAGATCAGAATGATGGAAAGCCCGTACTTCAGAAACCGGAACGCCGCCATGATGCCCGCCAGCGCGAAGTAAAGACTGCGCAGCCCGAGTATCGCGAAGGCGTTGCTGGTGTAGACGATGAACGTGTCAACTTCGCGCGTTTCAGGGTCCATCGCCACGGAAATCACAGCGGGCACGCTGTCCAGTGCGAAGATCACGTCGGTAACCTCGACCAGAATCAAGCCGATGAACAGCATCGTGAAGTAGCGTTTGCCATCTTCGCGAACCGTAAAGTTCGGCCCGACGTTGAGAGGACGCAACGGAAGCAGCTTTGATGCAAGGCGAACGACAATGCCCTTCTCAGGGGCCGACTCTTCCTCGTTTGAAAACAGCATCTTGAGTGCGGAAAAAATCAGGATCGCGCCGAAGATGTAGAGCATCCAGTCGAAAGTCTCAATCAGCGTGATGCCCGCGAAAATGAACACCGCGCGCAGTATCAATGCGCCGAAAACGCCCCAGAACAGCAGCTTGTGCTGGTACTCGCGCGGAATTTTCAGCGCGGCGAAAATCACCGCGAACACAAACAGGTTGTCAACCGACAGTGCCCATTCGATCACGTAGCCAGCGACGAATCGCAGCGCCAGGTCAGGACCAAAGCCGTGATCGCCAAGCAGCGCCAGCGCGCCACCGAACGCGAGCGACAGCGTGACCCAGATGCCGCTCCAGATTAGCGCCTCGCGAATTTTTACCGCGTGCGGGTCCTTGTGCAGCACGAACAGATCAAGCGCAAGCACGACCGCGATGATCGCGCCAAACACGATCCACATCACAACGTGAAAATCCAACGCTCGCTCCTGTCGCGACTCGGGCTATCCCTCTACCATCACCGCCATGCAACTCCAAGCACTACCGCCCACAACCACATCAACCCGTGCTGAAACTCTCAGCGTGGTGATACCCGCCTACAACGAAGCACCAACCCTTGAGAGCGTGCTGGACAAAGTTGCGGCCGTACGGTTTTCACTGAACATGGAATTGATCATCGTTGACGACGGCAGCAAGGACGACACTGCCGCCATCGCGCGCGCATGGGCCGCCCGAAACGAATCCGACCGCATCCGCGTGAAGGTCATCAGCAAGGAAAACGGCGGCAAGGGTACAGCCGTGCGGCGCGGCATTGAAGAAAGCACGGGCGAGTACGTGATCATCCAGGACGCGGACCTAGAGTACGACCCAAACGACTACCCGAAACTGCTGGAGCCGATCCTGGCGGGCGACGCGGAAGTGGTATACGGCAGCCGCATCACCGGCCCGGATAAACCGGGAAGCCTGAAATTTTACCTCGGCGGCAGGCTGGTCACGATCGCCACGAACCTGCTGTACGGCTCGCACATCACTGACGAGCCAACCTGCTACAAGCTGTTCCGCGGCGACCTGATTCGCGGCATTCCGCTGACCTGCACGGGCTTCGAGTTCTGCCCCGAAGTCACGGCCAAGGTGATCAAGCGCGGACTCCGCATCGCCGAAGTACCAATCCGCTACTTTCCGCGCGGCATTGAGGAAGGCAAGAAAATCCGCTCATGGGACGGCGTGCTTGCCATCTGGGAACTGCTCAAGTGGCGCTTCAGTCGCTAGAATCCCGACATGGGCGACAATTCCAACGAGCCAGAAGAACCCAAGCTGCCTCTGACGGTGGACTCCCCCATTGCCTGGGCCGAGTTCCTGATTGATCGTGAAAAGCTGACCGAGTACTACAAGTCGAACGGCATCCACTGCCTCGACTGCTGTGCCGCGGAAGCTGAAACCTTTGCCGAGGGCGCCAGGGTACACGAGGGCGGCCCCTTTGGTGGCTTCGACGCCGCAGAGGTTGTCAAAGACCTGAATGCGCTTGGCAACGAACACCCGTTTGACCCGGACAAACACGTGCAGAAGTCGCTGGTACGCAAGCTGGTCGACATGTTTTTCTAAAGCTTTGCACGGGTTGCCGCCCGCGCGCTTCCGCGCTATCCCTAGGTCATGGACCTGACGCCGCTGACCGAGTCGCTGGATGACGCCGTGCGCGTGGTAGGTCGCGTGGCGCCGGCGATATCGCGCCTGAAGCTCAAGCGCGTCATCGATTTGCTGAATCACTTTCCCCGCGCATACAACCAGCGGGTCGGCATCGCGGCGCTCAAACCCGGTATGTACGCCAGCGTCACCGGCCAGGTCCTCAGCGCCGAAAACAAGGCCACCAAGCGCCGCCGCATGAAGCTGACGGAAATCGTGATTGGCGACGAATCCGGCACCCTGAAGGGCGTCTTCTTCAACCAGCCCTGGCTGACCGGAAGATTCAAGCCGGGCATGAAGGTGCGGCTCAGCGGCCCTGTAGATTACGCCTACGGCGCGTGGTCCATGAAACCTTCAAGCTTTGACCTGAACCCGCCACCGTTCACTCCGGGGCTGGAACCGGAGTACGCCCTGTCGGAAGGGCTGGCCAATGACGACCTCGCCGATTTCGTGCGCAAACTGATCGATCGCGCGGCGATCATCCCCGACCCCTTGCCGGAAGCCCTGCGCGATCAACTGCGCCTGATGCCCATCGCCGAAGCCTACCGGCAGGTACACTTTCCGGAGCACGGCAAGGCACTCGACGCCGGGCGACTTGCATTGAAGTACCGCGAGTTCTTCCTGCTGCAAATGGGCTTGAGACTCCGCCGCCGCAGCGAAGCGGAAGACACGGAACTGGCCATTACGATCGGTGACGACCTGCGTGAACGCGCGATCAAGTACTTCCCGTTTGAGTTCACCAAAGCCCAACAACGCGTCTGCGCCGAGCTTGAACAGGACCTCTCAACACCGGGGCGGATGCACCGCCTGCTGCAAGGCGACGTCGGAAGCGGCAAGACTGCCGTCGCGCTTTACGCCGCGCTGCTGATGCTCGACAACGGCTACCAGTGCGCGATTATCGCCCCCACGGAAGTTCTGGCCCGTCAGCACTACGCGAACATCAGCAACTACCTGAAGGCGACCAGGGTCCGTGTCGAGCTGCTGCTCGGCGGCATGAAGAAGACCGCCCGGGACGCCATGATGGCCGACCTGGCGGACGGGCGCATTCATATCCTGATCGGCACGCACGCGCTGCTTGAGGACTACGTTCAGTTCAAGCGCCTTGGTCTGTGCGTGTTCGACGAGCAGCACAAGTTCGGCGTAAACCAGCGCGCGGCCTTGCGCGCCAAAGGCAACCGACCGCACATTCTGGCGATGTCGGCCACGCCGATTCCACGCACGCTCAGCATGACTCTGTATGGCGCCCTTGACGTGTCAATCATCGACGAGTTGCCGCCCGGCCGCACGCCGGTAGTAACGGAGTGGGTCCAGCGGTCACGCGAGAGTGCCGCCTATGAGCGCATCCGGGCCGAGTTGAAGGACGGCGGGCGGGCCTACTTTGTGTATCCGCTGGTAAGCGACAGCGACAAGCTTGAGCTGAAGTCCGCCATCACCTACGCCGAAGAGCTGAAAAACGACGTGTTCCCGGAGTTCCGCGTCGGGCTGGTCCACGGGCAGATGCCGGGTGAAGAGAAAGAGGCCGTTGTGCAGCGCTTCCGCAACGGCGAACTCGACATCCTCGCCGCCACAGTCGTCGTTGAAGTCGGGGTGGACGTACCGGAAGCCAGCATCATGGTAATCGAAAATGCGGAACGCTTCGGACTGTCCCAGTTGCATCAGTTGCGCGGGCGCGTCGGGCGAGGGCGTAAACAGAGCTACCTGTTTCTGTTCGGTGACCCAAAATCCGGCGAAGCGGTGGATCGCCTGACGGCGATCTGCCGCATCAACGACGGGTTCAAGATCGCGGAAGTGGACCTGAAGATGCGCGGCTTCGGTGATTTTGTTGGCACGCGCCAGAGCGGGCTGCCGAAGCTTGCCATAGGCGACTTCGACGCCGACTTCGAAGCCCTGAACCGCGCCCGCACGGACGCGTCAAGGTTTGGACCGAGTGTTGACGAGTCCCTGATCCGCATGTGCCTTGAACTGCACTACGGCCGCAAGTACAGACTGCTCGACGTTTGAGCCTGACCTGGAGTTTCGCGACCACGCCACGATCCAGCACATGCCGCAAAATCGCTAATCCGTTGGGCCGTCCCAGGGCATGGGGATCAGAATCTCGCGCGCGGCGCCAGCCTGAAGGCCATGACAGGTCAGGCACGCCTCGGTCATTACACCGTAGGCCTCTTTCATGCCTTCGCGCTTGCGAGCGTTTGCCAACTCGACAATCTTGCCGGCCTCGGTTGCGACGGTCCCCCACCGCTCTGACCGGACTCGGGCTTCTTCGAGAATTTTTCCGATCGAGGTCTTCATGTCCTCCGGCTGCCACTGCTCTAGGCGCATTTGCGCCATGCTGTAGTGGAAAAACAGCTTCTTCATCGCCTCGCGGTTTGGCAGGGTCGGAGGCGGGTTGTTGTCCTGCTCATTGACGTTGTGCTTGGTGACCCGGTTGTTCAGCCAGCCGTCAACTGTCCCGTTGGTTACGTGAAGGTACGCCGGCGACCATGTCGCCATGTGGCAGCCGTCGCAGGCCGCGCCCAGTTTCGTGAATTCGGCGGCCGTCCCCATCCGGTCCTGATCGTCCAGGCAATACTCGATTTCTTCGCCTGCAGCGACGATATCTGACCAGAATCCGCCCATGATACTCGCGCGCCGTTGAACATCGGCCGCGGCGCCGATGATCTCCACCCACGTCGGCTCCAGGTCGCCGCGCCCGGCGCTGACTACTCGATTGCAATCGATCCACAGGTGGCGCATGTGCTGCTTGTACTGGTTGCGATACAGCCAGTCCCTGTCGGTCTGGTTGTCCCAGGAAGGAGGCATGGGGGCGACGTCCGTACCGTCATTGCCGGACGAGGTGTTGTCGGCGCCACAGGCGACCAGGAAACAGGCGACTGCCAGAGCGCAGAACAGAATTGCCTTGCGCATTGGTTCCTCTCAATGAAACAGGGACGGGGATTATCCCCGTCCCTGGTGGTGTCCAAACAGCTTAGTTCGAGTCTTTCTTGGCGGCCTTGATGGCTGCGTCAATTTCGCCTTCCAGGTCCGTGCCCTTGTAGGTCTTTGCCAACTCACTGAGGCGCGCAACGTCGGCACCCTTCAGCTTCTCGCGCCCCTGTTTGATCAGGTCGTTGTAGAGCTTTTCGGCGTCGTCAGCCTCGTTGTAGCCGGTAAGCTTGTGTGCAAAGCCCTCTTTCAGCGACTTCAGCGCCTCGCCCACCTTGCCGTCGTCGCCGGCCTGCCGGGCAGCTTCGACGTTCTTCTTGAGTTCCTTGCGAACGCCGCGGAAGTGCTTGTTGACCTCACCCAGCTTCTCCAGCAACGCGGTATCCTTACCGGTGAAGTACGGGTTGCCGTAACGGTCCGCCACGACGAAGGTGTCCGCCTCTTCAATACCGTAGGTCGCCCACAGATCAGCGCTTGCCAGTCGATCAGGCGGCAGAATGCTGTTGGCAGCCGGTTGGGGATCGGCCGGCTTGGGCACACGGAAGCAAGCCACGTTGCCGGCCGTAGCCTCGTCGGCGATATCCAGCTTGGCGAGAAGTTCGGTGTCGTCATCCTTGCGGTCGCCAAAATACAGCACGACCAACTGGCACATTTCCTCGGCTTCAAGAAATGCCTCAGCGGATGGAGCCTTGAAGGCTATGCGGGCAGCCTGCCCGCGTTCAGCCTGTCCTCACGTTGGCGCCGTACCGGCGCCTCCAGCACGTCAGGACGCTCACGCACTTGCCGGGGTTGGTGTGAAGCCCAGCGTCACCAAGGAGGTGACGACGGCGAGCGCACCAAGCATGATTCTTTTGGTCATAGGTCGCTTTCCTTTACAATGAGAACACCTGCGCACCAGCCAGCATCCTACGAGTATCTAACGCGAAGCGAGAAACACAAGTTCAGGCTTTTTCTTCAGGCTTTTCGGTGAATGCCTTAACCAACTTGTCGGCAAGCACCCACTCGACTGTCCCGTCCGCGAAGAATTCCTTCTTCCAGATAGGGACATCCGATTTTACGCGGTCCATGATCTCCTGTACAGCGGTAAATCCCGGTGCCCGGTGCGGGCTGCCGATCACCACAGCGATGCTGGCGTCGCCGATTTCATGCCGCCCGAAGCGGTGAACGACAAGTACCCTCTCAAGACCGTGTCTCGCGGCGATTTCGCGCGTGATTTTCTGAAGTTCTTTCAGGGCCATGGGCTCATAGGCCTCATAGTCGATGCGCAAGACTTCGCGCCCCTGATGGTGGTTGCGCACCACACCCACAAACAGCAGGCGCGCGCCATCCTGGTCGCGGGCGATCTCACGCAGCAGTGCGTCAGAATCAATCGGATCGGTTGTCAGCCTGGCCTCTATCACTTGCTGTCTTCTTTCTTGTCCTCTTTGGCGGCCGGCTTGTCGTCGCCTCCCAGCATGGCGCCAACGGCCTTGATCCCCTGCTTTGCGACCCAGCCGCCGCCCTTGCCGGTCGCCTTGGCGACCTTGAACAAAGCCTTGCCGGCGTCGATGGTGTCTTTGGCCTTGCCCTTCAGGTCGTCCACCGTGCCGGGTGACCCGTCGTCCACAACTTCCGTTTCGATGACCTTTTCCCGCGCCTCCTTGTCGGTACGGGACCGAGGCATGAACTCCGGCGGCGGGCCGGAAACAGCGGCCGCCTTGTCTGCCCCCAGCAGGGCCACGCGGCGCTTTTCAGCCCAACCGTAATAGATGCCGATCACGGCCATTACCAGAAACACCACGTTGTACATGACCACCATGGACCAGCTGCTTTGCGTGGGCGCCACATTGCGCTGTCCCTGAACCCAGTCCGCGATTGGTGCTCCGGTCATGATCAGCACGCTGACCCCCGCCATCACCAGCCAGAACCCGTGACTGATGGCGACCGCCCGCACCGTGCCCGCCGCGTAGCCGTATTTCTTTGCCAGCCAGCCCCGCACCGCGCGGGCGCCGTCGGCCGGCCAGCCCGGCGTCAGGTTTCCGAGCGCGATCAGAAAGTTCATGATACACAGCCACGACAGGAAGCCGACGAATCCGGCCATGGCGGCCTGGCTAAGAAGCGGCGGCGCCGCTCGGTCGGTGAGTTGAATGAAAAAGAAGGGGGCCGTGGCCGCCGCAATGATCAGGTTGACCATGGGCCCGGCGATGGCGATCCAGAACTCGTCGCCAGGCTTGACCTTGGTGGTCTTGAAGAATGTCAGGCCCACGAAGGACAGCAGGATCATGCTAGGCTCATGGCCGCGCAGCTTGCACATCAGAGCATGACCGACTTCATGCAGGAACATGCAGAAGACCAGGGCGCACAGCAGCGCGAGGTGCGCGACGGCGCTCCAGATCGGCGTGTTGCTGACGCCAGCGTCGTTGACGCTGCTGAAAAACAACAGGGCGATCAGCACCACCAGGATGATATCCAGGCGGATTTCGACACCCGCCCAGCGCCCCAGATAGATCGTAGGTCTCCAGCGCATTCGCGTACTCTAGCAACCTCGTGTCGAAAAGTGACAGCCGCGACCACCCGTGACTGTGTTAACGAAAACACCCGGTCCGTGGACCGGGCGGTGAGCGTGTGTTTTCGTCAATTCTTTCGTCTATCGCTCTCGTCTATTACTTGTTGCGGGCTTCCTCTTCATCCTTGATGGTCTTCAGCCCCATGCGTTCGCGCCAGGCTTTCTGGCGGGCTTCTTTGCGCTCGCGCTGGCGTTGCAGGTATTTGGGTTCGTACTCGTCGCCGACTATGCTGTCCTCGTCAACGTAGCGCACGCCTATTTCACGCTGCGACAAATCCGCACTGAGGTCACCCTTGCGCTCAAGGCTGTCAATCGGGTCCGGCGCGCCGGTGTTGACCCACTTACTGTTGTAAGTCGTTTCCTGGGGCACGCCCTGCGGCGGCAATTCCCCCAGGCGCGCCACGCCGGGACCGGACATGTTGCAACCGGCAAGCAGCACGCAAAAACTCACGATCAGGGCCGACTTCTTCAATGCTGGACCGATCAGGGGATTACGAGAGGGACTTTCAGAGTACCGCCGGCCCTGCCCGCGTCAATGCGGGATTTCCCTTCCCGTACTGGAAACCGGTGCGTCGCCCCCCTATGATTCATGCGTTGTCCCCGGCAATACCCCGGCATTGAATGGTTCCCATGCGCATATTCACAGCGGTAGTTTGCGGCGCGACTCTCGCCGCCATGGTTGGTTGCAGCGGAACGCCTGAGCCTGAATCCGCATTTTCGGCCAGCCCCGTTGCCGACACCGAAAGCAACAGCCCTGAAACTCCGATGGATCAGCGCATTTCCGATGCGCTGCAGGAAGCCAAGCAGCAGTACGACGACGGGCACTACGACACGGCATTTCGGTATGCCCAGCAGGCCGAAGGGCTGATAGTCGAGTACGACTTCCCAATTGAGGATGAGGCGATGGCCCTGACAATTCAGGGTTACTGCCTGCTTCAACGGGGCAGCATCGACGACTACTTCGTAAAGACGCACGGGATGCAGGAAGGTGCGGTAAGCAAGTTCCGCCGGGCAATCAGTTTGCGGGACGGCGACTTTCGCTCAGAGCTGGGAATCGCCCTGGCTCAGTTCCGGCGCCACGGTGACAGTATCCGCAAAGCGGAATCCCTGGGCGACGGAATCCTTACGCTGGAAGCCATTCGTGAGGACTTCCGGCGCGGCATGAACTCAAAACTCGCCGGCAAGCGCGATGAACTGCTGCGCGAGGCACAGCGCAAGCTCACTGTATTCAAAACGAACCGCACCAGCCTGATCGGGCTGGGCTATATTTTTCAGGATCCGGTAAGCATCAAGCGCAATGACGACGGATCGGGACCAGAGCCGGAATGGCTCGGCATTCTGACGCAGAACGAGTCAGAATTGCTGGTCAACGACATGAACTGGATTCTCGACGACGCAATTGCCGGCGCTGAAATCACCGCCGAAGATACGGCAAAATTCCGCGCCGCCGCTCTGGACATCGCTGACAGTTGGCGCAAGGTTCGCAAGTACTGGCGCGTGGCAGGGCTGGACGACCTTCAGCAGTCCCGCGACCGTCTGTTGCAGGTGCGCAAGCGGGACGAAACCCTGGCCGAGGAAATGGGGCGCATGTCCTACTTCTGGGTTGACCGCGACCTTGCGTTTGTCTTCCAGAGCCTTGGCGCGTTCTTTCTGGACAGCGCCATGGAGCGCGCCCGTTTGATGGCGATCGCCGAGGGCGTACCGGAGTTGCGCCTGGAGGCCCGTGCAAAAGAAGTCTTTCTGGACACCGCCTTCGACACTTGGGAGAAAACCGAGTCGCGCCGAAACTACGAGGCGGCACTGACGTACACCAAGAGCTTCGTCAACCGGCACCGGCAGTTTGAAAAACTGCGCCTGCAGCGCGTGTCCGAAGCCGAAGAATCCGAAATCAACAGCAACCCGTTCCTGGTTGACCTGATCTCGCGCTACCGCGCCACAATGGACGAGCTGGTACAGGAAGAACGCGCAATGCGCGCCCGCATGGTTCTTGAGGCTGCGGCCCTGTGCATCGACCCGCTGTTCCAGATCAACGACCTGCGCCTGGCGATCGTCTGGGCCAACGAGTTGAAGGCCATGAGCCCCAGCGACCCGATCCACCTGTTCGTGGCCGCGACGGCGTACTTTCAGGCCGAAGACTGGGAAGCGGCCATGGACAACTACGATGGCTACCTGCAGGCCAGCTCTATCGCCAACGATTCGCGGCGCCGGACGGTTGCCCGCCAGCGCATTCTGGAGTGTGAGCAGTATCTCGCACGCGAAGCCGGAGCGGGTGAAGACAGCGGGCGGTAGTCTTTGACCCCCCGTAACGCGCTGGTATCTTCACGTCTATGGACAAAGTCGTCATGGCCTATTCCGGCGGTGTTGACACCACTGCCGCGCTTCACTGGCTCAAGCGCGTGCGCGGGCTAAAGGTGGTCGCACTTGCCCTTAACATCGGCCAGGGCGGAGATTTCGACGACGTTGCAGAGCGCGCAATCGACGCCGGCGCGGACGCCGTTCACGCCATTGACCGCCGTCGCACGTTCGTGAAGCAGTATTGTTTCAAGGCCTTGAAAGCGGGCGCGAAGTACGAAAACTCGTACTACCTGAGCGCGGCCCTGTCACGCCCGCTGATCGCCACGGAAATGGTCGCACTCGCCCGCGAAGAAGGTGCGCGCTATGTGGCTCACGGCGCGCCGCCAAAAGGCAACGACCAGTTTCGATTCGAGTGCGCAGTCGCCGCCCTTGATCCCGGCCTTGAAATGATGGCGCCCATGCGCGAATGGGGGCTCGATTCACGTGAAGAAGTTCTCGCCTATTTGAAGCAGAACCGGCTGCCCATCAGTGACGGCAGCGCGCGCACCTACAGCAGTGACAGGAACATCTGGGGCGTCCGCAGCAGCGCGGGCGAACTTGAGGACCCCAACGAGCCCGCCCCCGAGTACATCTACCAGATCACCAGCGATCCATTACAGGCGCCCGCCGAGCCCGAAGAGCTTGAAATCAAGTTCCACCAGGGCGAGCCTGTCAGCATCAACGGCAAGCGCTACCAGGCAGTTGAACTTGTCGAAGAACTGAACCGGGTTGCGGGGCTTCATGGTGTCGGTCGCATGGACACTGTGGAAGACCGCATTCTCGGCTTCAAAAGCCGCGAGGTCTACGAAGCACCGGCGGCTCACATCCTGCACATCGCGCACGACGAGTTGGAAAAGCTGACGCTGGATTCCGAGTTTGTTGAGTTCAAGCCGGCGCTATCGGCGCGCTACGCCAAGCTCGTGTACGACAGCCAATGGTATACGAAGCTGCGCGAAAGCATGGACTCATTCTTTCGCGAAAGCCAGCAGTACGTCTCGGGCACAGTCAAGTTGAAGCTGTTTAAAGGCGCCGTCCACGTATTGGGGCGCCACAGCGAATTCAGCATTTATGACCGGGAGGCCTCGCGTCGCCACCAGCAGGGGGGCATCCCCGCCGCCAGCGTTGCGGGCTATCTCGAGTTGCGCCGCCTGAACCAGATGACCCACGCTTTCAAGCAACGCCCGAAGTTCTAGCACACTGCGGGCGCGCCCCGCGAAGCCCGCAATCAGCCGATCAGCCCGCCGCTGGCCAGCGTACGGAACAACTCTGCATCGATGGGCTGGTCGCTGCTTAACTCGATCAGCACGATGCCGCTGGTGCGGCAGAAGTCGCCCCAGTCCGCACGAAAGCTCTCCAGCATCCGCATGTAGCGCTTCAGCGTCGGCTTATCCAGGCTGAGTGCGGCCTCCGTCCCGCTTTCCGCGTCGATAAACGTGAACTCGCCGCGCACGCTCGGGTCCGTTTCTTCCGGCGCGAGCACGAGAATCAGGTACACCTCCGCACCGGATGCGCGACAGGCACGCAAGGCCGGGCGAAGTTCTTCCGTGTCGTAACCGTCGGTTATCACAACCAGCGACTTGCGGCGCGGGCCGGCCAGCGCACTGCGACGAATGGTTTCGCCAAGCGTACTCTTGCCATCCGGAATGATTTCATCCAGCACCCGCAGCACGCGCGGGATGTCGTTGCGCCCGGAAAGCTTGACGGGCTCAAGCTGCTTCTCGTTCGCGAAACGCCACAGGGCCGGCGTCGCGTGCAACAGCGCGATCTGCGTCAGCGCACAGCCAACGCGCGCCCCGGTCACGTATTTCGTAGGCTCGCCGAAATCCATACTGGCTGACGTGTCGATGATGATCTCAATCGGCAGAGTCTCTTCGGCCGCGTAAAGGCGAATCAGCATCACGTCGAGGCGTGCAAGCGCGTGCCAGTCCAGGCGCCGCAGGTCGTCCCCGTGGACGTACTGCCGATGGTCGGCGTACTCGGCCGAGTTGCCCTTGCGGCGCGAGCGTTTTTCGCCGCGAATGCCGGACGACGTCAACGTGCGGACGGCGAGCTCGAACCGCGTGAGCGATTCCAGCAGCTTGCCATCGAACGCGTCGCTTACTTTCTCCGTCATTGCGCCGCCGCCCCTTCAATCTTGAGTCTCAGCTGGCCGCACGCGGCCTGCACGCGCCGCCCGCGCCGGCGACGAACGTGTACGTTCACGCCCGCCGCAGCCAGTTGCCGCGTGAAATTGTTGACCGCCTCGGTGGTTGGCGCGTCGAGCCCCGAGCCCTCAACCGGGTTCATGGGAATCAGGTTCACGTTGGCCTTCGGAAAATCGCGGACAAGGTCCGCAAGCCTGGTCGCCGTCGCAGTGTCGTCATTCTTGCCGCCGACGAGCGTGTATTCGAACGTCACTTCGCGGCGGGTCTGCTCGAAATAGAACTTCGCGGCATCAAGAATTGCCGCCAGACCGGCGTTGGTCGGGATCAGCGTGCTGCGGGATTCGTCGTCCACCCCGTGCAGGCTGATCGCCAGGTTAAACTGAAAGCCCTGGCTTGCGAGGTCGCGAATGCGCTGCGGCAGTCCGACGGTGCTGACCGTAACCCGCCGCGCGCCGAAACCGAAACCCCAGTCGGCATTCAAAATCGTCAGCGCCTTCAGCAGATTGCTGTAGTTGTGCAGCGGCTCGCCCATGCCCATGACGACGACGTTGGTCAGCCAGTCCGACGGGGATTCCTGCTCACGCAGCAGATCGCTCAAATGCAGAAATTGCTCCAGTATTTCGCCCGCGGTCAGATTGCGCTTCAGCCCAAGCTGCCCGGATGCGCAGAACCGGCAACCCATGGCACAGCCCGCCTGGGTTGAGATGCAGGCCGTCACTCGGTCTGTCCCGTCGCCGCGCTCTTCACGCATGAGTACGGTCTCGATGACAAAGCCGTCATACAGTTTGATGCCGAGCTTGATGGTGCCCTCGCCGCTGTCTTCGCGGGCAACGACCCCGGACGTCATCAAATCGTGTCTCTCGGCCAGCTTCGCGCGCACTTCCTTCGACAGGTTCGTCATGGCACCAAGGTCCACGACGCGCTTGCCGTACAACCACTGCGCAAGCTGCTTCGCGTGATAGGGCTTGCCACCGGACGCAGCCACGGCGTCACCAAGCTCCGTGAGATCCATGCCAATCAGTGATGTACCGGTGTTGGCCATTGGCACCATCGTACTGGTCAGAACGCGCGGCGTAAGCGCGCGCCTTACAGCATGGCCGCGAAGTCGTCTTCCGTGATGACCTGCACGCCCAGGTCACCCGCCTTCTTCAGCTTGCTGCCGGCCTTCTCTCCGGCCACAACGTAGCTGGTTTTCTTGCTGACACTGCCGCTGGCCTTGCCGCCCAAATCGCGCACCATCTGCTCGGCGTCTTCGCGGGTGAACCTGGTCAGGGCGCCAGTAAAGACAAACGTCATGCCCGCAAACTTGCCCTCGCCCGCCGCGAGTCTTTTGACCTCAAGGGGCGTGACGTACTTCTGCAATCGCTCGATCAGCGCCCGGTTGTGTTCGTCCTGTATGAACTTGATGACGCTTTCGGCGATAATCGGCCCGACACCTTCGATGGCGTTCAACCGCTCCTCCGTGGCCGCCAGCAGCCCATCGATGTTGCCGACTTCCGCCGCGATTAACCCGGCCACCGTTTCGCCGACGTTGCGGATCCCAAGCCCGTAGATGAACTTTTCAAGCTTCGGCGCACGCGACCCTTCGATTTCTTCCAGCAGGTTGTCGATCTTGCGCTCGCCCCAGCGCTCAAGCTCAAGCATCGCCTCGCGCCTATCGGACAGCTCATACAGGGACGACGGGTCGGAAATCAGACCGGCCGCGAGCAGTTGTTCAACGTTCTTGTCGCCAAGCCCTTCGATGTTCATGGCCGTGCGGGACGAAAAGTGAACGACCGCGCCCATCACCTGGGCGGGACAACCAAGGTGGTTCGGGCAGCGGGTGACTACCTCTTCGCCCAGGTTGACCAGATCGCTGCCGCAGCGCGGGCAAGTTGTCGGGAAGCTGAAAGTCTCGCCGCCGCCGTCTTTCACAACCCTCAGCACTTTTGGAATCACGTCGCCGGCCCGGTACACGAGAACCGAGTCGCCTTCCTTTACACCCAAGCGCTCGATCTCGTCGGCGTTGTGCAGACTGGCATGGGTGACCGTCACGCCGCCGACCATCACGGGCGTCATCACCGCAACGGGCGTGATCGCGCCCGTGCGCCCCACCTGCACCTCGATTTTTTCGACGACGGTTTCCTTTTCTTCGGGCGGAAACTTGACAGCAAGCAGATAGCGCGGGCTTTTGCTGCGCACGCCAAGCTCGGCCTGCCGGGCGAAGTCGTTGACCTTCACGACCATGCCGTCGATTTCGAACGGCAACTCGTGGCGCTTGCCGGCATAGGTGTGGTAGAGCTCAACCACTTTGTCGGCGCCCTTGAGCGTCTTGACCTGTAAAGGGCTGCCGGTCAGCAGTTTCTTTGACGTCACAAACCCCCACCCCTGCAGCGCCTTGATGACTTCCTGCTGGTTCTTGAGCCCGGCGCCCTCCGGGTTCGCTACCTGATACCACACGGCGCTAAGGGGGCGCCTGGCGGTCTTGGCCGCGTCGATCTGCCGCAGGCTGCCGCTGGCTGTGTTGCGGGGATTGACGTAGGTCTTTGCGCCCTCCTGCTCAAGGCGCTCGTTCAACTCGGCGAACGCCTGCTTTTCGATGTAGATCTCGCCGCGCACTTCAAGGCGTTGTGGAAACTCGCCCTTGAGGGTGTGGGGCACGGTCTTGATGGTGCGCACGTTCGGCGTGACGTCCTCGCCGGTTTTGCCGTCGCCGCGGGTGCTGGCAACCGTCAGCCGGCCGTTCTCGTACACCAGCTCACAGGAGAGCCCGTCGTACTTCGGCTCACAGATCAGCTCCACGTCGCCGATGTCATCCGCGATGCGCTTGTACCACGCGCGGGCCTCATCCTCGTTCATGGCGTTCTCGATGCTGAGCATCGGGATGCGATGATCCACCTTGGCGAGCTCGCTGCGCAGACCGGCGCCGACCTGCTGGGTGGGGCTGTCAGGCGTCCGCAACTCGGGGTGCTCGGCCTCAATGGCTTCCAGATCGCGCATCAGGCGGTCGTATTCGGCGTCGGTGACTTCGGGCTGTGCCTTGGCGTAATACAGGTGATTATGCCGGCGCAGTGTTGCGCTCAGCCATGCGTGGAGCCGGGCGGGATCACTGCCCGCGGGACGCTTGCCCGGAATTGCCGGTGTGTCGGTCATGGTGCGCTGATTCTGATTTACGCCCCGGACGAATGGAAGGCGTGGAGAAGACCAGCAAGTTCGCCTAAAGGCCGGGGCTGGGAGCGGCCGATAGGGACTTTACGGCAGGACGCATCGGGCGCCTTCCGCAGCACACAGACAAGGAGAGTTCTCCAATGACCAAATCCACCATGGAACGCCGGCTTGATGAGCGCCGGGGCCCCGTTCGCCGCACTACAGACATCCAGCGCGCGCTGCTTGAGGAAAGCCTGCGCGAGTTGCCCCGCTACTTCGTCAGCTACGTCGACCCCAACAAGGGCGTCTACAGCTTCTATTACAACAACCTGTTCGACGCGCAGTGCATGGCGAGTGAACTCAAGCGCCAGGGCATCAGCGAGGAACACATCGCCCTCTACGGGCGTCATGACGACTAGCAAACTGTTTCGCAAAGCAGCGCCGGGAGAGCACTCCCGGCGCTGCTTCATTTGCCGCCGCTGATCGGCGTGCCGCGTGAGACCCGGCGGCTGAACCGCTGTTGCTGCAGCTTCCGGGCCAGTTCGCGCATATCCACGGTCGGGTCCGTTTCATCCACAATCTCGACGCCCAGCAGCGTCTCCATGATGTCCTCAAGCGTCACCACACCGGCCGTGCCGCCGTATTCATCAACCACCAGCAGCATGTGCTCGGATTGCTTCAGCACTTTTTCAAACGCCTCGGCTGCGGGCGCGCCGCCGGGCACCCCCGCGATGGGTCTGGCCATCTCGCGGAACTTCCTGTCGATCTCGCCCTCGCGGACAGCATCCAGAATCATGGCGCGATGAACAACGCCGATGGTCTTGTCGATGTTGCCGTCTTCGGCGACCGGCATCCGCGCGAAGCGGGTTTCGCGCTCGGAGTCGGCAAACTCTCCTACTGTCATGTCGGCCGGAACGTAGGTCACTACGGTGCGAGGCGTCATGATGTCGGAAACGCGCACGGTGCGCAGGGCCAGCAGGTTGCGGATCGCGGCAGCCTCCGATGCCGTGAGACTGCCCCCTTCCAGCCCCATGTCGGCGACCGCGGCCACTTCGTCGCGGCTGATCTGGATGCCCTTCTTGCCGCCCGCGATCACAAGCCCGACGACCTGCGATGCCACCACCAACGGGAACAGCAGGTAAATCATGCCCTGCACCGTGGTCGCCGTGAAACCAACCAGGCGCTTGGCGTGAATGGTGCCAAGCGTCTTGGGCACGATCTCGGTTAACAGCAGAATCGCGATTGTCAGCAGCCCGCTTGCCAGGCCCAGCCAATTGTCGCCCCAAATGGACGCTACCTGCGCACCGACGCCCGCAGCGCCGACTGTGTGGGCCACAGTGTTGGCGCTCAAGATCGCTGCCAGCGCCCTGTCCGGAGCTTCTTTCAGGGATTTCATCAGCTTGGCACCCTTGTGCTCTTTGTCGGCCATGGAATTCACATAGCCGACGCTGACGCTCAGCAAAGAAGCCTCTAGCAGGCTGCATAGAAAGGAGACGCCAAGGGCAAGCGCCAGATAGAAAACCAGTAGTCCCATGACTGCATCCTATCGCGGCACAGCGTCGCTGTCCTTTCCTACCGAATGTTGGTAAATGGTGAGCATGTTCAAATTCGACAAGCTGCTTTCTTTCGTTGTGCTTGCCTCGCTGGTCGGGGCCCTGGTGTCCGCTGGCGGGGCAATACTGGCCCGTCCGGGGCCAGGCGCGGAGAAGTTCATGCAGGGAATGATCGCCTGCGCAGGCTTTCTGGTCGCGCTGGCGCTTGCCATGGGCGTCATCGCAAACACCAGCCGCGCGCGTAATGACGAATAGCCTCCCCCCATTGCGGGCTTTCAAAGCCTCCGGTTTACTCCAGACATGAAGGGAACACTGCCACGCCTGATCGGCCCCGCGCTCGGTGCGCTGGTGCTGGTCGTCTCAGCGGCGGCGGGCTGGAATTTTGCAACGGCGCTGATCGCAAGCTGCTGCGGGCTGCTGGCCGGCTCGGTCGCCGGATTGCTGGTATCAAGACACAAGGACCAAGAGTGACCGAGAACGAAGACCAACCCACGACACGCGGCGCTACCAAAACCGACAAGGGCAGTGACATCGCGAAGCTCTGGGACAAATTTCGTGAACGCGGCGACATGGAAGCCCGCAACGAACTCACAGAGTTTTACTTCGACATGGTCCGCGCCAATGCCGAAAACATCGCCGAAATTCTGGTGAAAGCCATCGACGAAGGCGACCTCAGCCAGGCCGGCGCGGTGGCGTTTCTTGAGGCCCTCAACGAGTTCGACCCCGCCCGGCACAACAGCTTCGAGGAGTACGGCAGCATCGCCATTCGTCGCGCTATGGTTGATGAAATCCGCGCGCTTGTAGGCGCCGAAGAGACTCCGACGGAGATGCGCTAACACGCCTGACCACGACCGCCTGCTGTGCTTTGCCCATGTCCATTCTCGCGCTCAACCAGGTATCCAAAAGCTACGACAGCAGGCTGGTGCTGCAGGGTGTGAGTTTCGGACTGGGAGCATCCGAGCGGGTCGGACTGGTCGGCCCGAACGGCGAAGGCAAGTCGACGTTGTTGCGACTGCTGGCCGGTGTGGAATCACCGGATGAGGGGCGCCGTGTTGTTTCGGGTGGCGCCCGCGTCGGCTTTTTTTCGCAAGAGCCCAAACTTGATGGCAACCTTAGTGTGCGCGAGGCCGTGCGAGCCGGGCTGGGTGATCGCGACGCCTTGAACACCCGATTGACCGAGCTGCACACGGAGATGTCAAAGGCGGGTGCGGACACGGACGCGCTGATGGAGATCCAGTCACACCTAGAAGCGCGCCTCACTGAAATGGGCGGGCACAATGTCGAGCATCGCGTTGACGAAATGATGGCGCACCTTGGGCTGCACGACCCGGATGCCCTGTGCGGGGCGCTTTCGGGCGGCGAGGCCAGGCGCGTGTCCCTGGCGGCACTGCTGCTCTCCGAGCCTGACGTGCTGCTGCTGGATGAGCCGACAAACCATCTCGATGTCATCGCGATTGATTGGCTGGAATCGTTCCTGAAGGCCACGCCTCTGCCGCTGGTGATGGTCACTCACGACCGGTACTTTCTGGATCGCGTCGTGCACCGCATCGTCGAAATCGACCGAGGCAAGCTGTACTCGACGGACGGCGGCTACCAGGCGTTTCTGGTTCAACAGGCGACGCGCCTCGCGGCCGAAAGCAACACGGAAGCCACCCGCCTGTCCATCATCCGGCGCGAGACAGCCTGGATCAAACGGGGCGCCCACGGGCGGACGACCAAAGAAAAGGCGCGCGTCGCCCGCTACAAAGACTTGACCAGTCAAGATGCGCTGGTTGAGCGCGCCGACCTGGCTTTCGAAATCCCGCCCGGGCCGCGCCTGGGCGGCAAGGTGATCCGCGCCGAAAAAGTCAGCAAGCGTTATGGCGATCGCACAGTGCTGAAAGACATCAGCCTGGAAATTCTCGCCGGCATGAGGCTCGGCATCGTCGGCGCGAACGGCACGGGCAAGACGACCCTGCTGAAGATTCTCACGGGGCAGCTTGCGCCGGACAGCGGCAGCGTTGAGATCGGCTCCACGGTACGTGTCGCGAGCATTGACCAGACGCGCTCGGTACTTGATGAAGACAAGTCCGTCGTCGAGGAAATCGCCAAGGACCACGACGAAATCATCAAGATCGCTGGTCGCGAGCAACGTGTGGCGCCGTTCCTTGACCAGTTCCTGTTTCCGGGACAGCGAAAGCACACGCAGATTCGCCGGCTGTCAGGCGGCGAGCGCAACCGGGTGCTGCTGGCGAAACTGCTGCTGCAATGCGGCAACGTGATCGCACTCGACGAGCCGACCAACGACTTGGACCTGCCAACACTCCGTGCGCTTGAGGAAGCCCTGTGCGCCTTCGAAGGTGTCGTGCTGATAGTCAGCCACGACCGCTACTTCCTGGACCGCGTCTGCACCCGCGTGTTGTATCTCAACGGCAGCGGCAACGCGCGCTTCCACGAAGGTGACATCGAGGAGCTGCTGAGTGAGCTGCACCGCGACGCCGAGCCCGAAGCACCCGCAAAGGCAAAACCTGAGCGCCCATCCGAAGACGCCCGCAAGGCGCGCCGAAAGGCCGAGGGCGAGCTGAAGAAGCTACCGGACAAGATCGAAAAGCTCGAAGCGCGACGCGCGGAACTCGACACTGAGCTGGCTGACCCAACTCTGTACACCAATGCCGAAGGCAAGAAGAAATCCACGGAGCTGGGCCGGCAGCGAGAGGCAATCTCGACAGAACTCGAAGAACTCTACACCCGCTGGGAAGAGCTCGAGCAGCTACTGGCTGAAGCACCCTGATCAGAAGCCGAACATGGCGCGGACTCTTGGGTCACGCATGGCCAGCAATAACCCGCCAGCGATCAGCAGCATCACGATCAGCACGCTCAACAGGACGATCAGCACAAGCACGCCCGGGCCAACCTGGCGCTTTTCGGATTCCTCGAGGCGCGTACTGATCTGGCGCAGCATGGCGGACATCTGGGCCGACGTTACGTTCTCGTCGAGTGCGGTCACTTCCGGCAGCGCCGCAGAAACCTGGCTGCTGCTGGGTGTATGGTGACGGGTTGTCTTGCGGTGCCGCGCCGAAACCTTGTTGGTGGTGCGGTCGCCGGCGGCGGGCGATTGCGATGACGGCCAGCCACCGGATGGCTCCGTGGCGTAGGCGTCGGACTCGGCGGCGAAGGGGGCGAGCTCTTTACCGCCGTAGCGTTTGACGCGTCCGCGCGGGTTGTCCTGCACAAAAGTGTCCGGGTTAGCCCGGGCGAGTTCCAGGTCTTCCAGAACCTCGGTCATGGACTGGTAGCGGTCGTCGGGCTTGATCTCCATCATTTTGCCGACGATGTAGCTGAGCCACGCGGGAATGTCGTGCCGGGTGTGACTGGGCGGCAGAATGTCCTTGCTGCGCTGCTGCTCCAGGATGTCCATTACGTTCGTGCCCTCGACGTGCCGTTGACCCGTCAAGAGATAGTACAACGTCGCTCCGAAGCTGTAGATGTCGCTGCGCCCGTCCAGAACCTTGCCGCTGACCTGCTCCGGGCTCATGTAGTGCGGTGTACCCACCACCATGCCCGTGCGGGTCATATGAATTTCTGTCGGGTCGCCGTACATACGCGCCAGCCCGAAGTCGACAAGCTTCATTACGTTGTGCCGCTCGCTCCAGAGAATGTTGTCAGGCTTGATATCGCGGTGAATCACGCCGTAGCGATGCGCGTATTCCAGCGCCCGCCCGATCTCCTGCAGGATACGCGCGCCGAAGTCCCAGTGGATGCGCCGCCCGGCGCCAATCTCGTGATCAAGGGGCAGCCCGTCGATGTACTCCATGACGATCGCGCTGCCGCGCTGGAACTTGAGGAAGTCAAACACCTTCACGATGCCCGGGTGGTCAAGTTCCTTCAGCAGCATTGCCTCGTGCTCAACGCGCTGCTCAACCTTCATGCCCGGCTTCATTTCGGCGCGGATATCCTTCACCGCGAACACCTTGCCGCTGCGGCGAGGGTCACGACAAAGGTAGACAACTGCCATGCCGCCTTTGCCAAGCTGCAAAATCACGTCAAAGCGCTTGGCCACTTCCGGGCTGGGCGGGATCTCACCTTCCTCAGGCTCGTAGCCGCGCAGGGCCTGCTTTTCTTCCTTCTCAATCTCGGCCTGCAGAGCCGCTCGTGCCAGTTCCTTGGCCGCCTGGTCCACTGCCGTGTAGTGGCGACGGGTGCCCTTCTGCACGGCCGGCTCGTCGATAGGCGTCATGGGCGGCGCATCTTCAGAATGACGGATGGCGTCCTCACTGAACGCAGCCAGGCTCGGGGCGGAGGCGGGCTCAAGCTCCGGCGCACTTTCGGGTTTGCCCGGACGCTCGACTTCCCGGCGCCCCAAGTCGCCGCGTTCGATCATGCCCGACTGCTCCCAGCCGGGGGCACGCACTTCCGGCAGCTTGCCGGGGTACAGACTGGCGTTCGAGTTCCCGGTTTGGGTGTCGGCGGTCAGATCCGTGCTGGACTCGGGCTGCAACTCCGTGGCGTCGTCGCCGAACCCGTGGGTGTCGCGTTTGGTCGCTTCCTGGCGCCCCGAGCCCGCGCGGTCCGTGTCGTCATCAGCTTCCGTCAAAGAGTCCTCGACCGGCTCGAAGGCGGTGTCGCTGTCGGTCGGGGCGTCGAACACATCGTCGCCCTGTTCGACCTCGGGCGACACAAAGCTGTCGTCTTCTTCGGGACGTTCTTCGGGACGTTCCGTTTCATCCCCGTGCCCGCCAAAATAGGTGTCATGGCCGGGCTCGCCTTCCGGGTTTAGCTCGGGGACGGCGCGGGCTCGACCGCGGTCGGCATCGCCGCGCGTTCCCGGGCTCTTGCCGGCGGGTTTGGAATCGGACTCCAAGGGACTCTCCTTGACGGCACTCAATTTACTGAAATTACCCATGCTCCGAAAGGAGCGCCCTGAACACGCATTGCATCAACGCCCCCACCCACTACCATGATTGCGGCCCCGCATTTCCCCATAAGGATGTCCGCATGGCACGCCACTGGTTGTTTCGTTGCTGCTTCGTGATGTTGATCGCCGCCGCTTGTCTTTGGGTGGGTTTTGAAGCCGGCGCACAACGCGTACCGGAAAAAGGTGAGCAGAACAGCCTGAAACCCGGGCAGGTCATTCGCGTGGGCGACAAGATCATCACCGGCGAGGAACTGATCGCCCGCATCTGGGACTTCGAAGCCGTGCTGCCCATTGAGCAGCGCGTGCTTGAGCCCTCCATGAGCTACCTGCGCGACACCGCGCTGCTGGACCTGGAGGCCAAACGCCTCGAGTTGACGCTTTCAGACGACATCATCAGCGGCGAAACGCAGCGGCAGATTGACGCCATCAAGCAGATGGTCAAGGAACGCACGCGCGGCATGATGACCTATGAGGAATGGATCAAGCAGCAGGGTCTCGACCAGCAGGGCTTCGAAGTCTATGTCCGCGACAGGGCGCGGATCATCGTGCTCAAGCGCGTGCTGGTACGCTACTTCGAGGAAACCGAGCCCAGCCTTGAGGGCAAGCACATACTGGTCAAGACGCTTGACCTCGCCACGAACCTGCATCAGCGCCTTAAGAAAACACCCAAGGACAAGCTCGACGAGGTGTTTGAGGACTTGGCTGTGCTGCACAGCATTGACCCGGGGGCCGGCGTGACCCGCGGCAAGCTGCCGCGCATCTATGAAAACGATGATTCGCTGGTTAAGCCCGCCGCAGACGCCCTGTGGGAGCTTAAGGACGGCGAATTCAGCGAACCTGTCAAGACGGACTACGGCTACCACATCTTCAAGCGCGACCGTACCCTTACGCCGAAGCGCCGCCCCCTTGGTGAAATGAAGAACGAGCTGCTTGCCGCCAAGGATCGCGCGAACGAGGAAGACTATTTCAACCGCTGGGTGCGCTGGGTGTTCAACACACAAAAGTATGTGTACGAGCGCCGCCTGCCCGGATACGACTGCAAGCCCAACCAGTAGGAGAGCCCATGAAACCCTTGATCACCCGCGCCTGTGCGGGAGTGCTGATCGCCCTTACCGCCGGCACAGTCGGCTGGTATGCCGGCGCGCAGGACGTAGAGGCGCCGCCGCGCACTCTCAAGGTCAATCAGGTCGCGCGCGTGGGGCAGGAGGTCATCAGCGCCGAGCAGTTCATCCAGCGCCTGGTTGAGCGCGAACGCCTGTACTACCAGGACCCGGACTTGCGCACGGCCGAGTGGGCCCTGCACAGTCTCGTGATCGACGAACTGATGCGTCTTGAGGCCGAGCGCCTTGAGGCCCCGGTGAAGCGTCGGGAGCTGGACACCGAGCAGGAAAAACTGCTGGCTGATTTCGAGCTGGAGTTCAAGACCGTCAACGAACAGATCATCAAGGCACAGCGCGCCAGGGGGAGTGCCGAAAAAGCGTACACTCGCGACGAATATCTGCTGGCCAAGTTCGACATGACCTATGACCAGTTCAAGAACATCAAGCGCGAGCAGGCCAAGCAGCTTCTGACAACGCGCATGGTGGTGAACTACTGGAAGCTTTCGTCACGCAGCGCGGACGTCGAGGGCGTTTTCTGCCGCTCGCGCGAAGACGCGGTCAAGGCACGCGCTCGCATTGCGAAGGGAGAGGATATTTCGATCGTGGCCGGCGAAATGAGCGAGGACCTGCACAGCCGCGAGGGTGGCGGCTTTCTGGGCACGGCCTACCCGCAGGATGGAAGCCTTAGACCGGCGGTTGAAACCGTGTTGTGGGGGCTTGAGGTTGGTGAGATAAGCCAGCCCGTTGAGGTAGACAACGGTTTCTGGGTTATCCGCAAGCGGCACGAACAGTTGGCCAACGAAGCGCCGTTCTATGACCAGCGGGAGAAATGCATCGCCGGCACAAACCCTGACAATGCCCTGATGCTGAAATGGCGTCACGCGGTCGTCGCGGGCGGTCTTTACAAGTTTGAGCGGCGCATGCCGGGCTGGGACGTCAAACCCGGCGAAGAGTAAGCCCACAACCACATCTGGAACCCGTTCATGCCTGACTCGACTTCCGAAACATCCTACGTCCCCGGCCCCGAAGACGAGGGCAGCGACGACGCGACGGCTGCTGGTGACGTGATCGCGGCATCAGCGTTGCCCCAGGACGCCCTGGCCGCGAAACTGGAGGCGCTGCTGTTCGTACACAGCCGCCCAGTCGCCGCGCGCAGACTGGCGGAGCTAGTCGGACTGACCAGTGTGATCCCGGTGAAACAGGCCCTGGAGCTGCTGCAGAAGCGCTATCTCGAGCAAGGCAGCGCCTTCACCCTGCAGGAACTTGCCAAGGGGTTTCAGCTTACCACACGCCCCGAGCACGACCCGCTGCTTGCACAACTGGTGCGGCAGCGAGAGGCGCAGAAGCTTTCACCCGCAACACTCGAGGCCCTCGCGATTATCGCCTACAAGCAGCCGCTGGGTCGGAATGATCTCGAGAACATTCGCGGCGCCGGCAGCGACCACCTTGTGCGCTCGCTGATGGACCGGGGGCTGGTCAAGGTCACCGAGCGCGACAGCAGCAAACCCGGCAACCCGGCCCTCTATGGCACCACGGCCGAGTTCCTGCGCGCCTTCGGGCTGCGCGCAATCAGTGAGTTACCCCAGGACGGCGACCTCGCCGCACCGGACATCGACGACGATGAAGAAGACGAAGCCGAAATCGAGCAGACGGAAATCAACGCACCCGACGACGAATAAAAGGGTCTGGCTCCCGCAGGGTGCCTGACCTTTTTACTGACCCATGACAACAACCCCCGACGACACGTTCACACTCAAAGGCGCGGACGGCGCCGTCATCACCGGCGATGTCTATTTGCCCGACGCGGACTCGCCACCGCTGGTGATCGTGATTCACGGATTCAAGGGCTTCAAAGACTGGGGCTGCTTTCCCTGGATCGGGCGGACACTCGCCGACAACGGGCTTGCGGCGGCAGTGATGAACCTGTCGCACAACGGCGTAGGCGCGAACCCCGAGACGTTCGAGCGACTGGACCTGTTTGAACGTGATACGTGGTCAAAACGCGTTTTCGACGTGCGACAGGTGATCGAAGGCGCGCAGCACAGTCTGCTGACCGGCAAGAATCAGCCGAACCCCGCGCGCCTCGGGCTGATGGGGCATTCCATGGGCGGAGGGCTGGCACTGCTGATGGCCGCAAAAGATTCGCGGGTTCGCAGCGTTATCACGCTGGCTGGCGTCAACCGTCCAAACCGGATTCCAATGGACCAGGCCGCGCCCGCGCTCAAGGCGCTAGGACACGTGCCGATTGAAAACGGACGCACGGGCCAGATCATGCCAGTAGGGCAGGAGTTCTTCGACGACCTGAAACAGAACGAAACAGCCTTCGACGTGCAAGCGGCGGCCGCAAAGCTGGATGCATCCTGGCTGCTGATCCACGGTGCCGAGGACGAAACAGTACCGCTTGAGGAAGCACACGACCTGCTGGAGCGCGCGGGCGAAAACGCCCGCCTGCTTACCATCGAGCGCGCGGGGCACACCTTTGGTGCGACGCATCCGTTTCAGGGCGCGACACCGGAGCTGGTGCAGGCCATAGACGCCGCCGTGGCGCATTTCAAACGCACACTGTGACCCCTCCAGAACTGTCACACTTTTCTTTGCAAAACGCACACCATGCACTTGTCCGCCAAGAGACCGGAAGTAGCGTCGCGGCGCAATCGTTGTGACTGGTGCCATGATTCGATTCTCATATGACAGCCCTGACGACGCCGGAATACCTTTCAAGCACTTCTCGCTTGAGGGGGACAACGAGCGCGGCTACGTGCTGCTGGGCTGGAACGATAGCCCGGCCGACGACCCCGAGCTGGGCGACATGATGTTACAGCAGTGGTTCGAGACGCTGGGCGAGGCGCTCGATCACTGCAACGCGGACTTCTGCATCATGCGCACAGACTGGCACGCGCCGACCGTGTCGCCCCCAACCAGCCAGTTCGACCGCGCCGATCGCGGGCGGCGCAAGGGAGAAAGCACTCTGCTGAACCCGAACCCGAAGCCCTTAAGCGAAACACCACCCGACAGCAACTGAGCCCGTGTCTTGCCGCTCGTCACCTGCACGCTACCGTGGCCCCATGACCGCGAACCCGTGGCTGATTACGCTTCATCTGATCACTTTGTTCATCTGGGTCGGACACCTGCTGCTGACTCCACGCGTAATCGCATATGCCGTATCGCGCCCGGAAAGTGAGCGCGAGCCCCTGTACACCTGGCTGCGCCGGAGTTGGAACTTGCTGTCGCCTGCCGGACTGGTGGTGCTTGCCACAGGGCTGCTGATGCTTTTCGGGGTCGGTTGGCCGGGCGATCGCGGCATACTTGACTACCTTGCACCGCGCGACAACGGCGCACCCACCTACTGGTACATCACGTTTCACGTGAAGCTGGTGTCGGCCACGCTGCTGATGCTATGGGACTTCTGGATGGGGGCGCAGATTTTCCGCCTGTCACGCGGCGCGGCACCACGCCGTGCATGGGCTCTTGCAACCCTGATGGCCCTGAGCGGCGCACTGCTGGCGTATGTGGCGGCCTGGTTATCCCTGTCCGCACTGGGCCTTGGCATGACTTCGCGTTATGTCGGCTACGGGCTTGTGTTGCTTGCCGTGACCGGCGGGATAGTGGCCGGACGCAAACTGGGACGTACCGATTCACGCGCCAAGTACATGGCCTTGCACGGTGTCGCGGCGGCGCTGGTAGTGCTGATCGTGATTCTGATTATCGCGCGCCCTCTCGCGTTTGGTGGTGACACGGTTTAGCTGCTGTCGTGAAGTCGCCGGCGTTTTATCGCGGTTCCGTCGCGGGCGACAATACGTGCCTTGGACGCCTGAAGACTTATCATGACCGCCTAAAGCTCGAGCACACAGATGTGCCGCTCGGCGTCGAGTTCGGGCACATCAAACTTCTCAACCTTCCAGCGCTTGAAAGGCTTGCGGCACTCGTTGATCTCTTGCTCGACCGTTGCCATCCGTCCCTTCCAGGCGATGATTCGCGTACCGGGGGCGCGCATGTGGGATGTCGCCTGCACCAGCTTCGCCAGAGTGCCGTAAGCGATGCTGACGATCTGCCCAAAGCTGCGTTTCAGGCCGTTCACGTCCTCGTTCAGGACCATCACTTTTGGGGCGAACTTCTCACAGGCCTGGCGCAGAAACTCGCACTTCTTCTGTTTGCTCTCAATCAGCGTCATGCGCGGCATATCCAGCATGATCGCCAGCGGAATGCCCGGCATGCCGCCACCGCTCCCGATGTCCGCGGTTGCCCTTGACGCGTCAATGTAGCGCCAGGGTGCCAGGGCGTTCAGCAGGTTCTTGACCACGGATTCGCGCTCGTCGGTGAAGCCGGTCAGGTTGACCTTTTCGTTGTACGCAAGCAGAAAGTCATGAAACCCGGTCAGGCGCGCCAGCGCCTCGGGCCCGTGCTTGAGCCCGAGTTCATCAAGCCCACTTGTCAGCAGTTGCAGGTTGTCGTTGTTCACAGACGGAATCTAAGCGTTGAGGGCCCGTCCGGACAGGGCCCGTCTGATGAGCCGCATCTCGCGACGGCGCAAAACTGGTTAGTATTCGCGCCGGAAGGTCAGTCCGACTTCGACAGGATCGTCCGCGATCTCATCCCGGTCGATCCTGTCGAAATCGAGCACGCCCAGCGCCTCACAGAACCGCTGCTCGTTCCAGCGCACGTTGTACACCGCCCCCTCGGCGGTTTGCCTGAAACCTTCTTCGTCTCCGAGGCGCAAGTGCACGTACAGCAGCCCGCCCGGGCGCAGGGCCTTGTGGGCGCCGGCAAGGGCGGCAGGCGCTGAGTATCGAGGGATCCGCCACAGCAGCGTGCCGGCCCATACGCCGTCGAAGGCGCCGCTGTCCACGAGCGGTTGGCGCGGGTCGCCCCGCAGGAAGTGTCCGCCGGGGTAGCGTTGATTGGCAAGCGCGATCACATTCTCGCCGTCGGCGACGCCAACCGCCGCGCCGCCAAGCTCATCGATCTGTCTCGCGCGCGCCGCCAGATCATCGCCAAGCACCAGCACATTCGGCACCGGCCGCCCTGTACGAAACAGAAACTTCTCGACTCGCCTGCGGTCTTCAGTCACGTCTGCGGGCGCTGCTTCCGACGCCAGCAGTTTCGCGGCCTGCCGGTCAAACGTCTGGAACGAAACGAGAACGGGGTCTTCCATGGTGGCTAACTACCACGGAAGACCCCGTTGATGAAGAGAAAGTTACGCCAAGCTGGGCTCGCCACTGAAGTAGCCGCGTAGAAACGCCTTGGCGCGCGACAGGCGCGACATGACTGTGCCAACCGGCACGCGAAGGCTCTCGGCGATATCCTTGTAGCTCTTCTCGCCGACGACGTTCATCAGCAGGACGTCGCGGTATCGCTGGTCCATCTCGCTGAGCCCTTCGCGCAGCTCAAGCGGCAGGCGTTCAAGAAAGGACTCGTGCTCGATCAACTGCTCCGGTTTCATGTTCAGCAGCTCCGGGTCGTGATCCACGTGGTCACGGTCCTGCACCACTTCTTCCATGCCGGCCAGACTGGCGCCATCAGGGCGCTTCTTGCGCCTGCGATACTGCGAGATGTAGAGGTTGAACTGAAGGCGAGAAAGCCAGGCTTTCAGGTTCGTGCCGGATTCGTAAAGGTGAAACTTGCGCAGCCCCAACGTGTAGGTGTCCTGCACCAGATCCTCGGCGTCATTCTGGTTGCGGGTCAGCTTGAGTGCTTTGAAGTACAGATAGTCCATCAATGGCAGGGCGGCCCGCTCAAAAGCCTGGCGGTCCCTGTATACGTCTTGCGTAATCTCACTGATCATCATCTCGTCCCCTTCCCGTAAAGCATTTGGCTACCTGACTGACCATCCGGTTAGTACATTAATACGATATTCCCGTGAGTAATTGCACCGAAATCGGAGAAAAATTGACCGGTCGGTCATTCGCGACTCGTGTCATCGCTTCAAGCCTCGATTGTTAGGCACTTTACGATTGCCCTTCGGGACGTTTTCGTTCCCCCCATCTGTTTAATTCATTGCTACATTGCCGCTTTCACTGACCCGACAGGACCAACCACCATGAAAAACGCCGTCATCTGCGAGGCCGTACGCACCCCCACCGGTAAATTCCAGGGCTCACTTGCTTCCGTCGAAGCGCCGAAACTTGGCGCGCACGTTGTGAGAGCAGTACTTGAGCGCTCCGGCATCAAGCCCGAGCTCATCGACGAAGTCATCATGGGCAACGTTTTGCAGGCCGGGCTGGGCCAGAACCCCGCGCGCCAGGCGGCGCTGTTCGGCGGCCTGCCTGACAAGACGCCGGCCTTCACGGTCAACAAGGTCTGCGGCAGCGGATTGAAGTCGGTCGCCCTCGCCGCGCAGGCCATCCGTGCCGGCGACGCAAGCGCCATCATTGCCGGCGGCATGGAAAGCATGTCGAACGCGCCTTACGCCGTACCCAGCGCACGCAACGGCGCGCGCCTTGGCCATGTCCAGATGCTGGACCTGATGATCCACGACGGGCTGTGGGACAAGTACAACGACTTTCATATGGGCATCACCGGCGAGCTTGTCGCCGAGGAGTACAACGTAAGTCGCGAAGACCAGGACAAGTTCGCCGTGCAGTCGCACCAGCGCGCGGCAAAGGCGATCGAAAGCGGCGCCTTCAAGAACGAGATCGTCCCGTTCGAGATCAAGGGACGCAAGGGCGAAGTGACCGTCTTCGACACCGATGAAGGCCCGCGCGCAGACAACACCGTCGAGTCACTAGGCAAGCTGCGCGCCGTGTTCAAGAAAGACGGCACCGTCACGGCCGCCAACGCCAGCAGTATCAACGACGGCGCGAGCGCGCTGCTTGTGTGCGCGGAAGACAAAGTCAGTGAGCTTGGCGTAAAGCCGATCGCCCGCATCACGGGCTACGCCACCGGCGGCGTGGAGCCCAAGTGGGTCATGATGGCGCCCGTCGAGGCCGTGAAGAACCTCGAAAAGAAAACCGGCGTCAACGTGAACGCCTACGACCTGATTGAGCTGAACGAAGCCTTCTCCGTGGCGGCCGTAGCCTTGCAGCGCACACTCAAGATCGACCCCGAAAAGCTGAACGTAAACGGCGGCGCTGTTGCACTCGGGCACCCGATTGGCAGCAGCGGCTCGCGACTTCTGGTGACGCTGATGCACGCGCTGAAGAACCGGGGGCTCAAGACAGGCCTTGCGGGCCTCTGCCTCGGCGGCGGCAACGCGGTCGCCGTCAGCATCGAGATGCTTTAAGGGGGTCTGGCTCCGCGAAGTTGCGGTGTCTGACGCCTTTACGCTCGCGAGCTTGTGGCGCCTGCCCGGTCGGGTGTTGCACTTCACATGAGGTGTTTCATGGACTGCCATGCGCGAATCACAATCGACCCGGCGATCCGCAGCGGCAAGCCCCGCGTAAAGGGCACGCGCATTACCGTGTACGACGTTCTGAGCTACCTCGCGGCGGGGATGACCCCGAGCAGATTCTCGCCGACTTCCCGACACTGAGTTCGGACGACATTCGCGCCTGCCTTTCATTCGCCGCTGACCGTGAACGCAGATTGGCGATCGCGTGAGCAGCCGCGCCTTGTTGCTCGAAGAGAACCTGTCGCAAACCCTCGTGAAGGGGCTGGAACAGGACTTCCCGGCATCGCGCACGTCGTTCAATTCAACCGACAAGCATGCCTGACATTGAGATCTGGCGCTTCGCAGGCGAGCAGGAGTACTGCATCGTGTCGGCGAACAGCGATTTCAACCAGCTCGCCTTCGTAAACGGCCCGCCACCACAAGTAGTATGGCTGCGCCTGGGCACGGCAACGACGGAAGAGATTTGCGACTGCCTCAGGCAGCACAAATCAGCTATCGAAACCTTCCTCGCTCAAGATGAGGAGGCGGTTCTAGAGATTACATCGTGATCGCACGCTCGCACGCAGGCCCTCAGAACCACGCGCCAGAACGTAGCCTGACCTCTCTGGGCTTCCTTGCGGCACATTCGCCGCTAGAAGGCAGGTGAACCGTTCAAGGCTTATGCAGGGCCGGTTAGCGGCTGGATCGAATCCAGTGCGTGTCGAGCAGCCTGTCCATGAACTCGCAGAAATCCAGAAACACCGGCATGGGGCGCCGCGTGATGGTCGTTGTCGCCGAGTCCAGTGCAACCACACACCCGCAGACGCTGCAAAACAGCACGACCGCTTCGCCCTGCTCATCCTGCACGTGAATCGCATAGGTAGGGTAAAAGCAGTCCCGCGGCCCACTGCCATCACCAATCGCTACGTATAGATTCCGCAGTACCTCGTGCCTCTCTTCAGCGGAAGCCGGGAACGAGCCGATCGTCCACTCCGTGTCTTTGAGGCGCCGGATCGCTTCCTGCAGCAGGCCCTCCCGCGTCTCGTCGCGATGCCAGTCGCGCCAGGCCTGCTTGTTCAACGAGTACACCTCGAACTTGTCGGCAGTCCGCAGAAGCCCGAGAATGCCCGCCGGAATATATTCCTGCACCACTTCTTCATTCGGCGGAGTGGTGGGCGCCGCGGCGGGCGCATTCGAGACGTTGGCGCTTCCTCTGCCGCAGCAGGCGGCCGACAGTGCCATCAGCAAGTACAGAGCCCGTCTCACTTCACAGTCCAGGGATGGCCGTCCTTTGGGCCCAGCTCCGGCATGGGCACACCCAGATGGTTGATGGCGGTCAGGCCCACGTCGATCAGGCCGAACCTTGACGCGTCAAGCTTGCGGTTGCTGAAGATGACGCCGGGCACAAGTTTCGGGTCGAAGCTGCAGTGGTCACCGGACCAGTTTCTCAGGTTGTCGAAAATCAGCGGCTCGTCGGCGCCGCCCAGGCTTGTCTGCCAGCTTACCCGATAACCCGCCGCGTAGCCGATCTGCAGGTCGCCGGCTTCCTCAAGTCTTGATCCTTCCCAGATGTCCTCGCGTTTCCAGACGCCGCTGATTACCGGCGTGTTGCCTCGGTCGGTGTCGCGCAATGCCTCCAGCTTGCGGATGATCTCGTCCTTCAGTGCTGCCACGTCATCGGGCTCGACGATCCCCTCCGGCTCGCGCCCTCTTACATTGATGTAGATCTTGCTGAGCCCCAGCGCGTAGGCGCGCGTCTTTGACCAGTCGTACGGCTCGTAGTAGCCGCTTTCGGTGTTGAACAACTGCTCCATGGTCGGCGCGCCGGTCTCTCCCTTGAGTACCAGATAGCCGTTGTCGCGCAGCCAGCGGTTGAGGTTCACGGCGCGATAAAATGGAAGAAACCCGTGGTCGCTGCAAACCAGCAGCAGCGTGTTCGACGGCAACTTGTCCAGCACCTCCCCCACCAGCTTGTCGTACTTGATGTACCAGTCGCGGATCGCGTTTCTGTAGGCTTCCGGCGCGTGCGGTTCGTGGTTCGGGTGATTCCCGTCCATGTGCCGCCACATCATGTGGCAGACACGGTCAACCTCGTAGGTAAAGACAGCCAGCAGGTCCCACTCGGCGTGGCGGTCCAGCAGCCCCAGCACCTGCTCGCGTTTTTCATCAAAGCTGAAGTCGCAGGTCTCAAGAAACGTGGCGTCGTCGATCACGCCGTCCTGCAAGGCGCTGGTGGCTTCGGCCCAGCCAAGCGTCTGGAACATCCCGAACTGCTCAACAAGCCATGGCGCGAAATCGATCGGGCTGGAAATCGCAAATGCTTCCTGCTGTTCCAGTGGGTCGAACATCACCGGCGTCGCGTACAGGCGCACCTGCCTACCGCCGGCCAGCAACTTGAAGCTGACCGTGCCGTGCAGTCTGGCGAAGCCGCCGATATCAAAATAAACGCGAATGTGCCGCTTCCATTCGCCCGGCAGCAGCGTAATGCTGGGCTCTTCCGCGACGGCGTCTACAGGCAGGGTCAGCGTGACTCCCCCATCGGCGGTGCGGCGCACGGTAAACGGAATCTCTTCGCGCGGCAGCCGGTTCAGCTCGCCTTCTTCCCAGCGTTTCCAGCGGTCGCGGTCAAACCTCGCCGGCGGGCCCAGCAGCGCGGCTTCCGCCACGTCGTCTGTGAACTCCAGGCGCTCGATCCGCCCTGACATTTCGGTCAGGCCGCCAGCCTGCTCGTGATGCGGCTCTGTGAACAACGTGTACGTGTGGAAAGTCCCCATGGCGTCAGGCGTCGCCAGCCCTGTCGTCATCTTCGAGGCCGAATACTCCTCGGCGGCCGGCCAGCTCACGGGCGCGCCGATCACGCGACTGCGCAAGCCGTGATCGTCGGCGAGTTTCCAGAACGTCGTGCCGGAGCGCGAAGTCTCGGGCTGCGGCAATGTCTCCGGCAGGTTGTGCAAGAAGTAGAAAACGCCGAACACCACAGCCAGCCACGGAAATACCCAGTGGTAAATCTTCAGCCCGTTGCGCGCGCCAAAGTACCCGAACAGCAGCGCCCCCAGCGCCAGTCCACCAAGCCCGAACAGCGCCATGGAGCGGTCAGGGCTTCCCCCCACCGGCGAAAGCAGAATCATGCCAATGCCGATCATGGCCGGCAGCAACTGCTGCACCTGCTTGCGTCCGTCTTTTGACAGAGTCATCACGCGCCCGATCAGAAGCGCCACAACAATCAGCGCGATCCCCGCACCAAATGCGTACACCAGACGCAGCCAGGGGTTGCCGCCGGCGAAGGGCTGTTCGTTCGGGCGTGCCAGTGACAGCTCGGGCTCGTAGCTGCCTTCCTTGCGCTTGATGAATCCGAATATGCCCGTCTTGCCCGGGTTCAAACCCGTCGTCATGGTGGACCAGGCGGCCGGGCTCATGGGCGGGTAGCTGGTTTCGAGGGGTGAGTAGTGCCCCCTATCAGCCAGTTTCTTGAAGTTGGGAAGTCGCCCTTCATCCATGTACTGCTGCGTCAGACGCGCATCAAGTGCGTCCACGCCAAGCACGACGACCTTCTGCGGCTCGTCCTGTGCGGACAGTGCACACGCGAAAAGCAGCAGAATCACAAGGATGCAAGCGTTGCGCATGGTTATGGTATTGACTAATACTGGGGGCCGCTCACGACCTTACCATTCGGAAATCAATGGCGGGACAAGATCAACCTACCATCACCAGCGCCTACCGGTCAGTGGGCGTGACGTTTGAATCGCTGGTCTGCAACAGCGACAAGTTCCGCGAAGCGTTGCGCCTGGCCACAAGCGCGGCGGGCAAAGACGTTTCGATCCTGCTGCTGGGCGAAACCGGTACCGGCAAGAATTTAATCGCCCAGGCGATTCACAACGCTTCGCGCCGCCGCGACAAACCGTTCGTCAGCGTGAACTGCAGCGCGATCCCGGACAGTCTGCTTGAGGCCGAGCTTTTTGGCAGCGAGAAGGGCGCCTACACCAGCGCCGACAAGCTGCGCCGCGGCAAGTTTGAGCTGGCCGACAAAGGCACGCTGTTTCTCGACGAAATCGGCGACATGACGGCCGTGGCCCAGGCCAAGGTGCTGCGCGCTTTCGAGTACAAGCAGTTCGAGCGTGTCGGCGGCGAAGAGACCCTTCATACGGACGTGCGCATTATCGCGGCGACGAATCGTCCGCTGGATCAGTTGCTCACCAGCGGCAAATTCCGCGAGGACCTGTTTTATCGCATGAACGAGTTCACCATCGAAGTGCCGCCCCTGCGTGAACGCATGCCGGAGATTGAGCCTTTGGCGAAGAAGTTCATCCAGGAATGCAACGAGCGCTTCGGCACCCACATCAAGGGCATCGAGCCGGGCGCCTTGAAATCCATGCAAAGCCACAGTTGGCCGGGAAACGTGCGCGAGCTGCGCGCGGTGATCAAGCGGGCAAGCGTTGCGGCGCCGGGGGACATGATCCGCGCCGACGATTTGCGTCTGGGCGTCAGCGTAACGCCTACCGAGAAGTTGCAGCCCGGCGACGACCTGAGCATCGCCGCCATGGAGGCCCGCCACATTGACCAGGTGCTGCGCAAGACGGGCTGGAACAAGAAAGAAACCAGCGCGCTGCTCGGCGTAAGCCGCCCGACACTCGACCGCAAGATCACCGAGTACAATCTGAAGAAGCCGGACTAGCTCACCGCCTCTTTGCACCTCGATTTCGTTTCATCCTCTCGTCGTAGGCTTCTTGTAACTTGTCAAAAGTCGGGTTCATGACGCCCAGCCGGCGCCTGCGCCCGTTGCGTTCGTAGGCAATCGTCGACCACTTGGTTGAGGTAAACAACGAAATCTGGAAAGTCGGTGCACGCTTGAACGCGACAATGTGGGAAAACGGCACATAGGCCCTACGTAACTTTCCACCGCGGTGTCCGAAACCGTCGCGGAAAAGGGATATCCTGAGCACCATCTGTCCTGGAATCGGCAGCGCGTTACCCAGACTGAACACCTGATCGACCGGCTCTTCATCTGGCCAGGCAACGCCGTCTTCCGGGCCAAGCTTGTGGTCAAGCCATGCTGAGAACAACGGCCACTCGGCCAGGAACAACACCAGGATGAGGACCATCGCGCCAATGGAAATCCACGGCGCAGCTTCGTCCTTTGTCAGTGATCCTTGCCCCAACTCGATTGAGAAATATGCGACGACGGACGCGGGCACTAATGCCACCAACCGCAGAATTGCCCTGCGGGCCAGTCGTCGGGTTCTCAACCTGGCTTTTCTATCGCTGGCGTCCGAGGGTTCACCCAATCGACGCTCCCTAGAAACCGGTCGGGCTGCTGAAGCGCCACTTGTTGATCTTCATGGCAGGGACTACGAAATTGCCGCCGAACAATGCTCCGCCGCCGGCGTGGGCTTCCTTGCCGATTGCGTCGATGTTGGCAAAGGCCGACAAAAGGCTCTGGGTAAAGCGCATGTTCTTGACGGCGTGGGTGACCTTGCCGTTCTCAATCATGAACGTCCCCGCGCGAGTCATGCCGGTGATGCTGACTTCCTGCTGATTCACCACGTTCGTGTAGTGCAGTTTGGTGACCAGCAGCCCGCGCTCCGTGTTCGCGATCATCTCATCCGTGCTGCTGTCGCCGGTGGACACGACCAGGGCGCCTGGGCCTGCGCCACGGGCGTCGGGCTGCATGGCGGCGTGCCCGGTGTTTTTCTGCCCGCACATCCCGGCCGAACGACGGTCGTGTACGACGGCGGCGATTGTGCCGTCCTTGACCAGCTCAACCTTCTGCGTCGGGAAACCTTCCATGTCGAAGGGCGCGCCACCGAGCTCGGGGTGGTACGGGTTCTCCGTGATGCTCAACTTCTTGTCCAGAATCTGCTGCCCCAGCTCGCCGCGGTGGAAGCTGCGCCCTTCCGCAAACGCCAGCCCGTTGGCCGTGAGCCAGCCCCAGAACAGCATGATCTCCGCAATGGCCGCCGGCTCAAACACGACGGTGTACTCGCCGGCGTCGATCGCCTTCGCGTTGACACTCTTCTCGGCCTTCTCGGCCGCGCGCTGCCCGGCGTCAACAACGTTGAGCTTGTTGACGTCCAGCGCGGACGACTCCGCCCAGCCCTCGACGCTGCCGTTTTCGAGAAACGCGCTGACGCTGAACTCGGCCTTGCTGCTGGGCTGACAGGCGAATACGCCGGTGTTTGTGCCGTAGGCGACAGCGCCTTCGTCGGTGTCGAAAATACCCGCGCCTTCAAGCCCTCGCTTGTCGTAGTCACTCAGCACTGTGCCGATTGCCTCGGCGCGCTGAGCAGGCGTGAACTTCGCGGTGCTTTCATGCCAGCTGTTGACGGGCGTGTAGTCCGGCTGCTTGTCGATCAGCGGCAGCATCGTGTCGTCCTCGGCCGCGACGCGCGCGACAGCCAGCGCACTCTGAGCGCAGCGCTTCAGACTTTCATCGTCAAACTGGTTGACGCTCGCCACACCCTGACGTTTGCCGTTGATCACGCGCAGGCGCAGGGACTGGTTGGTCAGCCCCACGTTCTGCGTAATCACGTTGCCGGAAAACCGGGTGCTGTTCGTGCTGCTTGATCCGACAATGGCCTCCACCTGCTCGGCGTCGGCCAGGCTGGTGATCTTCTTGATCAATGCGTGTGCTTCATCGCGCGTCAACATGCAGGACTCCTTTGGCCCGCGATTGTAGGAAAGCCCAGGTCAACTTCGAACAGAGAAAGAAATTGCTCCGTCGGGAACCTCCGCCCGTATTGACCCCGGGCCGTATTGGCGGAGCTTCCTAGCTGGGCGTGATCCATGGCGCCCCGCACAAACCCCGGAGACGGCCCAGTCCGAGGACGTTCCGCGCGCGGACAGGCTTCAGGCGGTCGCGTTGCTGTCGCGTACCGACCTGAATGCGGGTGTCACATACCTTCAAGAGCTGGCAACCGGAGAGGACGCCGAACTTCAACGATATGCCATGGAAGCGCTGAAAGCCTGGCAGGGCCGCAAGTCGTCCGATTGACCGTCAGGACCCCTGCCACGGATTGCGTTATTGAAAAACCGGAACGCCGCGCCGGCGGCAAGCCTCGGCCAACCCGGCTTCGAACTCACTGATTTCTTCACCTGGTGCCTGTTCCAACGCCACGCGCCTGGCTGCTTTCCAGACGGAACGAGCCTCATCAACACGCCCCAGCTTGACCAGCACAATCGCGCGCTGGCACATATCGCGGACTTCAAAGCGGCGGTTGCGAACCTCCCGGTGCAACTCGACCGCGCGGGCAAAACTCTGCTCGGCCTCTGTCACGCGCCCCTGCGCCTCGAACACCTCACCCTGCTGCCCCAGACTCACGCCTTCGCCGCGGCGGTTGTTAACCTCGCGATGGATGACAATCGCCCGCTCGATGCTCTGCTCGGCGCTGTCCAGGTCCCCTCCCTCTTTCAGCAGCATCGCATAATGCCCCAATTCAACCGCTTCACCTCGCCGGTTGCCGACTTCACGGTGGATGGCGTCGGCCTCCAGGTAGCATCGGAGGGCGTCGTCCCGACGATTCGTGCGGTGGTACAACGTGGCGAGGTTACCAACCGCGATGCCCTCGCTGCGGCGATTGCCAACCTGGCGCTGGATATCAATGGCGCGAACGTACATGGCTTCCGCCTCATCGAAACGACGCGTGTCCGAGTAGAGAATCGCCAGGTTCCCCAAGGTGCTGCCCTCATACTGAAGATGCCCCGCCTCGCGTTCCACGCGCAGAGCTTCCTTGTAAAGCGTCTCGGCCTGCTCGTACTGACCGGCCATCAGGTGCAGATTGGCGAGACTGTCAAGGCTTGCAGCCTCGCCCGGCAGGTACGCGACATCACGCAGCAGCGCGAGAGCCCGGCGGTGCAGCGCGATGGCATCATCCATGCGCCCCGTTTCACTGAATAAATTGGCCAGCCCGCGCAAACACATGCCCTCCGCGCGGCGCGGCCCGCTGCGCTCAAGCAGCGCGAGAGCCCGGCGCAGGAATGTCTCGGCTGCGTGTGTGCGTCCGGTTTCGCGCATGAGCCCGCCCAGGCGGTCAAGGGCAAGGCCGTGTTCGGAGTTCAGCGCGTTGTCCGCTGCCAGTTCGCACGCCTGTCGATAGCGCCGCTCCGCGCTGTCGGGCTGACCGCTGACTCGCTGGATGTCCCCCGTCAGGCGTGCGGCCTCGGCGCGATTGGCGCAGGTTTCTTCGTTGCTGTCGGCAATGGCCTCAAGTACTTGAGTCGCCTCGGCGTTGCGGTACTTGCCTCGGGCATGAAGGGCGGCGCGCCAAAGACAGTCCAGATGTTTGCGTCGCAGTCGCCCCGCGTCAGGATGCCCGGACTCCAGAGCGCGGCGGGCGTGCTCCGCGAGCCCCTGCGCAAACGGATCGACAGCGAGAGGCGGCGACGCGTCACCCAGCAGCGGGACGTGGACGGGCGCCGTGCCATGAAGCTGCTCGACGGCTTCAATGGCCCACGCGTGCAGCAGGGCGCGCGCCTCCGGCAACTGCAAGTCGTAGGCCGCGTCGCGCATCAGCTGGTGGACGAACAGATAGGTGTCTTCACCGTGCACGGCGTGATTGTAGTGCGGAGAACAGCAAATGTCGCTTCGGGCAGGCCGGGGGTGTTTCCGCGCGGCTCAATGCGGGCTTCAGCTTGCCCTTTGGGCGACGCGCGCCAGAATGCGCGGCGTCTCGCTTACGGGGAACCTGTCATGCTTCGTTGCCTGTTGTTTGCGTGCATTGGCGCGCTGCTGCTTTCGTCCACCCTGACCGCACAGGACCCGCCAGCGCGCCCGGAAATCCCGGCGCACGTCCTGCACGAGACATTCGACAACCCGCCCGCTGAGCCCGCCTGGGCGCTGCGCAAACACGCCGAGGGCAAAGCGCCCGAAGTGCGCGAAGGCGCGCTGCATTTGCTTTCCGGCAAGGGCGGTGAGAACAACTCGTGCGCCTGGCCCATGCAGGCCGAGGGCGAGTATCGACGCGTCAAGGGCGAGCTGGCTTTCACCATGGCTGAAGGCGCGCGCGGCATGTCGTTCATGCTGCTTCACACGAGTCACTTCGCCCGTAAAGGTCGCGCGTTCTACCTTTACAAGCAAAAGGGCTTCCCCGGCGATCCCACGCCGAGTGAGCCGTTGTGGGACGAGCCGAATTTATGGGGCAGCTTCGCGGTCGCGCTCGACTGCCACAACCCGCCGAGTGAAGACCCGTTCAACGAGCACGGCAACGTCTACGACCGCCCCCAGCGCGAAGTCAGCCTGCACTTTGACGGCCGCGAGATCGTCAACCGCTTTTGTGAACCAAAGTTCGTAACGGGCGAAGCCTGCGTGCTGGCCTTTGACATCCAGTTCGTGACAGGCGGCGCGGAAGTCACCGTAGGCGTGGGTGGCGAGAGCGTCTACGACAGCTACTTCATCCCCCACATGTTGCCTTTCGAATCGCGCGCGGCGGTCGGCGCCTACGGGCCGGACGGCGGCAAATGCAGCGTGGATTCGATCCACGTGGACTGGAGCCCCAAGGCCGCGGAGACAATCGCGCCCGTCACGGCTAAACCGGTCACCAGCGGCTGGTCGCGGCAGGGCAAACCCTGGGAAGGCGAAGTCCACCTGCTGCCGACGGGGCTCGAATACGAGCGCGTGATCATGACGCTACGCCTGAAGCCGATGGTCGAGCGCGACGAGTGGGACCGCCTGGGGCACGTGTGGGTGTGGGACGACCAAGAACGTTTTGAAATCGCGCGCATACTGACGCCGTTCATGTTGTGGGGCACGAGCTATGAGTACGTCTGCGACGTTACGGATTTCGGGCACCTGCTGGATGGCAATCGAAAGATGGGCGTGAATCTTGGCGCCAACGTCGGCAACGGTTTTGCCTTCGACCTGGAGTTCACCTACTACCGCCGCCCAGCCGACGTCGCCGCCCGGCCGAAAGTGCTCGGCTTGCAGAACGTCTGGAGCGGCGTCGCGAGTTTCAACAACCAGGACTCGGTCGCCAAGACCTTCGGCGTTCGCAAAGTCAAAGTGCCGGCAGAAGCAAAGTCGGCCAGGCTGCGCGTCGTGGTGACAGGGCACGGCAGCCTCGAATTTGAGCCGCTTAACCGCACCATCCGCATCGGCGACCAGAGTTTCGAGAACAAGCTCTGGACCGAGGACTGTTACCTGAACCCGTGGCGCCCCCAGTTCGGAACATGGAAGTACGACCGCGCCGGCTGGGGACCCGGCAGCTTCGGCCGCGTCTGGGAACTTGACCTGTCAAGTTTGATCACGGCGGGCACGGAGCTTGAACTCGAGTACGCCAGCGAAGAACACCAGGCCGAAGGCTGGGCCAGCCACGTGATCGAAAGCCAGCTCGTGTTTTACGGCGAGTAGGTCGGCATATACACTGTGGCTATGGAGAACGAAAACACATCGGTACTCCAACAAGTCGCTCGGCGTAAGAGCTTCCTGATCGCGACGGCAATCGTAGTGGTTACCGACCAGGTTGCTCGCCTTGTCGCGCAACTCACGATCAAACCTGAAGGCTACTCGTCCGGCGACAGTGCACCCGTTCACGAATTCATTGATGGGGTGTTGCATTGGCAGTGGGGCCAGGGTGGATTCGTGATTCCCGAAGGCCCGCCTGTCCTTCAGATCATCTCAGGAATTGTCGCGTTCGTGTTCTGGGGCGCGATCTTCTACTGGGTTGCCGTGCGCTCGGGTCCCAGCCTCGGGCTGACGAGATTAGCCGCTGGTTTGCTGCTTGGCGGAATTGCATCGAACCTGCTGGATCTGGCGATCTTTGGGCACACTCGAAATTTCATGTTGCTCGGCTTTGACCATCCGCTGTCGGCGATATCGGATGGTCAATCCGGAATCGTTGCTCGCCCGATTTTCTCAACCGCTGCGGTCGCCATGGTGTTGGGATTGATCGCGCTGATTGTCCTTGGCCTGCTGGGCAAGACGCGCGAGCCCAAACCTAAGTCTGAGCCGCCCCCGCCCCCACAGCCGCGTAAGCGCCCGTCACCGGGTCGGCCCAATCCGGGTGGGTCAGCGCCAACCCGACCCAAAGAGTAGTTACCCCACTACGGGCAGTTCGGCCCGCTCTGTCGCCCCTGACGGGGCTTTAGAGTTTGGGCCGTGGAGTTCCGGGGGCTCGCTTTGCTTCGCCCCCGGCTACCTTCTGACGCCCCTTCGGGGCTAATGCGACCGATGCCTTGAGTCCTGAAGGGACGACAGAATGTAGCCGGGTGGTGACTAAGTACGCCGAAGGCGGACGAAGGAACCCCCGGACCAACGCACACAATGGAATCTTAGCCCCGTCAGGGGCAACAGAAGGCTACCCAACAACCGGCAACGCGCCGCCCTGCATGTCGGCTGGGATGTCTTTGCCGAAGTACTTGATCATTGTGGGTGCGAAGTCCATCAGGCCGAATGGCTCAAGCTCGCCCTGGGCGGGGACTCCGCCGCCGGCCAAGGCAAACACTCCGTGCCAGTTGTGGTTGGCGTCGTCGGGGCCTTTGATGTTGAACTAAATGCGCGAGTAGCAGTCCCCTTCGGCCCACATGTCGAGCCCCGCAACAAACATCTACCTAGGCATGCCGCGACACCTGCTTGCCAGGCACGAACGGCACGGGTCAGTGGCACGGACGCCCTCGTCCGCGGCTCATGGGCGAGGCATTGCTGACCGCCCGCAGCTTTTATTCCTGCCACGCCCAGCTATAATCGCAACCCGCACGGGCCTCCGTACGGAGACAACCATGCCATTCAACACTCCCCTCGGCGGGAGTCTGGTGGACCGTGTTCTCGACGCAAAAGGCGCCGAAGTTCTCAAAGCAGCCGTCACCGACCTGCCCGTCATTACTGTAAGCCCGTCCGAAGTCTGGGACCTCAAGCTGATCGCCACCGGCGGGTACTCACCGCTGAAGGGGTTCATCGGCGAAAGGGACTACGCCAGCATCATCGCAGCGGGGCGCCTCGCCGACGGCACGCCCTGGACCGTGCCGATTACTCTCAGCGTTCGCGAAACCACGCTGACCGCCGGTGACAAAGCGTCACTGAAAGATGAAGCGGGCAATCTGCTGGGCGCAATTCATATCCGTGAAGTTTTCGACCGCCGCCTCGAAGCCGAGTCGCTGGGCGTGTTCCAGACCGCTGACGACAAGCACCCGGGCGTCGCGCGCATCCGGAACGCCGGGCAAACCTTGATCGCCGGCCAGGTTGACGTGTTACCGGACGCGCTGCCGGCAACGGAACAAGGCCTGTTGTACCGCCCTGCCGACGTGCGCGCCGAAATCGAAAAGCGTGGATGGAAAACCGTAGTGGCCTTCCAGACGCGCAACCCGATCCACCGCGCCCACGAATACCTGCTGCGAACGGCTCTCGAAACCGCGGACGGCCTGCTGATTCACCCCCTCGTGGGCGAGACGAAATCAGACGACATTCCGGCCGACGTGCGCACGGAATGCTACCGCACGCTCATTGACAGGTACTTCCCGGCCGACCGCGTGATCCTGGCCGCCTTGCCCGCGCCCATGCGCTACGCCGGGCCGAAAGAGGCGGTCCACCACGCGCTGATCCGGCGCAATTACGGGGCGACACACTTCATCGTCGGGCGCGACCACGCCGGCGTCGGCGACTACTACGGGACCTACGACGCCCAGCAGATCTTCGAGACCTACGATGATCTGGGTATCGCCAACCTGAACTTCGAGCATTCCTTCTGGTGCAAGGGCGTCGACGGCTATGCAACCAGCAAGACCAGCCCTTTTGGTCCCGAGCAGCGCGTCTTCATCAGCGGTACCAGGCTGCGCCAGTTGCTGGGCAAGGGCGAGTTGCCCCCACCGGAAATCGTCCGTCCGGAAATCGCCGCGATTCTGTCAAAGTACTACCAGTCACTGGACTGAAGATTCACCACAGAGAACACGGAGAACACAGAGGAACCCCGCTTCACGGAAACTACTCTGTGCGCTCCGTGTTCTCAGTGGTTTGACCTATGCAGGAATTTATCGACTACTGCAACGACCTCGTGGCCCGTGCGAAACACGCAGGCTGGTCTGTCCTGTCTGACAAGACCATCCCCTACGGCCGCCAGTGGCAGATGACCGACCGGGCCGGTTTCAAGGCTGTGCTGAACGCCTACTCGGGCAAGAAGGGCTTTTCCTTTCACGTTGGAGGGAAAGACGCGGCCCACCTGAACGACGCGCTGGGTGGTGTTGCGCCCGCGCCCGGCGCAAAATCTTCGACTGACCCCTTCGGGCTAGGTCTGCCGCGCGTCGGTGGCGATGAATCCGGCAAGGGCGACTTCTTCGGGCCACTCGTTGTCGCAGCGTTTTACCTGGACGAAGAAACCGAGAAGAAGCTGCAGAACTCCGGCATTACGGACAGCAAGAAACTAAGCCCGGCGCAAATTCAGAAGATGGCCGGCGTACTGGACGGCCTCAAGCGCGGCGCGTTTGCCCGCCTGATGCCCCGCGAATACAACCCGCAGTACGCCAAAGTGGGCAACCTGAACGTGCTGCTGGCGAAGATGCACGGCAAGTGCATCAAGGCGCTGTGTAAGGTCACCGGGCAGCCGAAGTCCGTGCTGGTTGATCAGTTCGCCCGTGACAACAGCGTGCTGGTCAAGGCCATCGCCGCGCCGGAAGGGGTACAGGTCATCACGAAAACCAAGGGCGAGGCCGATCTCGCGGTTGCCGCCGCCAGCATCATTGCGCGCGCGGAGTTCGTGCGCGGGTTGAAAGAGCTGGAAACCGAGTTCGGGCAACCCTTCCCGCCGGGCGCGGGCCCACCGACCATCAAGGCTGCGCAGGACTTCGTAAAGACCTTCGGACGGGCGCAACTGCCCAACGTCGCCAAGATGCACTTTAAAACAGTAGACAGCCTCTAGCTGACGCGCGTGGCGCTGCTCAGGCTGGCGCCAGGCAGTTATGCAGTTCTTTTCGCACTCATAAGTGGCATGGCCGCAACGGCTTACGGCGCATCCCCGACCGGACATCCATCACGCTCCCAATTGACAGGGAGCGTGTCCCCGCTACCATTCCGCATTCGATATAGAGGAAGCAAGAGTGAAACGCGCCATCCTGTACACCCTGCCGGCCCTTATGCTGGCCACCGCCATCGGCTTTGTCATCGCGCAGCCGGATTTCGGCGACAGCGCAGACAAGCCTTACGAATTCAAGCTCGCGCCGGACATCACGGACAAAGCCGCGGACCTTGTCATCGAGCCCCGCTTCCGTGCTGTTGCCGATGAAAAGTTCGCCTACGAGGCCTACCTCAATATCCTGCGCACGGGCACCAGCCACGAAGACGGCAAGCCCGTCAGCGCCTTCCGCCGCGAGGAAAACTGGATTGACTTGGTGACGCTCGCGACCGCCGAGAACCCGATCGAAGGCAACACCGACCTGCTTCTGCGCCTTCAGTTCGACCAGCTCAACTTCATCATCGACAACGGCGAGGCACGCTATTCGGGCTACATCGGCCCTGATGGCGCGACGCCGCCGGCCTTCAAGGAAATCTTCCCCAACGGCGAGCGTGCCGAGGCCAACAACATTCCGGGCTGGGTCGGCATTACCGCCCGCGGCATTGAGCAGGCTCGCACCAGCCAGGCACGTGACTTCAGCGCGTCGGCCTGGTTCAGCGTCAGCGACGAGGGACGCCTTTACAACGACACGTACTTTGCCGATTTCAACAACCCGGACCAGCGCAGCTACCCGGGCAAATTGCAGGATCCGGTACACCTTGCGCTGGGCATCCAGCCCGAGTTCGCCAAGGACGCGCGGGTCAAGCTGGGTGAGACCGTTACCGTGCGCCGGCGCCTGCCGGTCGGCGTGAACCACGGCGCCACCGTTGACTACGACGTCACCTACAAACTTGAGAGGCTGTACGGCACTGTGGACGAGCCCACGGCCGCGCGGTTCAGTTTCCATGCCGTGCCCGTCGCAGCCGAGCATTCCAGTACGCGCGGCGGCTTGACGACCAGCTTCACCGCCCCCGAAATCAAGGACGGCGCGCTGCTGCTTGATCTGGTCAAGGGCGTCGCCGCCTGGACCAGCTGGAAGTACAAACTGAATGGCAAGGTCAGCGAGCCCGGCACCAGCCTGGCGACTGACTTTGAAGTGGAAGTGGATTTCTCGGCGTCGCTTCGGGCTGCCCCGAAGCAGCCGGAATAGTTTGCCTGCGCGATTGCGCAGCAATGGATCAGTACCGGACACAATCCGGGAGCAAAGGGCGATATGTTTCGCCCCCGTAGGCCCAGGCTGGGCCGGAGGATCAAGTTCGACGGAAGGGCCATGCGGTTCGTACCGCACCCGGAGGCCGCTTCTGCGAACGGGACAGATGCCCGTCAGCCGCTACAGACTGCGCTTCAGCAAGCGCGAGGCGCTGAGGTTCATCTCGCACCACGACCTGATGCGGGTTTTTGAGCTGGCGCTGCGCCGCAGTGGCCTGAGGGTTGCCCACACACAGGGCTTCAATCCGCATCCCAAGGTTTCGTTCGCGTTGGCATTGCCCCTGGGCGTCGAAAGTCTCGACGAAATCGTTGATATCGATTTCGAGCACGACGACGAGGCACCCGCACCCGAGACGATTATCGCTCAGCTTGGCGCTGTCATGCCGAACGGTCTCACGCTTCTCGAAGGCGAGATCGGCACAGGCAGGCCCCAGGTGATCGCAATCGAGTACGAGTGCGAACTTCCGCAGGACTATACAGACCTGCAAGGGCTTCAGGCCCGGCTTGCGGCTTTCAAAGCATCGGAAAGCCACCCCTTCAGTCGCGACCGCGGCAAGGGCAAGTCCCCTCGAAGCCTCGACGCGCGCGCCTTTACGGAACGCGCGAGCCTGCACGGAAGGCGCCTGACAATGCGCCTGAAACACGGGCAGGAGGGCGGCATGAAACCCTCCGATCTGCTGCAGGTTCTGCAACTCGATCCAAACCGGCACCTCGTCACCAAGACGCGGACCATACTGGCCGAACTCCCGGCTGACACGGACGACAAGTCCGAATGAGCATGACAGCGAGTTCCTGTTTCAGGCCAGGGTATTGAGCACGGGGAGATTCCCCGCGCCCCCACCCTGAACCAGGACTCGCGCAGAACAACAGGAAACCATGGCACGCAAGATTTACATGAATGTCGCCGAAGGCGACGAATGCCGCATCGCGGTTCTCGAAGACGGCAAACTGTACGAGTTCTTCATTGACCGACCAAGCCAGCTGAAACACGTCGGCAACATCTACAAGGGAATCATCAACAACATCGAGCCCGGCATACAGGCCGCGTTCGTTGACATCGGGCTTGAGCGCAACGGCTTCCTGCACGGCAGCGACGTCAGCTATGCCTACCAGAACAACCCCGAACTCACGGAGTTGTACCCGAAAACCCTGCGCATCAAGGAGACGTCACCGGAAGACACGCTTCTGCATGAGCGCAAGGAACACGATGTCGAAGAGGTGGACGACTACGTCGGCGACGGCACCCACGCGCACGAAGCAACCAACGGCGCCGTCGAAGCCGAGTTCCTGGACAAGCTGGATGAGGAGCATCCCGGCCACCCGGTAACCGATTCTCCGCTTGCCGTCGCGCCGCCGGAAAAGGAAGCGCCGCTCGCCGAGGCGAAGCCGCCCGCTGAGGCAAAGCCGACAGCGGATGCCACGCCGACCGCGGAGCCCCTGCCCGAAAAGGCGCCCACCGCGGACGCGCCCACTGGTGACAAGAAGAAGCGCCGACGCCGGGGGCGCCGCGGGGGGCGCAAACACCGCGAACGGGAAACTTCCAAAGAGGGCGCCACACGACCGGACAACCAGGAACCCGTTGCAGCTGGCGCTGCAACGGCAACCCCCGCGAAAACGGAAGCGCCCGCACAGGACTCGCCGGCACAACCCGAAGTGCAGCCTCCCGCCGCGCCCGATGCAGCCACGACTTCGCAGAAATCCGACGACGCGGCGGCACCCAAGGCCGAGACCGCAAAGCCAAAACGCCGGCGCACGCCCAAGCGCCGCGGCGGACGGCTGCCCAGGCGCGTCACCGGCGAAGTTGACGCATCCAAGCCCGCGCCGGCGGACGGCAAAGCGGAAGCGCCAAAATCCGCCGAGCCGCCCAGGGATTTCAACGACGAGCCAAAAAAATCCGGTGACAGCGGCCCCCTTGAGGGACCGAACTACCGCTACCATCGCGGGCCACAGCCAAAAATCCAAAACCTACTCAAGCGCAATCAGGAGGTTGTCATCCAGGTGACAAAGGCGAGCCAGGGCGGCAAAGGCCCCGGGCTCAGCACCTTCGTCAGCTTGCCTGGGCGCTACATGGTGCTTACGCCCAACAGCAATCGCGGCGGTGTCAGTCGCAAGATCGAAGACGGCGGCGCGCGCAGCGACCTGCGCAAAATGCTTGACCGCCTGCCCGTGCCCGAAGGCATGGGTGTCATCGTACGCACGGCCGCCATCAACCGCAGCTTTGAAGACCTGCAGCGCGACCTGAACTACCTCGTGCGCGTCTGGAGCGTCATCAGCGAGCGCATCCACGACAGCGAGGCGCCCGCGTTGTTGTACACCGACAGCGACCCGGCCATCCGCACCGTTCGCGACTACTTCACGGCCGACACGACCGAGATTGTCGTGGACAACAAAGAAGTCTTCGACCGCGTGCTGGCGTTCTTCGACCAGTTGATGCCGAGCTTCCGTGACCGTGTGAAGCTGTACCAGGACGACGTGCCGCTGTTCTTCAGCGTCGGGCTGGAAAACCAGCTGGAGCACCTGTTCGACAAGAAGGTGAATCTCAAGTCAGGCGGCTATCTGTTCGTCGAGCAGACCGAGGCGCTGATCAGCATCGACGTCAACAGCGGCAAGTTCACATCCGCCGGCGATGCGGAAAAAACCGCCTACCAGACCAACCTGGAAGCGATCCCCGAAATCTGCCGCCAGTTGCGCCTGCGTGACCTGGGCGGCATCGTCTGCTGCGATCTCATTGACATGTCAACAGCGAAGCACCGCGGCGACATCGAGAACGCGCTGCGACGTGAACTGCGCAAGGATCGCGCCCGCACCAAGGTCGCGCGCATGTCGCCCTTCGGCGTCATTGAAATGACTCGCCAGCGCGTGCGCCCCAGCATCAAGAATTACACCTACGTAAGCTGCCCGACCTGCGCCGGCTTCGGCATGGTGCGCAGCGCGGAAACCATGTGCCTGTCCCTCATTCGCCGCATGAAGGTGGCTTTGATGGAAGACCGGGTGCATGAGTTGGCCGTGCAGATTCATCCCCACGTGCTGTCACACCTGCACAGCGAGTTCCGCGACGACATCAACGACCTCGAGGATCACCACAACAAGCGCATTGTCTTTGAGTACGCCAAGGACCTGATCCTCGGGCAGACACGCTTCTTCTACATGAATGATCGCGGTACCCGCGTGCTCTACGACATGGACCAGCGCATCAATTCGTTCGTACAGTCCGGGCCCAAGGCCAAGACCAACGTGCCCGTCCCGATCGGTGCGACGGGCGCCGCAAGCCCCGCCGCCGCACAGGCCCAGCACGAAGGCAAAGGACGCAAACGCCGACGCGGCGGACGCAAACAACGCGAGCGCGATCAGGAGCGCATGAACCGCGAAGCCCGCATCAAGTCCGATGCCGGCAAGGCCGTGACGTTCGGCGACAAGCTGCCCGAGCCCAAAGTGGAAATCGTCAAGGAAGACCCGAAGCCGAACGCGCCTGCAAAGGACAGCGCAGGGCGCCGTCGTGGTCGCCGCGGCGGACGCAAGGTACGCGAACGGGAAACCATGTCGCCGAAACCCGGCGCGGGCGAAGGCACCGCCGCAGACACGACCCGCAAATCCTCCGGGCGAAAGAAGACGACAGACGCAACCGGAACGGCGAAGAAGTCGCCTGCGAAAGTGGCTGCGGTGAAAGCGTCCCCGAAGAAAGCGGCACCACGGAAAACCGCGACAAAGACAGCGGCAAAGAAGACGACCGCAAACAAGAGCGCCGCCAAAGCCACGACGCGAAAGCCCGCGGCGAAGAAGACGCCGGCGGCAAAGACGGCCGCAAAGAAGCCAGCAGTCAGGAAAACCGCGGCCACAAAGACGGGTGTAAAGAAGGCGGCAGCGAAGAAGCCCGCCACAAAAAAGCCTGCCGCAAAGAAACCGGCCGCGAAAAAGTCGGCCGCAAAGAAGACCGCAAAGAAGCCCGCAAAGAAAAAGCCGACAGCGAAGTGAGCCTCACCTACGCGATTTCAGCAGCAGCCACGCTACGTACGCGCCGTGACCACATCCGGCGCACCGGTGCCGAGCGTCGAATTACCGATTACGTTCCATCCGGCTGGCGAAATGCCGGAGACAGAGAAGCTAAGAGTCGAGAAGAGGCCTACGACGAAAAGTGCGCAACCGACCTCGCTTACCCAGGCCCGGTCTACGTAATGATCTGGTCCCAAAGCCAGGACTGGAACAACCCCGACAGAGTATTCCAGTTAGACCTGCCCCCAAACGGCACCCAGGACTCGGGGCGCGGTGATGGTAGGGCCGTAGGGAGGTATTCGCGCCTTTACTGATCCGGAATGAAAATCGCCGAATGGGTATCATGCGACAACTACCGCAGTTGACAAGAAGCCTTCAAAAGCCTTCTTGGATGACATTCCAAGGCACTTGCGGCTCCAACCCATCACATTGATGCAGTCGCATATCTCACGTTGTCCGATACGATATCAGCACAAACGAGATTATCCGCTTCCAGTTTGTCGAGCATCCGGTTACACCTCTCCGACGGAATTTTTTGGTCGATCTGGAAAAGGAGAGGGCACATATGAAAGCAGGATTGTTGAAAGCGGGCGTCATTCTGCTGTCCGCGTTTGTGGCGCTGGGTGCAGGCACGCGTGAAGCGCGGGCTGACGAAGGAGACCCACCGACCCAGGAACAAATCAAGGCAGAGAAAGCGCAACTTGATAAGGACGTCGAGAATGCGAAAACGGCTGTAGACGAAACCCAGAAGGGGATTGACGAGACCCAGGCGAAGATTGACGAACTGGAGGATCAGCCAACCACAGACGCGGTTGCGAAAGAACTTGACCGGCCAATTCGCGGTAACTACCCGCGCGAAGAGGATTATCAGCAAGCCCTCAAGGACTGGTACGACGGGTTGTCAGAGGAAGACAAGGCAAAGTGGGATAAGGCAGTTGAGGACGCTGCCAACTTGCGCCGCAAACGCTCGCAGCTTGCCGGTTGGATTCGCGCAAAGGAACTGCATGACAAGCGCCTCAAGAGGCTTGAGGACGCTCGGACGAAACACTGCACCGAGTTTCCGCTGGACGAGTAAGCCGATCCGCTGGGCAGGAGATTGAGAATGTCACGCAAATGGCTTTTGGCAGCCCTGCTGGTTGGTACGGTCCTGGCTGGTGTGGTCGCGACGTTGCGTCCACGCTCCGGGCAAGGCGAGCCGCAGGCAGCCGAGGCCTGCCAAAGTACGATGCCGGCGGGTGCACCCGGTCTTGAACCAGATGCACCCGTCGGTCCTGTCGTCGAACCGAAACGTCCGACGGACAACGGCGCCCAGTCCGATCCAGTGGCGCCTTTCCCGGGGCCGAGTTCGCTGGACGAAGAATATGAGACTCACGACGAGTGGATCGAGCGCTTGCGCCGCGAGGCCCTTGATCGCCTCAACGAGTTACTGGAAGCGTCCTTCGGGGAAGTGCCCTCCAATCCTGTTCGGGCGATAGGCGAATTGAGCGAGGAAACCAGGCTCGGGCTGCTCCGAGAGCAAGCTACCGACGTGTTCCCGGCGGCGGAAGAGATCGGGATGCGGGTCGGCGAGGCGCACTCGAGCGAGGAGTGGCTGTCTTGGTTTGAAGATGCCGGCCCACGTTCAGGCCGTGCCGGACCGGCAGACGCGGCAGTCTTCTTCTGGGCTGTGAATAAACAGGCGAGGGCACTGAAACGCGATGACGCGCTCGCGCGTCGGGTGTTGGCGGTGATTGATTCCTACCTCGCCGAATTGCGGGGCAAGGCGATCAGCCTCGACGCCCTAGGATACATATGGAGTGCCTTTGGCGAAATGTGTCCTGTGCGCGGTGGAATTGAACTGATCCGCCGCTGGATCGTCGAGACGCCGCACGGTCACGAGGAGGTCGAAACACGTCTCGCATCCTGTCTGGAACGCTGGCCGCTGCAGGAAGTCACGCCGCTTATCATCGAGATTCTGAACACTCGCAGGGGCGGCGGCATCAAAGGCATCGTTTCGGCCTGGTCAGATACCAAACGGCCGAGGTCGAATTCGGCTTGGGTCAAACTGGAAGCAGAGCAAGTGCTGGAAGCTCCGCTCGCGGACGCGGTGTCAAGCACCGACAGTTCCGCCGCGATTCTGTACGCGCGGATATTTGCGGGCGAGGATCTGCTGCTTCCCGGAGCTCAGGATATCGCGGCCGCGCTGCTCACCCGGCGCGACTCCGCTTACTGCTCGTCCCAGGCATTCGCATTCCTGTCGGGCGTTGATCCCTACGCCGCCGCAACAACGTGGACGGAGTGGTTCAATTCGGACGATAGCTTCAAGGTGACGGCTGCATGCATGGCGGCGCCCTCGATCCCGGCTGCGGCGCAGAATGTCGGCTCAATGGAGCGCATGTTTGAATTGGCGAATCAGCCCGACCAGCCCGCGGAGCTCAGGGGAGCAGCTGCGCTGGCGCTGTCCCAGTTTGACAGTAGCGCGAACCGAAGTGTCCAAGTGCTGTCCGCGTGGCTGCAACAATCCGAATTTGAACGCCCGATGTTGATTGCGGCCGGGCGTATGGTTCATGGCAAGTGGCGCAAGGAGATTGCGGCGCTGCTGAAACAGGAGGCAGATGCGGTGGACAGGCAGCCCGTGGAGCGCCGCACACCGATGTTTCTGCTGGCCACTGTCGAACCCAGGACGGCCTTGGAGATGTGTGAACAGTCGGGGCAGCCCGCGAGATTCGACTCGTACACCATTCTGTTGGTGGCGGCCACAGCGGAGGCGCTGGAAGGCGATGATATCTGGCAACGCGCCGCGAGGGTGCGGGCCAAGTGCCTTGAGCCGGAACCCGAGTGGATGCGTGAAATTCGCCAAAGGCTTAGCGGCCCCAATGAACGCGCCGAACAAAGAGTCGTGGGCTACGCGCGGTCCAGGCCGGGTTCAGCCGGATAGAGCGTCCACTAACCGATCCGCCGCTTCAGAGTTTCAAGCGTGTTCTTGAAGAGAATCTGCGTCGTCACGCTGCCGACGCCGCCCGGCACAGGGCTCAGCCAGCCGGCCTTCGCGTTCACAGAGTCAAAGTCGCAGTCGCCTTTGTACTTGCCGTCTTCCGTCGCAATCGTCGCTACGTCCACCACGATCGCGCCCGGCTTCACGTAGTCGCCCGTCACCATGCCCGGTTTGGCACCCATGGCGGTTACCAGAATGTCGGCCTCGGCGGCGATCTCGGCCATATTTGGCGTGCGAGAGTGACACACCGTTACAGTGCAATGCCTGTCCAGCAGCAGCAGCGCGCACGGCTTGCCGACGATCACGCTGCGCCCCAGCACCACCGCGCGCTTGCCCTTGAACTCAACGCCGCTCTCCGCTGCAAGTTCCACCGCGGCCCGCGCCGTGCACGGGATGTTGCGGTACTGGTTCATGACGATCAGACCCAGGTTGTCCGGGTCCACGCCTTCGACGTTTTTTTCCGGCGTGATCACCTTGGCCAGCTCGTTGCCATCAAGATGCTTGGGCACGGGCAGTTGCAGGATCATGCCCGTGACGCCCGCGTTGTCGCAAATCTCGCGAATCTTGCCGGCGGCCTGCTCAAACGTGCTGTCGGCCGGGATGCGCTCGGCCGTGTATTTCACGCCCAGCTTCTCGGCTTGCTTCTTCTGATTGTTGACGTACCAGTCAGATGAATCGTCGCTGCCGATGCTGAGGCTGACGAGGTGCGCTTCGTGGCCTTGTGATTTGAGCTCGGCGAACTCCGCCGCCAGCTCATCGCGCAAACGCTTCGCCATCGCCTTGCCGTCAAGAACCTGTGCCGCCATGTGTATGCTCCGGTGTCGAGGGGCGCGAATCCTAGCAACTGCACACTTTGTGTGCAGCATTCTCGTGGCCGGGCGCGTGCGATTCGTCATAATCGCGCCATGCCCGATCTTTCCGCCGAGACGGCTTATCTATTCCGGCATGCGCTCCTCCGCGATGCGGCCTACCAGCTGCAATTGCCCGCCGACCGCGCAGTCCTGCACGCCCTGGCGCTGGAGTTGTGCGAGACGATTCTTGGTGAGCTGGCGGACGGCATCGCTCCGGAACTCGCACGCCACGCACGAGTCGCCTGGCAGGGCGGTAAAACGGCCGACAGCAGGCATCTACAAACGCGCGAGCTGCACTGGTCCTGGGTCGCGATGCAGCAGGGCAAAGCGCGCAACGACAACGACACGGTGATCACATTCGCCGGCGCGGTCATCGAGTCAACCGTGGCGAGTGGTGAACAGCGCTGCGACGCGAGTTACAACCTGGCGAACACGTTACAACGCCTGGGCCACTGGAAAGAAGCGGCGCGGGAATTCACGCGCCTGAGTGACCTCGCCAGGAAGCACGACCAACCAGTTCACGAAGGACACGCGATCTACGGGCTCGGTTACATCGACTGGCTTAGCGGGCGAATCGACGATTGCGACCGGCGCATGGACGAATGGGTTGAGTTCACCCGCGCGCTCGGCAACGAAACCGAGATGGCATCGGCGATGCTGGCGCTCGCGACCATGCGCTTTCACCGTGGCGAACTCGGGCGCGCCCTGGAGTTGTTCAGGCAATGGCTGCCGCGGATCCAGACAACAGCTGACGAAGCCATGCTCACGCGGAACATTTTCAACTACGGCATCGTCCTGAAGGAATCCGGGCACTTCGACGAAGCGGACAGATACCTCCGCCAAGCCCTGAGCCAGGCGCGAAAGCTGGGCACGCGCGAGTACGAAGGCAAGATTCTGGGCAGTCTCGGTACGCTGCTGACGGTGCAAGGAAAAATGGATGAAGCACTCTCGCACTTCGTCGAGGCGATGAAGATCGCACGGGGAATCGGCGACCGGCGCGGGTGCGCAATCCAGTTGACGAACGTCGGTACCGTGTATCAGCAGACAGACCGCACCGAGCAGGCCCTGGAGTGTTACCTCGATGCAGCCCGCGAAGCCAAAGAGCTGGGTGCGATCAACACACTTGCGCCCGCACTCGGAAACATCGGGCTGGCCTGCCTGGTGCTGGGTCGGCCCCAGGAGGCGGCGGTGCACCTGCGCGAATCGGTTGCACTATGGGAGCAAATGAAGGACGCCACATGGGAAGCTTACTCGCGGTGTTCTCTGGCGCGCGTCCTGCGAATGTCCGGTGACTACGACAGCGCCGAGGCCGAACTGGAACGTGCGGACAAACTGCTGGAAGGCACAGAGAGCTGGCTTGACGTGTTTCTCGTGCGGGGGGAGCAGGCCCACCTGGCGCTTGCCCGCGGCGAAAGTGCCGAGGCAGAACACGACGCCTACAGGCAAGTCTACGAAAGACTGGGCCCGGCCTTTGAGCAGACGGCCGGCAAGGATGTGGCCACGTTCGAGGCCGCCATGCAAGCCGTAAAGGCAGGCGCAAAGCTGATTCACGGCGCTCGCCGCGAAACACTGGCGGAGGCGCTGGTGAAGGTGATCGAGGGCTAATCCTCGCCGATCAGCTTCTTAAACTCGGTGTTGTCTTTCAGGGGCGCGAAGTCGGGATCGTCCTTTACGGTGCTGACAAGATCCGCACCCGCCCCTACGGCTTTGCGCAGTTCGTCCAGTGCTTCGTCCAGAGCTTCCGTATTTTGCTTATCAGCGTAGGCAATCGTGCAGACTCGTGCGCTTTCAATACAACCCATGGACTTGTCAAACCGTTTCAACACCCCTGCGTCATAAAGCGCAACAACGTAGTTACCCTCGCGCGCGCAAGCCTGAATCCGCAACCGGCGTAGGTCGTTGCTCGATGGTTGCAACTCCAGCCCACAATTGGCAGACGCGATGACTTCTTCGAAATTTGCCAGTTTCATCGCAAGTCGTGCCCGGATCAGCCAGTTCTCCGGCACCGTCGGCTCAATCAAGGACAGCGCGCTGCACCACGACAATGCACTCTCCGCTTGATCCTGCGCCTCCAGCACCAGAATCTTGCCTCGCAGTGCCTGTGCCGGGATACCATCCGCCACTGTTATGGCTGATTCATATTGCTCCAGCGCGTCCGCCAGTTTGCCATTCCCTCTCAGGAGGTCTCCCAGTCCGGTGTACCCCGATACTTGGAACCCATCGATCTTGCGGGCCTGTTTGAAGTCGTTCTCCGCAAGCTCGTCACGACCCCAGCCCATCCAAGTGTACCCTCGCCCGATCAGGGCCTGGCCGTAGTCGGCTTTCAACCGCAACGCCTGGCTGTAGTCGCGCACGGCCTGCTCAAAGTCGCCCATCAGGCGGGCGGCGTAGGCACGGTTCACGTACGCGCGGGCGTTCTTGCGATCAAGCTCGACGGATGCGTCAAAATCACGAAACGCCATGTCGAACAGTTCCTTGTCCACGTAAACCAGCCCGCGGTTCTCAAGAAATGCCGGGTTGTTCGGCAGCAGTTCAACGCAGCGATTGAAGTCCAGCAGCGCGCGGTCGCTGTTGCCGAGGTCCTGGTACGCGACGCCGCGGTTCTGGTGCAATTGCGCCAGCCCGGCCTTGTCCACCCGGCGGTCGCCGCCCGCGTAGGCAAGCGCGGCGTTGTAGTCCTCGATGGCGCCGGTGTGGTTGCCGCGCAGCCACCTGACATAGCCCCGCGTGTTCCAGGTCAGACTGAAGTCCGTGTTCAGCTTGATCGCCGCGGCGAGATCGTCATCGGCCTTGTCGAGCTTGCCAAGAGCCACGTACGCGGCCGCACGGTATCCAAGCGCCTCGTCGTTTTCGGGCTGGTCGGCCAGCGCACTGGTGAATGCGTCCACAGCGTCCTGCATTCGCCCGTCCGTGAAGGCTTCTTCGCCGTCGGCGATATGTTGCTGGCCCTTTTTCGGGGCGGGCAGTCGAACAGGGTCGTTCTGGGCATACAAAACAGGCGCGCACAGCAGCGCGAGAACCAGCAGCATTCGCATGGGAAATCCTCCACGCGCAGTTTAGCACTGGCGGGCGTGGCGCGCACCGGTTGCCGCCGTCCGGTTTAACGCAAGAAGCCCCCGCAAGCGGGGGCTCTTTGCCTTCGGGCGGCTTAGGACCCGAAGTGTGCATGGTGCCTGCGTCGTGGAGACAGCCCTCCACTCAAACGCGCCTTGGGTTGCTGTCCCCTTGGCACGTCCCGGGATTCGCGAAGCGAATGCGCCTGAAGGTCGCAAGCGACTGACAGGCAGGCCCGGATGGCGATTGAGCGGCGTCGACTCCGCTCGGGTCTGGCCGGTGTTCGACTGACTCTCGTCTTTCGATCACCTTCCCACCGAAGTGGGGTGGTCAAACCCGGGGAAAGAAAGTAGCAGCCTTCTCTCCCGCAACCCGGTGCTGCATCACCGTGCTGCACGGAAGTAAATGTACCCCGTCAAACCCGCTTGTCCAACAGTGTCGGTTGATAGTTGATATGGGGAAAGTTTTGCGGTTACTGACAGTCTGCGCCACGCGGGTTTGGACCTTGAGGCAGTTCCGACCTTGCGCGCTCTGACACCCTTGACCGTTACACCGGTAGTTGACGACTGTGTGCCGCCCGATAGTCTTGGCGGCAGTGCGCGGCTAGTAGCTCAGTTGGTTAGAGCGCCTGATTGTGGTTCAGGAGGGCGCGGGTTCAAATCCCGTCTAGCCGCCCACCCCTTCTCTTACGCCCATGCCGGAGACGAGCTTGGCCGACTATCGCTCCATTACCGTGCAGACTTCTTCCAGTTTCGTGGCTGAGTACCGCAAGCTTGACCGCCGCATCGAGCGCCAGGAGGCCACGCGCAACGCCTATATTCGCGCCGGCGAGCCCGACAAGGCCGGCGACGCCGCCGAGCGCCACTCCGAAGCCCTCGACGCCCAGGAAGATCTGCTGTTCACGGAAATGATGCGTCTTTGGGTAAACGCCCGCCAAACGGACGACAAGTTGCCCGAATTACCCGAAAGCTGGGACGCCGAGTCATCCGGGCGCGCCATCCGCTTCAGCTTCTACGAAATCGAAGCCTACCGCGGCATCTGAAGCACTCCCTCGAAGCACAGGTAACCCCGTGACACGTACCGTTTGAACCAGCGTCTTGCGCGCCTGGCAAGCGGATCTCCCGGCTTCAACAGCGCCAGTGCAGAACGAAAGTGTACGCCCAGATCCAGCGGGTCCGGCAGCATGTCGGGCAACAGCGCCCTGCGCTCCTTTTCGGCCTTGCGCAGCTCGATCATGGCCTGTTTCTTGCGCCCTGCCAATCGGTTCAGCTCGCAGCGGCAAATGTACACGATCACGTCGAACATGCCGGTGCTGTCGTCGAAGGCCTGGCGCATTTCGCGCTCGTATTCGTCGGCGCGGTCCCGGGAAGGCTCCCGCAGCTGGGCATACAAGTGCCTTGCGTAGATCACCTGCAGTGAACGTCCCCAGACGGGCTCAACGCCGGGAGCTTCTGCAAACGCAAGCGCTTTTTTCAACGCGCGCGTGTCGAGCTGCCAGGCCGCGAAGTGCGCCAGGTGACGGGCCTTGGCATCGGTTGCCTCGCCGATCGCGATGGCGTCATCAATGCTCAGCACACCGGCCCACATCAACATCCGATTGAGTGCAGCCTCACTGATCTTGCGGAACATCCCTGAGAGACGCGGCATGCCGCGCTGGATCACCGCGATGGCGCGGCGCAGCTGTCCCGTTTCCGCCAGGAGTACGCCGTAAGTGTTCTCAAGTTGTGCCCAGGCCTGCCACTTGCGCCCTTCGCGCCCTGCCAGGGCGCGTGTGGCCCGGCAGATGCGCAGGGCTTCCGGCACGCGATTCTGCTGCGTCAGGGCGACGACAATGCGGCGGGCCTCGACGCAGGCGGACTCATCGAACAGAGAGTTGTCCGGCAGCGTGCGCAGGAACAGGCGACGCTGTGTAGCAAGGAAAGAATCTGACGCCTTTAGCTGAAAATCGTGGTAGGCGCTCATGCGCAGGTACTCACGGGTGAGGGCCTCGTCATCGCACAGACGGGACAACTGGTCAGCGGCCTTGCGCAGGTCGGCGGCGCGATCGAGGTCGAGTTTGTCCAGTGTCTTCTGCAGGTCGCCCAGGATTCGCTGGAACACCGGGCGGGAACGTTCGTTCAGTTTTTCGCGCAGGTGCTCGTGGACGCGCAGAGCGTCGTTCAACTCGCGCAATATTTTCAGGTGGTGCTTGCCCGCCAATGAGCCCAACAGCATGTGCGAAACGGCGCTCATGGCCTCGACCAACTCCAGCAGATTCTCACCCAGGCGTGCCGTGCGCTCCGGTACGTCCCCCAGATAGGGCGAACCCTCCCCCATCAGAAGCCAGGCAGGATTCACATCCAGCCCGCGCACAAGAGCCGCGCAGAACGCGCCCGGTATGCGCGCGCCATGCACGTAGCGGTTGACGGCGGCCACCTGGGCGCCGGTTTTGCGCGCAACATCCGACTGGCTGCGCTCCGCGACCAGTCGCTTGAGCCGTTCGCGCAAGGCCTTGTCATCGTTTGTCATGGCGGTTCCCGGTTTATTGATTTCGTGCCGCCCGGCACCATCTTATCGAATACGAGAAACTACTTTCGTCCATATGTCGAATCAACTTTCACGTTCACGATAAATCAGCAAACTGGCGACATCGACCTTTGGAGGGGACGAAATGATTCGCACAACCATCTGCTTTCTTGCCCTGTGCCTGTTTACGAGCGTGATCGCCGCACAGAGCTACACAATGAGTTCAGGCTATTTGTCGGGCAGCTACACGGACCTCAGTGCCCCAACCACGATCAACGTGGCGCCGGGCAACATTTCAGCCGCCATTTCGCCCCCGGGGTTCAACTTCTCTTACTTCGGCGCGACTTACACCAGTTTCAAAATCGGCGCGGGCGGATACGTTGTCATGGGCAGCGGCGGCACAGTCATTTCAACGACACCGCAACACGCGGCCGCCCCTGGGCTGGTGATTTCACCCCTGTGGACCAACCTGTCCCCCGGCAACCGCCTGATGCCGACGTTCTCGGCCACCTACCCCCAACCCGGACGCGTGAGCTACAACTTCGTCGGCGGCGTACTGGGTGTTGAGTGGTGGAACGTCCCGGTCGGCGGCGACAGCCCCATCGGCGTGCGCATGAAAGTATTGCTGGACACAAGCACCGGCGCTATCCACTTCAACTATGGCGACGTGCCCGTGAACTGCACCGGCGCGACCACCACTTTCGCCAACGCCTGTGCGATTTCGGGCCCGTCAAACGCCTCGCCCCAGGAGGTCATTCCGGGCGCCCTTGGCAACTTTACCCCCTACATCAACAGCAACGGCAGCGTCGACATCTACCCGGTAAACGGGTACGTCACATTCGCGCCGCCTGCGGTCCCGCTAAACACTCCGCCGGGAATCACTGCCGAGTACGACGCCAGCTTTGGCGGCCCGCCCAACATGCTGCCAATCGGCAACGGTGGGACGGTAAACGTGAGCTATGGTCAATCTGTCAGCGGCGCAGACTTCGGTATCTTCGTAAATGATCTCGACAGCACCCTGTGCAGCCTGACTGCAAGCATCACGAACATCGGTACCACGGGCATCGTCTTAAGCGAGTGGCAGAGCGCCTCGCTGCCCGTGCCGCTATCACTGACGCCTCTCACCGGCGCGTTCAACACCGTGGCTGGGGTTACTCACCTCGTTACACTCACCGCGAACGACGGCATGGACAGCACGATATTCACCTTCAACATTGTGCAGGCACCGCAGCCCGCGACCCCAAGCATCAGTGTCAGCGACGGCGCGAACATTACGCCGGGGCAGGCTGCCGCAGGCACCGCACGCGCGTTCGGCGACATGGTCGTCGGCACAGGCCCGGGTGCAGCATTGACCATCACGATCGCCAACAACGGCGGCGCGGCCCTGATCCTGAGCGGGTTTGCCGTCACCGGCGACTCGGGCGAATTCCTGGTGGACACAAGCAGCATGAGCGCCAGCGTCGCAAGCGCCGGCAGCACGACCTTCACGATCGCGTTCAGCCCAACCAGCACCGGGGCCAAGAGCGCGACCGTGAGTTTCAACCATGACGACCCGGGCGTGGCCAATCCGTTCACGTTCGAGATCACAGGCAATGGGACAACTTCAACGCCGGGACCGGGCCCCACACCCATCAGCGGCGGAGGAGGCGGTGGTGGCGGAGGCTGTGTCGCAGGAAGCGGCGCAAACTTCGCACTGCTGTTGGTTACAGCCATGAGTGCATGCCTGGGCGCGCGCACTCTGAGGCGTCGTGTGTCGAGGTAGTAACGGGAACTCACGCACGGAAGCAGGGGGCGGAACCGCACACCGCCCCCTGTCGCATTTAATCGTGCAGGTCGATCTGGTAGCGGGCGAGTTCTGCCTTCAACACTTCGCGCAGCTTCAACAGGCGCGTGGCTTCATCTGGCTCCGAAGCCAGCAACTTCTCGCGCTCGGTGGCGATTGTGTTGATAACCTGCTCCAACTCGCGGGGCAGCAGCTTCTCGAGGTGCGCGCGTACGCGACCGGCCACCAGGGGCGCCTTGCCCTGTGTGCTGACGGCGACCATCAGATCACCGATGCGGGCGATGGCCGGGACATAAAAGTCGCAGTTGGGCGGGTCATCTACGGCGTTGACGAGCGCGCCTGTGGCGTGTGCTGCTTCGCGGATCTCGGCGTTCAATTGGGCGTCGCCGGTCGCGGCCACGACCATGAACGCGCCTTCGCAGTCGTCCGGTCGCCAAGCACGCTGAATGATGTGGATGTCGGGGACAGCGCGAATCTCGTCGCACACGTCCGGCGCGACGCAACGCAGCCTGGCACCCGCGCGCTGCAAGGCCTGCGCCTTGCGCCATGCGACTTTGCCCGCCCCGACAACGAGCACGTCGCGACCTTCGAGTTTTAGAAAGACCGGGTACATTTCGGGCATCAGACGTAACCGGCCGGGTTCAACAGCCCCATTGACTCGTCAAGACCGAGCATCAGGTTCAGGTTCTGCACGGCCTGGCCGGCGCCGCCCTTCACCAGATTGTCAATCGCGCACATGCCGACCAGCATGTCGCCCTGGGCGCGGTAGGTCACGTGCGCCATGTTGGTGTGCTGCACCAGGCGCATCTCCGGGCTGCCTTCAACGATGTGTATGAACTGCTCGTCCTCGTAGGCGTCGCGCACCATCTCATTGACCGTCGCCAGCGAATGCTGCTGGTTCAGCGGAATAAACGCCGTGGCGAAAATGCCGCGCACCCAGGGGCCTGACTGGGGCACGAAGTACAGGTCAAACTCGTTCTTGTCGCTCAGGTCTTCCAGGAACGGGACGACTTCCACCAGGTGCTGATGCTCCAGTACCTTGTAGGCCCGCACGTTCTGCCCGCGCTCCGGGTGGTGCGTCGTCTGCAAAGGCTTGTTGCCTGCGCCACTGCTGCCCGTATAGGCGTTGACGCAGACTTCGCCTACAAGCTCGCCGTGCTTCGCAAACGGCGCAAGCAGGATGTTCAGCGAAGTCGCAAAGCAACCCGGGTTGGCGACGTACTGGGCACCCTTGATCTTCTCGCGATTAAACTCGGTGAAGCCGTAAACGAATTTCGACTGATACTCGCGCGCCGTGTGGCGGGTCTTGTAGTACTCCTCCCACTTGTCCAGGCGCGGGCTTCGAAAGTCGCCGCTGACGTCCACCAGCTTGAGTTTGGGATACTTGTCGACGGCAACTTTAATAGTCTCCATCGCGCCGCCGTGGGGCAGGCAGGCGATCGCGGCGTCGACCTCACCAAACAGCTCCGGCGAGAACTGGCGAAACTCGTCACGCACGTAGCCGAGCAGGTTGGGGAACTCTTCCCAGACTTTGCGCCCGACACGGGATTCCGACGTCACCCAGGCGATCTCAATGTCCGGGTGGGTCGAAAGAATGCGCATTACCTCCGAGCCGATGTAGCCCGTGGCGCCCGCGATGCCTACCTTGAAGCGTTTGTCCATGCCGTCTCCACAGTTGCGTACACGCTACGATTTCTTCTCAATTTGCAAGTGCGGGGGTTCGGCGGCAAAAACAGACACGCCCGCGCAATTCACGGGGCATGATTGCCAACCAGATGCGTTATAGAGGAAGTTATTGCCCGCGCGCTACTTCACAGGCACGGGTTGTCCGATACGATGAAGCGGCTATGAACATAATCTACGTACTTCAGGTTCTGATCGGCTTCGGCTTCGTGATTGCAATCCACGAGGCCGGGCACTTTTTTGCAGCCAAGCGCGTGGGCATCACCTGCCCTGCCTTCAGTATCGGGTTTCCATTCCCGGTGCCAACGAAGAAGGGCTGGAAGGCCTACAACATGCTGCGCTACAAGTGGCGCGGCACGGAGTACCGCCTGGGCTGGATCCCGTTCGGCGGCTACGTGACCATGCACGGGCAGAGTGACTCGCCGGGCTCGCTGGAGGGCCCCAAAGAGGGCGACGAAGGCGACTACCGCAACAAGAGTTACTGGCAGAAAACCCAGGTACTGCTGGGCGGCGTCACCATGAACGCCATCACGGCCGTGATCGGTTTTATTCTCGCGTTCCAGCTTGGCGTGACCTTCATTGAGCCCACGGTCGGCATGATTGACCAGAGCAGCCAGGCCTGGGTGAACAACGAAATCCAGGTCGGTGACCGCGTGCTGCAAGTCAACGGGCGCGAGGTCGTGGACTTCGAGGACGTTGTCTACGCGGGCATCTTTGACGGCGGCGACACGATTGATCTTGTCATTGAACGCGACGTGGACGGTAAGACCATCCAGAAGGACATCACCCTGCAGCTTGATGAAGACCAGACATTCGGCATCAAGCTGCCCGCCATCAAGGCAAAGCATCGCGTAATCCTGACGGAAGAAGAGGCCGCGCGTTTCCCCGAAGACCTGGGTGAGGACCGCCCGGCCGAGGGCGACGAGATTGTCGCAATCAACGGCTACGAAATCCGCAACGCGCAGGACGCGCAGGGCCTGATTGAAGAGAGCCGCGGCGCCATCAAAATGAAGCTGCAGCGAGGCTTTGGCGCGGACGCCAGAGTGTGGGAAGTCAGCTATACCCCGCGCCGAAAGTTCTACGTGGACGGCTCCGCTTACACGGGCGGCATCAGCACGCTGCCGCCGCCCTACGTCGACCGCGTGCGCAATGGCGGCGCGGCCGACAAGGCGGGGCTGAAACAGGGTGACCAGTTTGTCGCCGTCAAAGCGGGGCAGGGGCGCGTCGAGATTGACAGCTTTGGTGACCTGAACCGCCTGGTGGACGCCAGCAACGGGCAAAGCATGACGCTGGTTGTAAAGCGCGACGGCAAGGAAGTCGATGTTGTCGTCGCGCCGGACCCGCGCGAAGCACGCCCCGGGCGCTTCCAGCTTGGGGTGACCGTATCACCCGTTCCGCCTGCCGACATCAGCAAGGAAGCCCGCACCGAACAGATCGCCGAATTCAACAAGTCTGTCACCGCCTACGGTGTGCGTCCGGGCGGCAACGCCGAAAAAGCGGGCATCAAGCCGGGCGACAAGGTCGTAGGCGTGAAGGTCAATGGCACCGAAGTGCTGAACCCCGAAAACAACACGTTTGACCGGACGGCCTACCAGATCGCCCTGTTGAAGGCGGCGCAGGCCGACGGCGCGGCGGAACTCACCTATGAGGTCGAGCGTGAAGACGGCGTCCAGGCGTTCACGATCGCGACGGATGACAGCGGGCCCGATTCCGGGGCGATCATGTCCATCGCGGCCGCGGAGCAGCGCAGCGCGCCTGTCACCTACGGGCTGGTGGAGAGCGTCAAGCAGGGTTTCTACCACAGCAAGAAGGTCGGCTACAAAATCATGATGACCCTGGGCGCGCTGTTTACCGGGCGCGTGCAGTTGTGGCACCTGGGCGGGCCGGTGGTGATCGCCAAGCGCAGCTACAGCCTGGCGCAATGGGGCACGGGCACGCTGTTGTTTTTCCTGGCGTTTATCAGCGTCAACCTGGCGATCGTGAACCTGATACCGCTGCCTGTGCTCGATGGCGGACAATGGCTGATCGAGACTATCGCTGCTGTGCGCGGCAAACCCCTGCCGGAAAGGGCGCTGCACTGGGTGCAGCTTGGCAGCTTCATCATGGTCGTCTGCCTCATGCTGTTCGTGCTCGGCAACGATCTGGTGACCGTGTTCTGGCGCAAGTGGGTCTGATTCAGGTTTCCGGTTACAGGTTTCAGGTGTCAGGGACCTGTAGCAGCCGGCGCTGTCCCTGAACCTGACACCATTGCCTCTGGCGATACCGGCACCTGTTCCCGTGAGCGACGAACCCAAACAGTCTGCATTCAAGAAGCGTGGCGGGGTCTGGTCCGCGATCGGCTTCGTACTGGTGGTCGGCATCATCGCCGTCGCCGTCATGAAGTGGATGGACCAGGACGAAAGCGCCCCGGCAGCAGAGCCCTACACGCCGCCGAAGCACCTGATCATCATCAGCATCGACACCCTGCGCGCCGATCACCTGGGCTGCTACGGGCACAACAAGAAGACCTCACCTGTCATGGACGCGCTGGCCAGCGAAGGTGTGCTGTTCGAAAATCACTTCAGCAACTATCCGCTCACACTGCCCGCGCACCTGACCCAGATGACCGGCGTCAGCGCGCTGGGACATCGCGTGCGCGACAACCTGTATCACCGCCTGCCCGATGAGCTGGCAACCCTGCCCGAAGTCATGAAGGCGCAGGGGTTCCGCACGGGGGCGTTTGTCAGCGCCCACACCATGAAATCCGGCAGCGGCATCGAGCGCGGTTTTGAAACATACGACGACGCTGGCGTCCGCGAGGTTCAACCCGGGCGCCTTACCGTCAGCGAGCGCGACGCCCGCGACACGCTTTCCCTCGCCGAGAACTGGATCGCCGGCCGCGGCAGTGACCGGTTTTTCTGCTTCATTCACCTCTTCGACCCGCACGCCCCCTACGAAAAACACGAGGGGCTGGGTGATGCCTTCAGCGGCGACAACCCGTCGCTTTACGACGGTGAGATTGCCTACACGGACCAGCAGATCGGCCGGTTTTTGCGGAAGCTTCAGGAACTAAACCTGTACGACGACAGCCTGATCGTCATCACCAGCGATCACGGCGAAGGGCTCGGCGATCACAACGAACTGACCCACGGCTACTTCTGCTACGACAGTACCACGCACGTGCCGCTGATCATGCGTGGCGCGCCGGGCATCAAGGCCGGCACGCGCGTCAAGGGCATCGCCCGCAACTACGACCTCGCGCCGACACTGGTCGAGATCATGGGGCTCGATGCGCCCGAGTTCTCGAAACAGTGGCACGGCTTAAGCCTCATGCCCGCCATGAAGGACGGCACCGAAATGGGGCTCACTGCCTACGTCGAAAGCCACTACGCCTGGCTGAACGCGAACTGGGCCAGGATCCGCGGGCTGCGCACGCAGAATGCACTGACGCTTTTCGCCGGCGATGAAGTGCTGCATTTCGCGGACGCCAGACAGCAGGTGAACAGCTTTCACGAAAACGCCGCCGCCGTCGGCGAAGCCCGCGTGGAGATTACCCGCCTCATGAACGCCTGGGTGCCGCCGCGCAAGGGCGGCCTCGAGCCGCGCGAAACCGGCGTCGGCACACCCTACCCCGGCGAGTCGCCGGTCGCCCAGAGCTTCGAGCCCGAGAGTCTCAGCGACACGCGCGACCTGCCGTCACCACACGCCAGGGCCGACGCCCTGCGCGACTACCAGACCGCCGAACTTGACTACGATGCCGAACGCTTCGCCTCATGCGGCGACAAGCTGCGCGAACTGGTTGCCCGCGAGCCCGACTTCCTGATGGCCCACAAGCTGCTTGCGGCCGTAGACCAGGCCCGCGTACGCACAGCCGGCACAGGCATGGACCAGGCACTGGCCCGCACGCTGACCCGCGAGGCCGTGTACAGCCTGGAACGCGCCGCCGCTATTTCGGAAGGGCAGCACCAGGCGAAGGCCGTCGGCGCCATCCAGCGGAACCTTGCGTTGCTGTACCTGTGGCTGAACGACAAGCTGGCCCTGCGCAAGCTGTCGGAAGCAACCGACGACGCCGGCATTGGCTGGATGTTTTTCCTGGTCAGCTATCGGGTGGCGACGCTGGAGGCCCAGCCGGAGGCCGCGGCGCAGGCGGGTGCTTTCCTTGACAGCGTGCCTGCGGACCAGCCCTTTGTGACGGAAGCTCGCAATGACCTGGCGCGGATGATCGCGGGCGAAGAGCTGAAGCTGGCACCCTGGGAGAGGTAAAGCAGGTGTCAAAGCACCGGAACGAGTGCCGTAGAATGAGCGGCGCTTCACAATTCGCGATGTACCCTGAAACCCGACCCCTGCAACCTGAAACCTGATATGGACATCGGCTACAACACCAGCGGGTTCGCCTATCACCGCCTTGAAGACGCCATCGAGATCATCGCCGAACTCGGCTACACGTGCGTAGGCCTGACTCTCGACGTGCACCACCTGAACCCGTTTACCAGCTCTGCGCGCGAAGTTACGGCCGTCGCAAGGCAACTCGACCGCCTGGGGCTCAGCTGCGTAATCGAGACCGGTTCACGCTATGTGCTTGACCCGCGTCGCAAGCACCGCCCGACGCTGCTTGATGACGACTGCGATTCGCGCGTGCAGTTTCTGTACCGGGCTGGCGAAATCGCCGAAGATCTGGGCGCACTTGCAGTCTCCTACTGGTCGGGCGCGCGCCCCGAAAACACACAGATTTCGGACGACAAATTGTTCGAACGTCTGGCATATCACGTCGAGAAGATCGAGGGCGCCTGCGCCAACCACGGCGTGCGGGCGGCCCTGGAGCCCGAGCCGGGCATGTTGCTCGAAACGATGTCACATTACGACAAACTGGCAACCCTGCTCGGGTTCAGGCCCGGTCTCACAATCGACATCGGGCACCTTGAGTGCATGGAAACCGCGCCGGAGTGGGAGTATCTGTCAACCTATAAGGACGTTCTCTATAATCTTCACCTCGACGACATGCTTCCCGGTCGCCATCGTCACCTGTTCTTCGGAGAAGGCAGTGTGGACTTCGCGCGCACGTTCGCGGCGCTGCGAGAGATTGGCTACACCGGGCCTGCCTGCGTCGAGCTAAGCGAGGCCAGCCGTGTCGCGGTCGACACGGCGAAGCGCGCCAAGGACTTTATCGATAACGTGAGTGACAGCAGTGCCGCCCGATAACGACAAATCCGACGAAGACAAGACCATCTCCGAAGTCGGGCGTGAGTTGCTCAAGTACCTGCACCGCCGCCTCGAAGACATGGGCATGAACCAGGCCAGCTACCGCCAGGCACGCATGGAGCTGTTGCGACAGCTTGAGGCCGAGCGCGCCAGCAAGCGCTTCAACTGGGGTTTCGAGGCTGTCTTCACCGCCGAAATTCACACCCTGGAAGAACTCGGGTTGATCAGCGTCAAGTACGGCAGCGGCGCGATCATGGCCGGGCGCACCAGCCCGAATCAGATCTACAATTTCAGCCTGACCGACGACGGCAAGGACACCGCCCGGGTGATCCTGCAGCGCGAGTTTCGTGATCGCAAGGATACCCACCGCCTGGACGACAAAACCGCCGAACTGGTCGACGACGATGACGACGACCAGGACGAAACGGACCAGGAGCCCGAATCCACTCAGATGGATCGCCCGCAGGGCCTGCCCGGTGACGCCGGTTCGCATGACGCGGATGATGACCAGCCGCCCCGCGCCGAATGATCAATTGTCAATGCTTCATCAGCAATGAAGACTGCGAGTACTTCAGGGTACTGGCATTTGATCGCCGATCATTGAACATTGGGCCGTATGCCGGACAGTAAAGACGACCAGGTTCCCTTTTCCAGCCATCTGGACGAGTTGCGCAAGCGACTCCTGTGGTCGATCTTCGGCATCGGCGTCGCGTTTCTCGTTGTGTTCGGCTGGTTCGCGGATGACATCGTCCGCTACGTCAAGGGCATCGCGATCGTTGATCACGACATCGCCGCCACCGAGTACGCCGATTTCCAGACAGCCGTCGAAATGCCCTTTCGCGCCGCCGGCAGCACCTGGACGCTGCGCATTCAGCACGGCGACGCAACCACATTCGCGCACTACGAAGTCCTGTCCGCCGACGCCACGGGCGCCGAGGTTAAACGCACCGTCACCGGTGACAGCCAGGACGATTCCATCACCTTCACGCATACCTTTGACGGCGAACCAGCACCCGGCGCCGAGGCCCTGCTGCTGGGTGAAGAAACGATCACCGTACCTGCCGGCGAGTTCGAGTGTTTCAAGCGCACGGTCACGGAAGGCAAAACGGTCAACCGCACATGGGTGGCGAAAACCGGCGGCGTGCTTGTGCGCAACGAAGTCAGCCGCAGCGACAGCAAAACCGTCACCGAACTGACCGAGTACGACCTCAAGCCATTCAGCGAGCAGATCCGCTTTACCGTCATCGCGACCCTCGAGACCTTCAGTACAACCATGCGAGTCAGCCTGTACGCCGCGCTGATCTTCGCCTACCCCTGGGTGATGTTGCAGGCCTACTTCTTTATTGCTCCCGGCCTGTACCGTCACGAGCGCCAGTTTTTCCGCGTCGCCATTCCGTCGATTTTTCTGCTGTTCGTGGCGGGCGCCGCCTTCGGGCGCTATGTGCTGCTGCCGATCAGCATCCCGTTTCTGCTTGGCTTCAACGTTACGGATTTCGACGTGGACACGAACTATTCCCTGGCGCAGTTTCTCGCCCTCGTGTTCGCCATGACCTTCGGGCTTGGCTTCATCTTTCAGATTCCACTGATTGTCGCGCCGCTGATTCGCTTCGGGCTTGTGAGCCCCGAGTTCTTCAAATCCAAGCGTCGCTACACCATCCTGATCGCCGTCGTGATCGGCGCGATCGTGTCGCCATCGGGCAGCCCCATCGACATGCTGCTTGCCGGCCTGCCCGTCTTCTTCCTTGTAGAGGGCGGCGTCTGGGCCGGGCGGCTGTGGAAGTTCCGGGTGCTAAAGCGCGCTGAGAAACGCGCCGTCGAGGCCGCCAAACGCGGCGAAAAGATCGACCCGGAGGAGTTGGCGGGCGGACTGGCCTTTGACCTTGAAAAGAAGCTGAAGGATTTTGCCGGCGGCGGCGCGCGCGAGTTTGCGAAAGAACTCATGAGCGGCCTCAAGGGCAGTGGCAAGGACCTGGAGAGCATTTTCGACGACGACTACAAGGACGACGACAAGCCCCCCGTGGAAGTAAAGCTGAAGCCCCGCCCCAAAAAACCGGACGCCGCCGAGACTCCCGGGCAGCCGGCTCCCGAATTCAAGGAAGAAACGCAGACGGCAAGTCCCGAGCCCGCTGCAACGCCGGCCGCGGTCGCCGCCACGCCGGACAACGAAGATGAATACCCCGATCGCCCCTGGGACGAGAACGTGAACGAAGATGTCGCCCGCTACATTGAGGACCGCATCACACAGCGACTTGAGCAGTTCTTCGAGCGCGAGCTGCGCCCCTGGATGGATCGGATTGAGCACGAACTGAAAGACCGCTAACCTGAAACCATGACTGTAACGGAATCCGAGTGGAGTGGCGTCAAGCTGTTTGTCTGCGACGTCGACGGCGTCCTGACTGACGGCAGCGTCATTTACGGACGCGAGGGCGAGTTCGCCAAGACGTTCTTTATTCGCGACGGCATGGGGCTGCGCCTGCTGGAAGGCGCCGATGTTCGCGTCGGCATTATCACCAGCGAGGACAGCCCGGTGGTGGCCGGGCGCGTCAAGCGCCTGATGCTCAGTGCCTACAAGCCCGGCATGAAGCGCAAGGGCGATGCCCTGCGCGCCTTGATGCAACAGTTCAGCGCGAGCGCCGAAGAAACCGTGTATGTCGGCGATGATGTCAACGACGCCGAAGCCTTCGAGGCCGCCGGCATCTCCTGCGCCCCTTGCGACGCCAACCCATTTGCCCGGGAAAGCGCCCGCTACGTTACGCAACTTCCCGGCGGGCGCGGCGCCGTGCGCGAAATCGCCGACCTGGTGATCGCCGCCAAGGGGCTGAACCCGGACCACATCTGGCGCGCCATCCACAAAGACGCCGAATCTCTCGACGCCGGCAGCGTCTAATCCACAACGGGCGACAGGCGCGCGCTTTGCAAGTCTGATCAACGCTGACGAACGCACGGACGATTGCTATCCTGCAATTCCCCTCGCGCACCCCTGAGTTGCGCCATGAAGCGTTTCCTCTGGCTGCTGATTCTGCTGGCACTGGCGTCGTGCGGCGAGCGCGATTCCGGCTCGTGCGGCGCCGGCGGGGTGCCGCCGGTCCCCCACCACGCGGTGATCGGCCCGGCCCCCGGCGGAACGGCCGACCCGGACGGTGGCCTGCCCGCTGCACTCACGATTTCGGGAAAGGTCACCTACGAGCGGCTGCCGGTTACACCCGGCGGGCTCGACCTGCTGAACCCGGTAGTCGAGAACGCCTCGGACGTGCTGGTTGAGGCCGTTGCGCACAGCGACATCAACAACGTCCTGGGCACCGCCACAACCGACGCCAACGGGGACTACACGCTCAACTTCAGCACTACTGTTGACTATTTTGTCCGCGCCCGCGCGCGGTCCGGCGCCGGGCTCGACATGGACGCCGTCTATCATTCACAGACCTCACCGCCGATTGTGCACGCCTTGCCGGGCGAAGTGCTTAACCGCGCCAGCGGCAGCCAGACGGTCAACCTGCACGGCGCGGCCGACGCCGCCAACCGGGCGGGTGCCTTTGCGGTGCTGGATACGGTGCAGCGCCTGCGTGCCGCCAGCACGCTGACCGGGCTTGGACCACTGGACCTGTTCTGGGGCATGGGCAACGCGGGCACGCGGTTTCTGGCAAACGGCAGCGGGCAGAGCATCACCCTGGCGACCGAAACGGGGCTCGACGGCCCCAATGGCAACCCTTCCATCTACCTGCTTGGCGGCGACGCGGCGGACGTACAGAACAGCGACCACGACGAGTTTGACGAAACCGTGATCGCCCACGAATGGGCCAGCTTTCTGCAGCTCACGCAATCACGCGACAACAACTTCGGCGGGCCACACTTCGGCGAAGAACTGATCTTCAGCGCCAGCTACAGCGAAGGCATGGTCACGGCCATCGGCTGCGCGCTGGCCGGACAAAGCGTGTACCGCGACACGCTTGGGTACACGGGAGGCGTGACCAGCGTGCAGTTCGAGTTTGATTGCGAAAGCGGGCTTGTCCCCGGCAGCGGTACGGGCTACGGCAACGAGTTCCGCGTCACTCGTGTCGTCTGGGACCTGTTCGACGGCGGAACCGGCAGTCCCCCGGACACGGACGCCGACCCGAGCAACATTGGTATGGCCGATTTTCTGGCCAGCTTCGCCGACCTGCGCGCGCGCGCCGCGCCCTTTGAGGTCGCCTGGCTGGCGAGCCTGTTGCAGGAACTGATTGACGACGCTCGACTCAGCATCTCCGACGCCAACACCATCATGGCGACCCATGGCGCGAGTTTTCCGCCCGCGGGCGGGGATGGCTTCCCGCCTGTTCTGACGGTGGGCGGGGCCGCTGATATGGGGAATCTTGACGCCTGGTCAGGCACGGACCCGAACCCGATTCTTGGCCCGCAGGCAAACGGGCTATGGCGCATGGAGCTTGCCGGCGCGCAAACTGTCAGTATCGATGTCACCAACACGACGCCAGGCTACAATCCTGCGCGACACCGCCTTGACCTGACGGTGCATGACCTTGAACGAAACGTCGTCGCGCAGCACATTGGCGATGCGGCCAACAAATCCGTCAGTGTCAGTCTCATGCCCGGCACGTACCTCGTACGTGTGCAGCATGCACCTGCCACCCAGGCGGACTCGCAGCCCGCATCGTTTATGGTTCAAGCGCAGTAGCCGCCTTGAATTTGAGCGTGGGTACGCTAAACGATAAGGCTACGAAGGCACTGCCTGAAGGAGTCCCGTGTTGCGCTACGTTTTGCGCAACACACAAGCCCTATGCCGTACCTTGAGATCAAACTTGGACCGGACACCATGCTCCTGCGTTTCGTGGGGCGTATTGACTACGTGTTCGGGCGACTCCCCCGCGCGGACGTGCAGTTGCGCGACATGAAGGTCTCGCGCCTGCACACGCAGTTCTTCATTGATTCGCGCGGCGGCGCCTTCGTGCGCGACTTGGGCAGCAGCGGCGGCACCTGGATCAATAACCAGCGCCTGCGTCGCGGTGTGATCGCGCCCCTTTCCGAGGCTTTGAAGCTGCGCATCGGCGACGCAAAGATCACCTTCTATGACAGCGAGCCCCCCGTAAACGCCGTCGAAGCGCCCGCCCGCAGTGACCCCCGCGGGCTGATACGCACCAACCCGCGCGAACGCACCTTCGCTGCGGAAGCCACCGTGCTGGCCATGGACAAGGTGGACCCCGATACCCAAAGCGGCCCGTCCGAAGCGCCACCCGAAATCAACCCGGCAGACTTCGCGGACCAGCCGGGCGACCTTGCACCCAAGAAGTCCGCGGCAGCGCCGGAGCGCGTGAACAAGCGGGACTCGGGTATCGTTGAGGCGCCCTGGGAAAAAAAAGAATCCGGGCCCGTGGGACCAGGCAGGGAAAAGCGCGTTTCCGTGCCGCCCCCAACCACGCGGGGCGGCGCCTCGGCGCCACCGCCGCCCATGCGTTCGGCCGAGTTTGACGAACAGGGCAACTTTGCCGCGCCGGCGCCGGTGCGGGAATTCAAGCCGGCTTCGCCACTGCCGCCGCGGGAGCAGGCACCGGAACAGGGCACGTCGGATGACGACCTTGACCCGACCGGGCGTACGTCGCGAGAACCGGCAGTTGAGGACGCGCCGGCGTTTCGCCCGCCGCCGCCGATTGCCGGCGACCTGCCGCCACTTGAAGAAGACGAGCCCGCACCGCGCGTCGGAATGCCGACCGTGCGCCTGGAGCGCCCGAACCTTGAAGAGCGCAAGAAACAGGAAGAGCAGGAAATCGCCGAGGAAGCCGCGGCGCTCAAAATTCCGACCGCCAGCGTGCAGCCTGGCGCCGAGGTCGCCGATGAACCTGAACCTGAACCCAAGATCGGCACGACGCCGCGCACAGACACGCCGGTGGCCCAGGATGATGAAGAAGACAGCCTGACGGATGAAGAGATTGCGGAGTACCTTGGCGGCAGCGCCTCCGGGCGCTTTGGCGACGTTGATTTCGGCGAGGGTTCACCCGCGACGCAAGACGCCGAGGACACCCCGGAGGACGAGGTTAGCTTTGGCAGCGCGGCCAAAGTCGGCATGGGCGCCGACGACGCGGACATCGACCTGGACGATGAACCCGCTGACGAACCTGCTGACGAACCCGCTGAACAGCCCTCGCCACCCGACACGGCGGAACAACCCGAGACGACCGAAGAAGTTGTCCAGGCACCTGCCCCGGCCGAAGCCGCTGAAAAGGCCGCCCCGGTCAAAGAGTCCACCACTTCCATGCTGGGTGCCACCACGGCCGTGGCCGAAGAAGTTGTGGACGAAGTCGTGGAAGCGGCTGTCGAAGATACTGCTGAAGAAACTGCTGAGTCCTCCATCGAAGATGTAACGGACTACACCGACAAGCAGACGCCGCCGCCTCCGACGCGTGAGGGCGCTACCAACGACCGGGCCTTCAAACCCAAGAAGACGCGCAAGCTGATGAAGCGCCGGCGCGACACCGGCAAGATCACCGACAAGTCCAACCCGACGCCGCCACCTTCAGGCGACAAGACCTCCATCGTGATGGACAAGCCGATCGCCCAGGGCGCGAAGACCCTGTTCATTCCCAAGCCGGACGACACGGCCCTGGCACGCGCCGAAGCCCCGCCCCAGCCGGAAACACCGACCGGCAAACCGAAGCGAGTCGCAGAAAGCGGCGCCTTGAACGACATGGGCGAGGGGCCCGGCGGTGACACCGTCGCACTCCCCCCGGCCATGATGAAGCAGTTGCAGGAAGAACTTGCGGGCAAAGGTCCCACCGCGAAGCCCGCCGAGAAGAAGGAAGCCCCACCAACCATCGGCGACAACCCGACGGTCAAACTGACCGACGACGAGGACGAGGAAGACTTCATTCTCGATGAGGACTACGCCTTCTTCACGCCGCCGCCCGCCACGCGCAAATCCCGCGAGGCTGCCGCAAAGGCGGCCAAAGGCGACGGTGACGTCATCAACGCCAACGACTTCCACAGCGAAACCGATAATCTGCCGCAGGACAAAAAAGCCGCATCAAAGGACGACCCCGATACGTTGGTAGATTGACCCGGGCAAAGTGTTTAGAACCCACGGCCCGGTGATTGCCGGGCCGTTCGATTTACGGAGCAGACATGAAAACGCGAACACACCGATGCGGGGAATTGCGCCTTGAGCACGTAGGCCAGACGGTTACCGTCTGCGGCTGGGTGGATACCAAGCGCGACCGCGGTGGGGTTGCGTTCATTCTGCTGCGCGACGTGGCGGGCAAGGCGCAACTCACATTCGCCGAAGAAATCGACAAAGACCTGCTGGCGGCAACCAAGGAAGTACGCCACGAGTTCGTGATCACCGCGACCGGCAAAGTCCGCGAACGCGACGACGAAAACAAGACGGACACCATGGCGACCGGCGAGGTTGAAATCGCCGTTGAGTCGTTCGAAATTCTTAACACCGCAGTCACGCCGGCCATTGAAGTCCGCGACGACCTCAAGTGCGACCCGGAGCTGCGCCTGAAACATCGTTTTGTCGACCTGCGCCGCAGGCCGATGCAGGCGATGTTGCAGGCGCGCGCGAAGCTGATCGCGTCCGCGCGGAACACACTTGAGGGCGAAGGCTTTCTCGATGTGGAAACGCCGGTGCTGTACAAGCGCACACCGGAGGGCGCCCGCGACTTCATCGTGCCGAGCCGCGCCCACCGCGGGCAATTCTACGCGTTGCCGCAATCGCCGCAGTTGTTCAAACAGTTGTGCATGATCAGCGGCCTTGACCGCTATTTCCAGATCGCCCGCTGCTTCCGCGACGAGGACAAGCGCGCCGACCGCCAGCCGGAGTTCACCCAGATCGACATCGAGATGAGCTTCCCGACACGCGACGACGTGATGGAGTTGTTCGAGAAAGTCGTCGCCAACGTCTTCAGCGACATCCGCAGGGATGAGCGCTTTAAAGACCAGTCATGGCCGGTGCTCAGCGAAAGCGACGTCCAGCCGCCCTTCGAGCGCATGAGCTACGAACAGGCGATGCGCGATTACAGCATCGACCGGCCTGACCTGCGTTCGCGCGACCTGGTGCTGACCGACCTGACGGAATGGTCGCGCGATTGCAGCTTCAACGCGTTCAAAGGCGTCGCCGGGAAAGAAGGGCTGATCAAGGGCCTGCGCTGCCCGGGCATGGGCGACACGTTCAGCACGGGTCAGCTCAAGAATCTCGAGCGCGACGCCAAGGGCATGGGCGCGACGGGGCTTGCGAATCTCAAGGTTACCGCCGCAGGTCTTGAGGGCGGCATCGCCAAGTTTATCCCGGAGCCTGAGCAGAAGGCGATGATCGCAGCCTGCAAAGCCGAGGCGGGCGACCTGCTGCTGATCTGCGCCCACGAGAAGCACAAGATCGTGCACGCGGTGATGCACAACATGCGCCTGCTGATCGCTGAAAAGCTCGGGCTGAATGACAACAGCAAGTTCGCGATCGTCTGGATCGTCGACTTCCCGTTGTTCGAGTACCGCGAAGAGGACCACAAGCTGTTCGCCAGCCACCACCCGTTCACCTTGCCCCAGGACGTCGACAAAGTACGCACCTTCGCGGCGATCTCGCGCAAGCCGGGCGAAGGCACACCGATCCAGAAGCTCGCGGCCGACGGCGTCGACTTGCGCGAAGTCTTCGCCCTGCGCAATAACCAGTACGATCTCGTCGTCAACGGCATCGAAATCGCCGGCGGCAGCATTCGTATGCACCGCACGGACTACCAGGCGGACATCTTCGAGTTGATCGGCATCAACAAGGAAGAAGCCGACAAGAAGTTCGGCTTCCTGATGAGCGCCCTGAACCACGGCGCGCCGCCCCACGGCGGCATAGCAAGCGGCGTGGACCGTCTGCTGATGCTGCTGCTCGGGCTCGACAACATCCAGGACGTCATCGCATTCCCGAAGTCAGCCACCGGCCGCGACCTCATGATCGACACACCCAACGACGTGGAGCCGGCGCTGCTGGTTGAGCTGGGAATCCAATCCGTTCCGAAGCCGCAAGACTAGATTCACCACAGGGAGCTGCCTCTGCATGGCTTTCTCTGTGTTCTCTGTGGTGAACAGAATCTAGAACACTCCTGTTATGGCCGAACTGTTTTACAGCATCACGCACCGCCCCTATGTCTTCATCTTTCTGATCGCGTTTCTGGCGTTCAGCTGGATGGAGCAAGGCAAGCTGCGCACCGGCATCTGGCTGGTAACCGGCTATCTGGTGGCCTTCGTGGCTGAGTGGTGCAGCGTAAACCCGGCCATCCGTATGCCTTTCGGCTACTACGTCTACCACGAGGACGTGCTCGCCAACGACCTGCTGATCGCGGGCGTGCCGTTCTTCGATAGTTTGTCGTTCGCGTTTCTCAGCTACGTCAGCTTTTCGTTCGCGCAGTTCTTCATGTCGCCGATCTGGCGGCGCGGCCTGGATTTTCAGCGCGTCACCATGCGCGCCCTGCGCAACTCGCCCGCGACCCTGCTGCTTGGCGCGGCACTGATGACCATCATCGACATCGTGGTTGACCCCGTCGCGCACCTCGGCAAACACTGGTTCCTGGGCGACATCTACCATTACCCGTCGCCCGGCTATCACTTCGGAGTCACGCTCGCCAACTATGTCGGCTGGTTTGTGGTGGGCTGGGTCATCATCTTCATCAACCAGCGTATTGACGCGTTTCTGGCCAATCGCGAAACGGCCACGGGCAAGCCCGTCCAGCTGAAGTACGTCCCCGCCAAAGGCCTGTTCGCGCCGCTGTTCTGGGGCGGGATTGTCGCGTTCAACCTGGGCGTCACGGCCTGGCTGGGATGGAGCTATGCGCCCGCCGAGCCCTTCAACCACGAAGAAGTCCGCAAGCTTTTCCTGTGCAGCATTTTCGTGACAGCGCCGGTGATGCTGCTCGCGGCGGCGCAACTGGTGAAACCATCCAACCGGCCAAGCCACGAGGATTTGTCCGCCTGGCTGGGCGACTATCCGTGCCCGACCTTCACTGAAAAATCCGGGAACCGGGTGTGAGGAATTCCGTCACAATGCTGGCCTTGCCCGTTTGATAATGGATAATCGCCGTGCATTCCTGAGCCCCGGGCCCTTCGTTTGGAGAAAGCCATGCGCAAGCTACTTCCAGTGGCGGCATTGTTGCTCGTCCTTTTCGTATCCGCCAGCTATGCACAGGAAGAAACAGAAGCGGAGCCCGGTGCCGCGGTGCGCGACCGCGCCGGCAGCGACGCCGCGCTGTTGCTTCCGCAGTCCGGCGTGGGTGGCTCGCCCAAGATCGCCCTCAGCAAGGACGACCAGAAGCAGACGGAACTGAAAATCGAAGTCGAAGGCTGCGAGGAGTTGCGGGGCTACTATTCGGCGCCGATCGGCGCGAGCAAGAGCCACAAGCACGCGCTGGTGTTTTCATTCACCAGCGGCGGCTCGGACATCGCGGAGGAACTGACCGACGTTGCGCGCCTGTCCAGCGGGCATGACCCCATCATTTTCGTAAGCGTCAAGTACGTGCGCGAAAAGGAAGTCGGAGAAGGTTTCTACCTGATCGAGGACATGGTCGAAGACGACAAGCTGTGGGAGGCCTGCGACTGGCTGCTTGCAAAGGCTCTCACGGACCAGCCCGTTGACCCGACCCGCTGTTTTCTACTTGGCATCAGCGGCGGCGAAGACAAGGCCGGCGACTGGGCCCGGCACCTGTGGGCAAGTGACCCGGACAAGTTTCCGTTCCGCGCCCGCCTGTTTCACGGCCCGACATTTGAAAAGGACATGGAGGGACTGCCCCCCGTGCCCGCGATTTTCTCTGTCACCGGCTTTGACGTGGACATGCTCAAGCAGTTCGGAACGGACGACACACCGCGTCGCATGGCAAACAAGCTGCGCGCCGCCGGCATTCCCGCGCAGTACCACGAATACGGGCAGCTTGACGACATCGGGCTGTTCATGAACGACGAGCGCTGGGTGCAGATTCACCGAGCCGCCATCAACACCCTTGGCGGCCCGGGGCCCGAAGAATACCCGCCCGACGAAAAGCGCTATCTGGGGGCGCCGACCGACGCCGACAAGCTTCCCTGGACCGAACATAAGGACCCATGGGCCAACGAAGTCATCGCCATGGCGACGGCCGAAGACTGGAAGGGCGCCTGGGAACGCGGCAACGGCATAATGAACGACAAGAACGTGAAATCCAAAGAGAAGCGCGACCTGAAGGATTTCATGAAGGAATTTGAAAAGTACGTAAAGGACGAACTTGAACGGCTCGACAAGTCGCTGCAACTCAGCATCAAGAACGACTTCTGGCCGAACACCTGGCACCACCAGCGCATGAAGGCCATGCACAAAGCCTTCAAGGACGAAAGCTGGTACAGCAAGAAGGGCTATGCCGCCACGCTGGAAACCATCAAGACCTTCGGGCCCGCCCAGCGCGACAAGGCGCGCAAGGAAAAGATGTTCGAGGCCGTGAAGCTTGAGCTTGCAGGCAAGCGCGATGAAGCCAAGAAGATTTACGAGACGCTGGTCAGGGACAAGTCTGAAGACGGCGGCGTAAGCGAATGGCCCCACGCGGCGGAGTACCGCCTTAGCTGGTGGGACAAGGTCGAGTAAAGCCGCACGCGCAAGCAGTTGAAACCGGCGCCAGAGAATTCGAAACCACTGGCGCCGGGCTGTGTTTAATCACCGGGAGAAAACTATGCGCCGACCGCTTGCCGCTTGTCTGCTGCTGCTGATTCCGTTTACCGTCACGGCACAGCAGGATGAGAAGCCCGAACAGCCATGGGTCACCGAGATCAAGGACGCGCAGATACCCATGCGCGACGGAAAGTCGCTGGCGGCGAAGATCCTGCTGCCCGACGAGCGCGGTGAGTATCCCTGCATTCTGGTTCAGACCCCTTACAACAAAGACCGCATGGGTCGCGAGTACGGCGACAAGGCGTCCGATGCCGGCCGCGGCAGCGACAAGGCGTGGTCCCTGTTCGACCGCGAACACTACGCCTACGTATTCGTGGACTGGCGCGGCTTCTATGGCAGCAAGGCCGCCATGCAGGGCGTGAACAAACGCCAGTGGTCGCGGGGGCAGGACGGCTACGACTGCGTAGAGTGGATCGCCGAACAGGACTGGTGCAACGGCAAAGTCGGCACCTGGGGCGGCTCAGCACTCGGCAAGCAGCAGTTTGATACAGCAGGCGAGCAGCCGCCGCACCTGGTGTGCGCCGCGCCGCTGATCGCCTACCAGGGCTCGCGCTACGAGAGCTACTACGAAGGCGGCGTGCTGCTGGACGCACACGTGAAGTCCCTGGACGCACTCGGGTTCGGCGTAGGCAAGATCGTGAAGGATAACCGCACGCCGAGCCGACTGTGGGACTTTGCACGTCGTACCAGCTATTCGCCCGAGAAGATCAAGGTGCCATGTCTGCTGATCAGCGGCTGGTGGGACAACTATCCACGCGATGTGATCGAGCAATGGCAGGACCTGGCCGTCCAGAGCGGCAAGGCGGGCGAAAGCAAGCTGGTGATGGGCCCCTGGTCACACACGGGCATCGACCTGCCGGAGCAAGGCGACATGAAATTCGAGAAGGCCGAGAATTACTCCACGAAGATTACGCTGAAGTTCTTTGACTACTACCTGCGCGGGATTGAGGACAGCGGCTGGAAAGACGTTCCGGCCGTCAGCGCCTTCCAGTGCAACGAAGGCAAGTGGGTCGGCGGCGACAGCTGGGAGAAGTTGCGCGGCAAGGGCGCAAGTTATTACCTGCACGCCGACGGCAAAGTCAGCACGGCCAGACCGGGTGAGGGCACCGAAGAGCAGCCCTTGACTCGTCAATACAAGTACGATCCGAAGGACCCGTCACCGACCATCGGCGGACAGAACCTGCCGCCCCTGACACACGGGCCGAAAGATGTCAGCCGCGTCGAGAAGCGCGAAGACGTGCTGGTCTATGCAACCCCGGCGCTGGACGAGCCCCTTGCAGTCCGCGGCGTTATAGAGCTTTCCGTCAGCTTCCGGTGCGACCGCGTGGACACGGACATCCATGCGCGCCTGTGCGACGACGATGGCGAGGGGCACTCGTACCTTGTGGCCGAAACGATCATTCGTGCCAAGTTGCGCGATGGCGCGAAAACGCAGCTCCTGACCGAGGGCGAGACGGTACGGGTGACGCTGCGCTTTCCGGATCACGCCTACACCTGGGCCAGCGGGCGCAAGCTGAAGCTGATCGTCACAGGCGGCAACGCCCCGCGCTACGAGCCGAACTGCCACACGGGCGCGGACGCCTTCGACAAATCGAAAGCCCTGGACGTAAGCGTCACGGTGCTGCATGACGCTGAACACGCCGCCGAGCTGCTGCTGCCGGTCGTCAAGTAAGCGGCGTTTCTCGTGTGCGAAGGACAACCGCCGCACGCAACGGCAGCCACTACGCCAGGATCATGTCACCGGGGGCAGGAAGCCGCTGGCGTCACTTGTGCCCGTACGCGGAATCATGGTGATGCGCATGACCTGGTGGGTCTGCGGCGTCACACGGGCGCGGTGCGCGATGGTCTGCCCGCACACAACGAGCACGCCGCTGGCGTCGCACACCAGCGGAATCACGTCGCGCTGATCGCGACTGACCTTGTTGTCCACCAGAATATCCTGCAGCTTCTTCTCGCCGCTCAGCCCCAGTGGGCGCAGGCGGTCGCCGTCTTTACGCGCCCTGACAAACAACGGGAACAGGACGGCCTCGGCGTTCAGGTACTCGACTTCCTCTGGCTTGGCTTCCATCAGCTCGGCCAATCCGCCGCTCGGCATGGCCATCATTTCGGCCGTCACGCGTGCGAACGGCCCGCGGTCGACGTCGGCGACCCAGCTTCCGTCGCGGCTGATCTGGAACTCCGCGGGCGTAATGTACTCGGGCAGGGTTGTCGTGTGCGTAACTTTGATGACGACGTTTGCGTCATCCAGCAGCACGCTTGCCCCGTCGCTGAGTTTCACCACCAGCCCTCGGCGCTCACTGCCCAGCAGGTCGCGGACGCGCTCAACGCGGCGATGCGTAACTTCACGAATCGGCATCCCGGCCGCGTGGAGGGCCGCGCGCAGTATGTAGCGCTGCGCCAACGGGCCCTGGGCGCGCAGCTTTTCGATCGACACCTGCATGACGGTTTCGCTGCCTCGCTCACGGGGCGGGTCAAGGAAACTGCCGGCAAGCTGGTTCAGTTCTTCCTCAAGCTCGCCCGCTTGTTGCCCCAGCGACGCGAGGTGCCGCTTGGCGCCCGGGTTGAACTCGTTGCAGAGCAGCGGCATCAGCTGGTGCCGTACCCTGTTGCGTGTGTACTTCTGGTCGGCGTTGCTGGGGTCAAGAAACACCGGCAGCTCTTCCGTCTTTACGTACTCGTCAATCTGGTCGCGCCCGATACGCAGCAACGGGCGGACGACTTCGGCGCGCGAGTTCCGGCTGAGCGCCCGGCGCACCGGAATGCCACTCATGCCCGTCAGCCAGCTGCCGGCGATGGCGCGCATCAGCACGGTCTCTGCCTGGTCATCAAGCTGGTGCCCCGTGGCGAGTTTGGTGATGTGCCGCTCGGCGCAGGTGTCAACGAACAGACGGTAACGCTCGCGGCGACCAAGGCTCTCGATGCTCATGCCCTTGAATCGCCCGGACTTGTGCAGCTCCGGGATGTTCACCGTGCGCACGACGATCGGAAGTTTGAATCGATCCTCGGCCATGAGGCGGCAGAAGCGCTCGTTTTCGTCAGCGTACTCGGTAATGCCGTGATTGAGGTGCGCGAGCACGATGTTCCAGCCGTACTTGTAGGTCTGGCTGATCTGCAGCAAGGCTTCGGTCAGGAACATGCTGTCCGGGCCGCCGGAGAAAGCCACGAGAATGCTCTCGCCGCGATCGAACAGGTCGGTCGTGCGGATGAAGGTGTGGACTTCGTCGAAGTAGCGGTTCAAGTCAGGTTTCAGGTTACAGGTGTCAGGGTTCAGGTTTTAGGATTTGCGTGCATTCAAGGCACCCCCTGAAACCTGAAACCTGTCCCCTGTTATCGCCCCACGCACAGGTTGTGGACGACTTTGATGCAGGAGTCGACAAGGACTTCGATACCGTGGTCGCGCAGCTTGCCCTCGACTTCATAACCGCCGGCATTGAGCTGGAACCAGACAGCCCTGGGGAGCGGGTTCATGGCCAGCACGTCGGCACAGACTTCGTGCTCATGCTCGGCGGCGCGAAACACGTCCACGATGTCAACCGGCTCAGGAATGGCTTCCAGCTTGCGGTAGCAGGTCAGCCCTTCAATGGAATCGTGCCCCGGGTTGACCGGAATGATCGTATAGCCCGCGCCTTGCATGTACATGGCAATGGCGTGGCTCGTGCGCTGCGGCTTCGGCGACATGCCGAGCACGGCAATCGTGCGTGAGGACTTCAGGATTTCGCAGGCAATGTCCATGGGCTTCGCTGGGCTCGGGGCTTAGGGCTTAGGGCTCGGGGCTTAGGGTAAACAGCCTTCCCCAAGCCCTACGCCCCAAGCCCTATGCCTGCCTAATAGTGATCCCCCGATTTGCGTACGTGTACCCAGGGCTCGCCTTCCTTCAACATGCGCCCGCCGACGATTTCGCCGACGATCAGGTTGTGCTCGGTGCTTGGCTCAAGCACGCGCATGAGTCGGCAATCCATGAACGCGAGCGCGTCCGGCAGGTAGGGCGTGTTGTTGTCCGTGCGCGCGATGTTGGCGTTCGCGAACGGATCTTCATTGATGTCAAAGCCCTTGGCGAACTGCCCCATTAATTTCTTGTCGTCGGCCCCGAGAATATTCACCGCGAAGTGCGCGCCACGCGAAAGCTGCCGCATGATCGGGCGATCCTGTTTCACCGCGACACTGATCGCCGGCGGACTGAAGCCGGCCTGGCAGACCCAGCTTGCCAGAAACGCCGCGCGCTGCCCGTTGTTCTCAGCGGTCACGATGTACAGCCCCGTAGGCACGCGCCCAAGCGCCTGTATGTCTGGTGGTGCGTCAGGCATGGTTTCTCCTTGCGTGCATTGGATGGAACAGGAGCCCCGAGCGCAAGCGCCCGGTCAACCCCCGTGTTACCGGCAATTCGCGCGCCCGCCTACTGTCAGGTGTAAACGCGGGCTACCCTGCGTCCTAATCCGCACAACACTTCGTACGGGATGGCGTCGGCCCAATGGGCGTGCTCGGCGAGTGTGATTTTCTCCTCTCCGTCGCGGCCGATCAGGGTTACTTCGTCCCCCACATCGGCGTCCGGCACCAGCCCGATGTCGATGGTCGCGTAGTCCATGCTGACCCGCCCGACAACGGGGCAGCGCACGCCGCGCACCAGCACTTCGGCGCGGTTGCTCAGGCTCGTACGAAAACCGTCGTTGTAGCCGACAGGCAGCGTCGCAATGCGTGTCGGCGCGGGTGCGTACCAGGTGCGCGAGTAGCCGATAGGCGTGCCCTCGGGCACGTCCTTGAGAAACAGTATGCGGCTCTTCAGTTGCAGCACCGGCTTCAGCGCATCGGCGTGCCCGTGCAGGTCGCCGGGCAGTAACCCCCACAGGGCGATGCCGGTCCGCACCATGTTGAAGTTCGCGTCCTCACGCTCGAAGACCGCCAGACTGCTGCTGCTGTGCAGCGTCAGGCCGCTGTAGCCCAGGCGCTCGGCTACTTCCACGGCCAGATTAAAGTGCTCAATCTGGCGGGTCGTGAAGCTGGGGTTGCGCTCATAGGGCAGGCTGAAGTGCGTACACATGCCCACCAGCTCAAGGTTCCGCAGGCGGCGCAGGTTATGCAGGAAAGGCACGGCCTCGAAGGGCTGCATGCCGAGGCGCCCCATGCCGGTGTCCACTTTCAGGTGGACACGGACGACATGCTGCTGTTTTTCCGCTTCGGCGTTGAGTTCCGTTGCCATCTGCACGGTGTGCAGGTTGACCTCAATGTCGTTTTCGACGACACGGGGCATCTCGCCGGGGATGATGCCACCCACGATCAGAATCGGCGCCGTGATGCCGGCGTCACGAAGTTCAAGTGCCTCGCCGCTGTCGCCAACGCCGATCGCGTCGATGCCTTCCCCCACCAGCAGCTTCGCCATCTCGACGGCGCCGTGCCCGTAGGCGTTGGCTTTCAGGACCGCCATGGTTTTCGAGCCGCCTACACGTTGGCGCACAACGCCAAGATTGTGGCGCACGGCGGAGGTGTCGATCTCGGCCCAGACGCGATGCATGGGGAGGACTCTAATCCGAACGCTACTTCTTCTTGGCCGCGATGCCGTCGCGCTTCTTACGCTCCTTGCTGGCCTTGATCTTGCGACGCTTGTTCTTGATGCGGTTCTTCTTGCTGCTGTTGTATCCCATGATTTTCTTCCGGCTAGTTGGGCTTGATGGATTCCACCCAGGCAATCACAGCCTGCCCGTTCCTGTCGTGATTCTCACCCTCGGCAATCGCGCTCACGACGACATACGTGCCGAGTTTGTTTGAAAACGCCATGTAGACGAACCGCCCGTCGGCGGATGCACCGCCGCCCAGGGCGCCGTCTTTCACTACCGTGGTCGGGTCGAAACCGTCAATCAGCTCCGCTCCCTTTTCCCGCATCACCTTCACCACGTCCTGGCCCGGTTCGCCGGCGTACAGAAGAATCGCGGCGGATACGTGCCCGCGCCATTCCTCCCATTCCGCGTCACCTTCCGTCGGGCCCGGAGCCTTCGGCGTGCAGATGCCCGCAACCACCGGCAGGTCGGAGCCCGGCTCGTTGAACACCCCGGCGCTGAACAACTCCGCGCGTCCCGGCTTGGCCATGCTGTGCCAGCCTTGCGGAATCTGGCCATCCACCTTGCGGTACGCGTTCGGGTCTTCGCGGGGTGTATCGTCCGGCTTGTTCTCGGGAGGTTTGTTTTCCTGCGTCGCGCCGCCCGTGTTGTCCGGCGCCGGCGCGGCGTTGTTGGCGGCTCCCCCACCGCAGGCAGACAAAACAAACAGCAGGGCTGGTATGCCAAGAAACGAATACTTCATGCCGGCTCCTCCTTAACAGGGCCCGGCATCCTAATAGCTGTCACGTGCGAAGGAAGGATCAGAATTCGTCTTCGGCTTCCGCATCATCTTCCGCATCATCTTCCGACGCGCCCGGCTTCGCCTGAGCCGGCTCCGCGAGATCTTCGAATCCACAACCCGGGGCGCAATCCTGATGCTTCATAGTGCTGTCGTCGCGGAGAACACGACCAATGTTCAGTGCCAGCACGACCGCAATCATGATGAGGAAAACCGAATTGCCGCAGTGCCGCGAGCAGCGCCCGCGGGTTTGTTCTGCGCGCGGATTTGTGCCGCAAGCGCCCGCCGACAGAGGCAGCCACACGCCAGCCCGTTGTTTCGGGCGGTTAAGCTCACGCTCAATGTGGCGCGACGAGTAAAGCCCGTGAGACACGCCGGGAACTTCAAGCACCGAGGCGCAATCGGCGCAGCGAATGCGTTTGCCCGCATAGAACTCGCTGAGTTCACGCTGCCAGCCGCAGGAACATTCCACACGTATCCGCATAACCCCAGTATAGCACATGAAAGCAACCTGTGGCTGATGCCCGCACGTGATTCCTGTCGAGTATGACCTGCCGCCCACTCCCCTTGCGCGGATTGCCGGGCGCGATAGAATCCGTGCTGCCGTCCCCAAACCGCTACGTTAAGCCGTTCAGAGGCATCCCCGCCCGTGCACGTTAATCCCGATGAACCGAACCCATCCGAGGAAATCGTCGAAGATGACGACCTCGACCTTGATCTGAGCGACCTCCAGGACGCACCCGCGCACCGCGAAACCATCCGGGAGCGCCTTCAGCGAGCCGCCAAGCGCCGTACCACCAGGCAGCAGGACAAGAACTGGCATGACACACCGGTTGACGTCACGCCCTCGGGGCGCCACGAAGTTGTCGATGAGGATGTACTCGACGACATCTCGCTCGATGACGCTGCCGACGACGGCGAAGTCGTCGTCACGCCTTCCGGACGACAGCAAGTCGTCGACGAGGACATCGACATCGACGACCTTGACGAGAACAGCCTCGACGCCGCCGATTATTCTTTCCCAGGCCCGGCCACGCGGATTGACGAGGAGCTTGACCTGGCGGGCATTCCCAAGAGCGAGCCTCTGGCGCCCGGCCCAATCACCATGGCCGCCTTTGATATGGACAACAGCGCCCCGCGCAGAGAATCCGACACCGAGAGAATCGAGCCTCCGCGGGCGAACACCGCAGATGCCCTATCCGGGCCGATGACGGCGGCGGCGATGGAGATGAATGCCAATGCCATTGAAGCGGGCAACGAAGCGGGCGACACGGAAGCACCCGAAGCGCCGGGGATAACGCTCGATGGCGCATCCATGGGCGATCAGGACGTGCTTGGCGGTTCCGGTCCGATGACTCTTGCGTCACAGGAAATGGAATCTGACATCGCGCAAGATGCTGGCACACAAGGCGATAAACTCATTGGCGGGCAGGGAATTCCCACTGGCGAAACGGACGATTCACTGTTAGATAACACTCCACAACTATCCGACCAGGATGATTTAGAAGCGGTTGCCGCGGGCAACGATCGCCCCGAGCGATCCCGCCCTACGCACGACCCGCAGGGTGAACCCGGTTCGACGGAAACGTCGAATGACGACAGGGCTCATTCAGAGGTCGTGTCGTCAGCCCAGGAAGGGATGGGGCAGATGTCGGAGAACGAAGACGAGCTTGACTTGAACGCGCCCGATGAAGGTGATCAAGAAGCGGGCGAAGTAGACGAAGAAGTAAGCAGCGAAACGGAATCAGACGAGTTGAACCTGGGTGGTGAGCAGGGCGACTCGAACGACCAGGGTGACTTCGGGGCGGTCTCGGATGAGCCTGAGTCTGTAGGGCAAAGTGATAGTTATTCTCAACCGGAGGAATCCACCGTGGGTGATGATTCGGGTGCGCCGCTCGGGCGCGGCTTGGACGTGGGAACAGCGAACCTTGTTGCTTCCCGCATGGATGAAGAAGGCGGCATCGAGTTCTTCCCTGCACGCAACTCCTTTCTGGACGTGCCGGAAGACCCGTACACCCTCAAGATGCTGAAGGGACAGGGCGTCCCGTACATCAAGCGGGATAATAAACTCTTCATCATTGGTGAAGACGCCTTCGAACTGGCGAACATCTTCAACCGCGAAATGCGCCGTCCCATGAAGAACGGGCTGATCAGCCCGACCGATGTGGACGCGATGCCCATGGAAGTTGAATTGTTCAAAAAGATTCTCGGCCCGCCCCGCGCGGACGGTGAGGTGGTTTACTACTCGGTGCCGGCTGACCCGGTGGACTCAACGATGAACATCGTGTACCACACGAACATCGTAAACGGTCTGCTGGATCGCCTTGGCTACCGCGGCACGCCCTTCAACGAAGGTCTGGCGGTGGTGTTCAGTGAACTCGGTGACGACGACTTCACCGGCATCGGCATCAGCTGCGGCGGCGGTATGGTAAACGTCTGCGTGGCGTTCCGTTCCATGCCGGTTGTCAGCTTCTCGACATCCAAGGGCGGCGACTGGATCGACCAGCAGGCCGCGCAGGTAATGGGTTGCGCCGCCAGCAAGATCACGGCGGTCAAGGAACGCGGCGTGGACATCAACGCCCCGAAGACGCCCGAAGAAGAAGCAATCGTCATCTACTATCGCCACCTGATCAAATACAGCCTCGACAACATCATCAAGAAGTTCGAGAACACAAAAGACATCCCGAACTTCCCGAAGCCGGTACCCATCGCGATTTCCGGCGGCACAAGCAAGGTCGGCGGCTTTGTCGAAGTCTTCAAGGACGAGTTCAGCAAGCTGGCGAGCCGCTTCCCGATCAAGGTTAGCGACATCCGCCGGGCCGAAGACCAACTCAACGCCACCAGCAAGGGTTGCCTGCTTGCGGCACTGAGCCACGAGGACTAGAATTTCACGGCTCAAGAACCGTGTACATGCGCCCGGTTCATACCGGGCGCATTTATTTACAGGCTACCGTACGGTGATGCAGCATGGCTGACCTTGCGAAACTGGCAAACCTTTCCAAACGCCTCAAGTCTTCGACGCCGAAGGTAAATGAGGAGCAATCCAATCTCGGGTCACCGATGTCGGCGACCGAGGACGACGACGCGCCCATCGGTGCATCGCCGCCCCCGGCAGCCGCACCCGTGTCCTCAGCACCGACCGTCTCGTCCGGCGGCGGTGGTGGTGGCGGACCGGCCAAGGTCACCGTGAACATGGACCTGGGTCCCGTCACGGAAATGCTGGGGCGCATTCGCGACGAAATGCGAAGCCTGCGCGAAGAGGTCAGCAAAACCCGTGAGAAGGGCATGAAGGTCTCACTGGCCGACGACGTCACCGAACAGATGGACCAGATCCTCAAGCATCTCAGCAGCGTCAGCAAGGCCGGGCGCGAACTGACCGAAAAGCTTGTTACCAGCCTGCCCGAGTCCCGCTGGTACGGCGACCTGCTGAAGCTCGGCACGGAAGTGGGCGAAGGCATTGTGGCAGGCGGTGGCGGTGGAGGTGGCGGCGGAAGCGCCGAAGAGATCAATGCCATCAAGGAACAACTCGAGATGCAAAAAACGCAACTCACCGCAATCCTGAGCATCCTGCAACGACGATAGTCCCAAGAGTCCACAGTCCAAGAGTCGCGCTTGCCGCGACTCTTGCTTTTGAAGGGACTCTCCGTCAAATTCATCGTGCTCCGCACTCGTCCGGACACCGCACCATGGACGCTTGGACTTTGGGACTGAAATGATCCACCCCACCGCCATCATCGACTCGGCAGCGCAGATCGACCCAAGCGCCGAGATTGCCCCCTACGGCGTCATCGGCGCCGACGTCGTGATCGGCGCGCGCACCAAGATCGGCCCGCACACCGTAATTGAGGGCCCCACGACAATCGGCGCGGACAACCGCGTCGGCAATCACTGCAGTCTTGGCGCCCCGCCCCAGGACCTTGGCTACAAAGGCGAGCCGACAAAACTTGTAATCGGCGATCGCAACTTCCTGGGCGACTACGTTCAGATTTCCCGCGGGACACTGAAGACCGATGCAAAAACCACGGTCGTCGGCAACGACAACTTTCTGATGGCCTACTGCCACGTGGGCCATGATTGCGTTGTGGGTGACCGGGTGATCGCAGCCAATGCAGTGCAACTTGCGGGGCACGTGACCGTGGAAGACCGTGTCGTGTTTGGCGGCCTGGTCGCGATTCACCAGTATGCGCGGGTAGGCAAACTGGCGATGGTCAGCGGCGGCAGCGTTACCAGCCACGACATCCCCCCCTATGTCCGGGTTGCCGGCTACGGCTGCGCTGTGTACGGGCTCAATCTGGTCGGAATGGAACGCGGCGGGGTCGAACGCGACGCGATCAAACGTTTGCGCGAGGCGTACAAAGTGCTGTTCCGCCAGCCCGGCAAGCTCGAAGATCTGCTCGCCAGACTCGAGACGGAATTTGCCGACAGTGCCGAAGCCATGCACTGGGTGAAGTTCTTCCGGGAATCCAAACGCGGCGTGGTTCGCGACCGCGAAGCCAAGTAGCCCCTGCCCGCTAATTGCCTCTCGCAATGGTCGCAAAGTGCGCAAAACCCCGGCAGGGGCGACATGGGCCGACTATTTCAAGATAATCGGATCGGCCCCGCATAAGGCTTTCCGGTCAGCGGACACTCGATCAAGACAAATTCGAGCGACGGTTTTGCGACATCGAACGGAGTAAGTAAGGGGGAAAGGCAAACCCCGAAACCCGGGACGCAGAACTCGCATG
>JAIOJA010000043.1 GCA_019912315.1 Planctomycetota bacterium
AGGTGGAGCGCCTGTTCGCCTGGCTTCAGAACTTCCGCAGACTCGTGACACGCTGGGATTACCATGCCGCCAACTTCCTTGCCTTCGTGCAGCTTGGGTGCATCATCATCCTGTTGCGCCGTTTTTGATACCGCTTCTAGACCAAAGCCTTTGGAAATCCTCGAAGGTCGCCTCGGTCGTCGCGCGTTTGTTAGGCTCTTGGCGGTCAAGCGCCGGGGAAGGCCACCAGATTAAAAGTAACTCCCAAGGCGATGTGCGAGTCCTGAAACCCTGGCTGCGCACTGTGGGGACCTCATTCAGGAAGATGAGACTGCAGATTCAAGTCCATTCGCCCCCGTGGCAAGGGTCCATTTTCGTACCAGTCTGCAAAAGGCTGCGGGGGCAGAGATTCGGGATGGCGAGACAGAGCCATTCTCGGTGCTGTGCTGGCATCCGCACAGGTTCGCAATATTCGAGAAAAAGTTAGGCCGAGTACGTCGCTCGATGTTGTTCCATCCGAAGCGCTCGGCGGCAGTCGTGCAGAGCATTACCGTAAGCTGATGATCCAGAGATTCGTGCGTAACTACATACATTGGCTCTGGTGGGCGTTCAACTTGCGGTCTGGCGGTGTTTATCTGTTAAGACTCGCCGAACACAACACCACAAGTGGAGCTATTCGCGTCCGGCTGGTCTGATCAGGGATCAGGTGAACCAATGGGACACACACAGAAACAGGGGACGCAACATCGACTCCTAGACAGCGAAGGGGACGGCGTATGGCGGGGAGCGGATCAGGTGCCCGACTACGTAGCAATTCCGGTCAATGCGGACCAACACTATGTCCAGCGGATGGATCGAATGCTTTGGTCCGACGCGTCTACGGCCCGGGTCATTTGTCGAACTCAGCCAGCGGAATGGACGGCGCGTGAAACTGAGCAGCCGGTGGCAAGCTGCACGCCAAGCGTTGGATGGGACGTTGCCGTTGCATTCGCGGTTCATGCCACCGAAATGCAACCGGGGCTAGAACGAGATAGGTTTGAAGGCCTTTCGATAGACGCCCTTGAGCGCGTTTCTGCGAGTGGAGCAGCCCTTCCAAAGGCAGACCATCCCGACTTCGCAGGTCTTTCTGAGAACCCGCGATTCCGGCGGTTGATGGATTCGGAATAGCTGGATGCTGGCCTCGCGGCTGACAGCGCTCCTCTCGAACCATCGATTGTGCAGAGGCGTGTTTGACCTACCGAAGGAGCAGCCATGTTCATTGACATCATCACCGCCATTGCCGGAGTGCTAAGAGCCTTGTTGATGGGCGTACTCACTCTGTGCCTTTTCGCGGGTGCGATAACGGGAGGATTGCTGCTCATGCTAGTACCGTTTGCCTTGCTCCCACTGGTCGGGAAGGTCGCACATGTCAACACCTCGACGCCAGCCCTACCTTGAAGCTGCAAGCGAGCTGTCGTTACCGAAAATGCCGTCTTGGCAGAAGTCGACGTCGAAATGGTTGATCTGCCGAGGGAGTGGCTGACGAGATAGGCGACGTGAGCTCTGCGAAAAGTGGCTGATACGGGCATTTCGAGCCGTCTGCAATGAATCACCTACGACAGCCGGCGCACCGTTAGGTGCGCTCTTCCTTTAACAGGGGCATACAGAGTCTACCCGGCGTTACGACGGTACATGTGATGCAAACCGCCCAACCACGGAACAGCGTAGACCCGACCTTCTGGTTCCACGTGACGTGTTACAGGACAGTCCCCTGTCCCTACCGAAAACTCCGTAACGCCCTTGAAATGTGCATTCTTAGCTTCGGCGCTCCTCGGTTCAACTTGATAAATCAACGCCGCGCGAGGTGGTCAATCTGCGCACGTAGCTACTTCGCTAGAGCAGAGAGGACCGCGATGACGCACGTGGCATGACGGACATCATCTGAAGAACGGTGGTTTGCTAAGATGTTGGCAAGAAAGGCCATGACTCAGGAATGCCTAGAAATTGGCTCGACGGAATTTTCGGTAGGGACACGTCTGGCATGGGTCCAAGTGACTTGGAGGGACAGATTCCTGTGGTCGCGCTGACTAAATCGCGTTGTCGGCGCAGACAGAGTGATGGTCTTCGACTCGTTTGCACGTCTTCCGGCAGGAGCTTACTTCTTGGCGAAGATCGCGTTGCGGGCTGCGTCGGTGATTGCCTTGACTGCGGGGTGCTTGATCTTTCTTTCTACTGAGATGGCGTAGAATTGTTGCCGCACTTCTGCAGTCCGCCCCACGACTGCGACGTTGTATTGGCGCTTGACCTCTGTCTCGATTACCGACGGAACAGCAAATATACCCATGCCATTGCTTCCGAGGTCCTTCGTCAGGGCGCTGTCGTCGCATGCGGCGATGAGCAACGGCTTAATGCCGGTCATGTCAAACCAGTCTTCGAGCGAGCGGCGCACGGCCGAGGGTGCGCCGGGCATCAGAAATGGCGCGCCGTCAAGCGAGCCGGGGAACTTCCGCCGCAGAGTCTTCGCCAGCGCCGGCGTCGCGAAGAACGTGGTGTCGCACTCACCGAGCAGGTGGCTGAACACCCGCACGGCTACTATGGGGCTTGCCGCGCGGTCGGCAATCACTACGTCGACGCGGTAGAGGGCGAGCTCGGCCAGGAACTCATCAAGCGACTTGTCCGAGCGGCACACGATCTGGATGCCGTGGTCCCACTTGAACGCCGGCTCCAGAAAGCGGCGTACCAGTGAAGGTGGAAGGACATCGGCGACGCCCACCACCAGCCGCAGCCCCCGGGCCCTGCCTCGGCCCTGGATGGCGTCCATAAATTCATTGCCCAGTGAGAAGATTTCGTCGGCGTAGCGGTACGCCGTTTGACCGGCTTCGGTCAGCACTAGCCCTCGCCCCCGTTTTGCGAATAGCTTGACTCCGAGCGATTCCTCAAGGCGATGAATCTGGCCGCTGATTGTCGGATGGGCGAGCAGCAGCTTCTCGCTGGCCTTCACGATCGAGCCTTCCTTGGCGACAACCCAGAAGTACATGAAGTGGTGGTAGTTCAGCCATTCCATACAAAGAAGCATACAACGGTATTATCAACATCATGCGTCTAATGTTCCTTATCGTCGAATCATGCAGCCCGCGTTTACAGTTTTGGCGAGACACGTCGTGAATCGAGACGGGTCAGCCACGCAATTCGGCGGGAGTCACCATGAAAATCACAATCACCCATCGTCATCTCACCCTCACCGATGAAGTCAAGGAACGCATCGAGCAGCGGGTCGGTGTTGCGCTGGGACGCTTCGGCGATCGCATCAAGCAGGTCAGCGTGAAGTTCATGAACGGAAAGACCAACGGCGACGCGCCGGAGTACTTATGCGTGATCGAGATCGAGCTGAACAAGAAGCTTAAGGTAAAAGCGGCCGACCGCGATGTTCTCTCCGCGATGGACCTCGCGCTCGAGCACGCGACGCGCAGCATCGCCCATTCGCTAACAATGGAATCCGGCCGCGGCCTCGGCGGCAATCACTAGTGCAGGCCGCCGAAAGCCCCCAGGCAGGCCGATACGAGGACCTGTCGAGAATTACGAACGATCCTGTTCAATCTATCTATTAGTCAAACTTCGCGGAGGAGCCTAGACATGCCCCACAAGAACCAAACATGCAATCAACAGTCGGAGGTCGGATCATGAGCGCCAGCACCAGCATGATCGAACAC
>JAIOJA010000007.1 GCA_019912315.1 Planctomycetota bacterium
AAGGTGGAGCGCCTGTTCGCCTGGCTTCAGAACTTCCGCAGACTCGTGACACGCTGGGATTACCATGCCGCCAACTTCCTTGCCTTCGTGCAGCTTGGGTGCATCATCATCCTGTTGCGCCGTTTTTGATACCGCTTCTACGCTGTTCCGTGGCTCGGCGGACTGCATCACACCTATCGACGAAACGCCGGATAGATTCTGTAAGTCCCTGTTAAAGGAAGAGCGCGCCAAAGAGCGCGCTGGTCTTCGTTTGGGTTTCGATGCGGATGTCTAGAAATAGGCTGTTTCAGACACCTTCGACGGACCTTTCGCCGCACTGGTATTCATATTTCCAATCGGCAGATGTCCCACTTCGACATCGATTCCTGCCAAGACGGCATTTTCGGTAACGACACCAACTCTGCCGACTTCACGTCGCCCATTTCCTGCTGTGAATTGTTCGATTGGTACGTCTGATCGGAGCTAGTCGCTTGTCTTCTTACGGCGCCTTCCTCGTTTCGGGACTATGCTCTTCGGAGGCGCTATCGGCCCGGCATCAATCACTGTCCGGCGCTTGAGATCGTAGACGACGCCGGGCGTAAGCAGTGAGTAGACTACGTTGGTCAAGGCAAAAGGGTGTCTGTTCTCCGTGTAGCCGATGTGGTTTATCTGGATCGCGCTGCCATCCACGACGATAACGGTTCCTGCACCGATGACTCTCGCCGTAGTCTCGTTCTCGATCAGTAGTCCCGTATCTTCTTCGATGCCCAGTCCCAGCAAGGCAGGATTGGTTGCAATGGCGTTTACGAGGCGGGAGATTCGTGAGCGCTGAACGAAGTGGGTATCGAATATAGTGTCTTGGATGAGGCCCAGACCCTTGGTCATTTCGATGCCGCCCTTTCGAAACAATCGAAATCGATTGTTCTGAAAGATCATCAATTCCGGAATGACCGCGGCTCCGGCAGAGGTGCCGGCTACGACGCAGCCGCCCGTTTGATATCGCTCTAGTAAAGCACGATGCAGCGGAGTGCCGCCAATCAGCGAAGACAGGCGAAGTTGGTCGCCTCCCGCAAACATGAACAGTGTCGTTTCGCCAACTATCCTGCAGAGCTCCACCGATCCAGCATCGGATCGCTCGCCGATATGAAGAATCTGAACGCTCTCCGGATTGAGGGCCGAAAAAAGCGCCTGGTAGTCGCGAGCTCTTTCACCTGGCGTCTCGCTGGCGGTTGGCACGACGACAATTCGCGCTTTGGAGCCCCCCGCCAAGGCGACCATTTCCTGAAACATCGTTGAGTTCGGGGATTTCTTTTCGTTCCCACCGATGGGGATCAAGTATCGTGGCATTCGTCCGGACTCCGATCATGCGACTCTCGGTCACTTGCGGGGCCCCTTGCCCAACTTAGTATCCGGCTTCCTCTCAACCATACACCAATCTGTTGCGGGTGTACGGTCAACTGGATGCTCACCGCAGTTTGTCTTGGCCGATCGAAATCGAACGTGGCCGCAAACGCTGAAAAATTTGTCATCAATCAGATTGGCTGTGCGGGCGGTGTCCCTCACGGCACGGCTTGGCGCGTACGAAACAAGCAGGCATTCGAATGGACATTCTCGAACACCGAGCGTTAGGTGGACCAAACCGTTACAGTCGTTTCCCCACCATCTTCATGCTCCTCGATATTGGGGAATTCGAAGAACAACCTTCCGATACCCTACCCGGTTTTTCGGAGCGCTTGATCGAGCTGATCCCAACGCTCTACGGTCACGAATGCTCTGTCGGTGAACCTGGCGGTTTCTTGCAGCGATTGAAACGAGGTACGTGGGTTGGCCACATCGTCGAGCACATTGCTCTGGAGTTGCAGTGCCTGGCAGGTATGGAGGTCGGTTTCGGCAAGACCTACAGCACACCTGAACACGGCGTCTACAAAGTAGTCTACCGCTACCGGGTCGAATCGGTTGGACTCCACGCGGGGCGAGAAGCCGTCGCCCTAGTCGAAGCTGTCGCGCGGGATCGCCCGTTCGATATCGGACCGCCCATCGCCGAGCTCAAACGGCTACGCGAGAGCGACATGCTGGGGCCCTCCACCCACAGCATAGTGGAGGAAGCAAAGCGGCGAGGGATTCCAGCGACCCGACTCAACGGTGCCAGCTTCGTTCAGTTGGGGTACGGCACGAAACTCCGTCGCGTTCAGGCAACCATGACCGATCGAACCAGCGCGCTCAGCGTCGAAATTGCCGATGAGAAGTTCAGGACAAAACAGTTGCTGGAACGGGCAGGCATCCCAACTCCCAGAGGAGTGATCGTCGCTTCCCTCGAAGAAGCAGTGTTGGCGGCGGCGGAATTCGGCTTCCCGGTCGCTGTGAAGCCAGACGTTGGGAATCACGGTAGAGGCATCACGGCGCACGTGTCTCGCGACAGTGAGCTGGAATCGGCTTTTGCGTCGGCGCTGCGAGTTTGCACTTCCGTCATCGTGGAAAAAAGCCTCACTGGATTCGATTTTCGGGTGCTCGTAATCGACGGCAAACTGGTGGCGTCAGCGCTTCGAGAACCGGCGCACATCGTTGGTGACGGTTCGTCGACGATTCGGCAACTGATCGACAAAGCGAATGCCGACCCGCGCCGGGGCATGGGCCACGAGCGCGTACTCACGACCATTACCGTGGACGAGATGACCGAGCGATTGCTCGCGCTGTTTGGGCATACCGTTGACGATGTGCCGAAGGCCAACGAGAAATTGTATCTCAAGTCTACGGCCAATCTCAGCACCGGCGGCACGGCACGCGACGTCACCGACGAGGTACATCCGGAAGTTCGATTGATGTGCGAACGCATCGCGCGTCTCATCGGAATGGACTGCATGGGGATCGATATCGTGGCGCCCGGACTTGATCAGCCTTTGAACCCGGAATCCTCAGGAGTCATCGAGGTCAACGCTGCTCCTGGATTCAGAATGCACCTAGACCCAACGGAGGGCAAAGGGCGCAACGTTGCCCGGGCTTTTGTGGAGATGCTCTTCCCGTCAGACGAGAGTTTCGATGTTCCAATAGTTGCCATCACCGGTACCAACGGGAAGACGACAACCGCAAAGCTCATCGCCCATGCCCTGAAGTACGGCGGAAAGACGGTCGGACTTGCGGGCACCACGGGTGTCGAGGTCGATGGCGTATCTGTCATTTCCGGCGACTACAGCGGTCCCGAAGGGGCCGGTATGGTCCTTCGCGAGCCCACGGTCGATCACGCAGTTCTGGAGGTCGCGCGCGGTGGCATCATTCGGCGGGGCCTCGGCTTTGACTCCTGCAATGTCGGCATATTGCTCAATGTGGCCGACGACCATATCGGCACGGACGGCGTGGAAGATCTCGAAGATCTTTCCCTCTACAAAGCTACGGTCATCGAGGTCGTTAAGGATTCGGGCGTATCAGTTCTCAACGCGGATGACCCAATCGTTGTCGGGCTGAAGGACAGGGCTGGCGGCCGGTTAGTCTACTTTTCCCTGAATCCCTCGAGCGAAGTAGTCGCTCGTCACCTGTCCGCCGGCGGCACGGCAGTGGTACTGGAAGACCGTGACGTTGTAATCCGGTCCTCCGACCCCCCCGTTCATATTCTCTCTGTACTCGACGCTCCGATCACTCTCCGCGGCGTGGCAACGTTCAACACAGCAAACGTCTTGGCCGCTGTTGCGGCCCTTCATGGGTTAGGCACTCCTGCAGCTGTGATCCGAAAGGGCATCAGCACCTTCCACCCGAGCGCCACTCAGAACCCCGGCAGAATGAACCTCATCGACTTCGTGGAGTTCAAGGTCCTCCTCGACTACGGACACAACGTGCCTGCGGTACGGGCGCTGGGCACGACGCTCCCGCATATCAGCCACGGGCGGAAGATTGTGGTGGCGCACGGCACTGGCAATCGAACGGATGACAACATCAAAGAGTTTGGTGCGGCCTTGGCCTCTGTTTACGACCACCTCGTTGTTGCGGATCTAGACGCACGGGGGCGGCCCCCGGGACAGACTCCTGATTTGGTGCGCGCGGGCGCGGTCGCCTCAGGGTTCCCCGCTGCCAGTGTGGAGATCGTTGCAGCCCCCGTCGAGGCGGTGGATCACGCCTTTTCAATTGTGCGGTCAGGAGATCTCCTGGTCATACAAGTCGACGACGTGGACCCCATCCTTGCACGGGTGATGGAACACTTTGAACGCATTGTCGTAAGTGCGTGAATTGTCGCTTGTCCGCTGTCCATACCGAACGTGCCGACTTGGCAGTTTCGCTCCCAACGATGACCATTTTTCCCTCATCGAGCGTCCTGATTGCGTGCCGATCCGGTAGGTGGAAGGATCGAACCACGACAACCTGAATCCACATTTGAAGGGCGCGACGGAATTTACGGTACGGACAACAGTAAAAACTTTAGGCGAGATCTGACTGCACGATTCCGAGATCTCAAGAATGTATCGAAACCCAGTGGCTGCTTGAGCTTGTGGACACGCTATGCGTCGACCGAGCGTTAGGGCAGAAAATCGATATGTACGAAGAATCCGCGGACCATTTTTTGACGGAGTCCTCGGGGCCCCGTACGGTCTAAGGGTGGTCATTTCAAGGCGAAAGGGGGCCGTCTATGCGTGAGAGGACCGTGTACAGGGGTGAGTTTGTCGAGATTGTATTCGGTTCCCACGGCACGGAACCGATGACGCCGCTTCAGGCCGTGTGGTGCGCATGGGGCGGCGGAGGCTATGCCCTTTCCACATCCGAAGGCGTGATCCCGATCCATTGGCCCGCCCCTCCTGCCGTGGATCTTGCTCTCTACGAGAATCGCCAGTTCGTTCCTGACAGGCTGGCGTGCCGCTTGCGTGGATACGACGCAGGCCGTCTTGATCTGAAGATCACCGCAGACTGCGCGCTTATCTGGCCGCTGGGTGGCCAGCTTGAAGACGGCAGAGCCAGGACTCGCACCTACTCGGCCGGGGAGTTTGCCGTGGTGACCGGGACGAGGCTGGTTGCCACCGAACTGGGAGTGGCCTGGATTGATTCCATACACGAGCGCACAGCCGTCTATGTGCCTTACGCGATGATGGGCCCTGTTCAGGCAAGCCGTGTCGATAAGCGCCACAGGACCCGCAGGCCGAGCAGCCAGATCTAGCTGCCTGGCCAGATCCCCCGGTCGGGCAATTGGTTGTCGCACCCGGTGTTATGATAGGCAGCGTTATCGGATCCTGTTGGAACTTCGCGAGCTGAGCCATGAAAACCGTCCCTTACGGAAGCGTCCCGCCACCCAAGGCCGTCGAAGATGTTGCGACCTTGCAGCAGATTGTGCGCGTCCAGAGCGAGCAGATGCAGGTCGCCCAGCGCGACATCACCGAGCTGAAGGACCTCGCCCGCCGCCTGAATACGAAGTACGAGACCGAGCAGAAGCGCATGCGTCAGTTTCAGGAGACGATCCTGCTGGCGAACGCGCAGGCTCGTAACCTAGTGTTCCAGAACGAGGACGTACGCCAGCGCCTTCAGCAGATCGAAAGCCACGGCATCGAGCAGAGGCATGTTCACACGGTACGCCTCAAGCAGCCGCCTGAAGGTGTGGCCGTCACCGTGATCGGCATTGTCGCGATCTTGGGCATGTTCCTGATGCTGCTGTACGCCGTGGCCGCGACGATTCACTAGTTGGCGGCGCCGGATGGGGTAGTGGGTCGATAGTGGGCGGACGTTCAATAAAGGGGCCCGCAATTCCACCCTTAAGGTAGAGGGAGAAGTGTATGGCGCAGACCAGGGTATTCCGCGGCAGGTATGTCGAGCTTCTGTTCGGCATTGGCATCGGCAAAAGGCCGTTAAGCCCAATGGAGCTGATGGGTTACGCCAAATCCGGCCGCCGCCGCGAGTTGCTCGCCTGCGGCAGCGTTCCCCCGGACACAGTCAAGAAGCTGCCAGCCCATGACCTGTGGCGTCATCGCAACCAGGGCGAGATTCCCAAAAGGGTTGTCCATTTTCTCAGGGCCTACGACAGCGATAGCCGCAACCTGTGCTTCGACGCAGCTTTGGCCTATGTCTGGACCTACCAGGGCTCCAGGCCCGATTTCGACGAGGAAGCCATGTCCTACCTTTCCGGCGAGTTCCCCCTCCTGAGTGGCACACGCATCGTGGCCAACGAGCTTGGCCTGGCCTGGGTCGACCCCGTAAGCGTCGACACCACCGTCTTCATCGCACACAGCATGATCCTACGCGTCGGCGTCAGCCGAACGCGGCGGGACAAGCGTATCAGCAGCGGCTCTAACCCTAGAATCACCTAGACCGGCTGCTGATTCGCTCCCGTTGACGGCCCAGGGCGTTCCCTGGGCACAGGTTCTGTCATGGGGAGACGATCATGCTGCTCTGGAAAATCGAAGACATGGAGTTCGTAAAGGCGGCGCTGGCCAACGAGGTTCTCTACTGCACTTGGGATCATACAGAGGCCCACTTTACGCAGGCGTACTTGTGGATGATGCAGCAGATGAGCGCCAGGAACATCAAATGCAGCAACCCGCCGATGTGGGCCTGGCAGCGCTGGGGCGACGGCTCAACCAAGCCCGTGCTGTACAAAGGCGAGGACGCCTGCATCGAGCTTGAAGTGCCCGATGAGCTTGTGCTGCTGTCCGACTACAACGCCTGGCACTGCGTGCTGAACGGCTCGCACTGCTCGTTCACGGAGGCCGAGGACGAGGAAGTCCACAAGAACGGCGACCCCGCCCCGGAGGTGATTTGGGCCTCCTGGCCGCGCATCTTTGATCTGAACTTCAGGACACCGGATGGTTGGTGCAGGCAGGGCGTAACCGTCCAGGCGACTTTCCCGTACTTCAAGAGGGAGTGGATCAAGCACATCGAGTACGGGGTGAGGCTGTACGACTGGCTGAGGGATGACACCGACGAAGATGGAGCCGACGAAGTTGATGGGCGTCCACCCGAGTCAGCCCCCGACATTACCGGCGAAGCTGTCGTGGCCGCGCAGGCCGGGGTGGCCGAGCCCGTTTCAAGCACCAAAGTAACTGACGAGCAGATCCGCCAGATGTGCGAAGACGGCGTCAGCATGCTCAAGGTGGTCAGGCTGTTGATGACCCAGGACGGGCTGAGGGTTAGCCACGCCGCCAAACGCGTCAGCGATCTGGCTCTCGACTGGTACGACAGGGGCGTGGGTCAGTACTGCGGCGACGGTCTCTACAGCCCGACCTACCAGCAGCTTGCTGGGCTGAGCGCCGATGACATTCAGAGGGCGAAGGGCCGCTGGATCTTCGAGAAGGTGATCTGCATGAACGAGGTGGAGCAGAGTGGTTTTCTGGAGGCGCTCATCAAGTTCAGGGACAAGTTCGGACTGGAGGAATCAGTGTTTGACAGGCCACTTCTCGAGGCGGTATCTGAATCCTGCCCGCCGGCATCTGCCGCCGATGTCTCGGGAGGCTCCTTTGGCAACACAGATGCCGGTACAACCAGGGCCGCGTCCACCGCGGATTCGGCTTCATGACCCCATCGGCGTACGCAGCGTAACCCGGCAAGGCCGCCACGGCGTCCTGATGGCCCATCACGAACAAAGAAGCCCTACTTCGAACGGGACGAAAAAGACTCTTGCAGAGCCGCCAACGCGGACGATGGATAACTTCAGTAAGCCTGGGAATGGTATTAGGAGGAAGTCGTGTCTTTTACCGTCGTTCGCGGCCGGAAAGTCGAGCTGATTCTACCCGAACACAGCGATAACCAAATCTCTGGACAACAGCTCCTGGACTACCACGCGCATCGGTCACAAGACCGATCCGACGAGTGGATGCGGGCGAAACCAATCATGGTTCCGCGGCCATGGATTTTCTGTGCAGACAACCGCATCCATCATCACTTCTTCCGGCTGCTCACGAGTTACGACGCGAGCAGCTATGACTTCACGATCAGGGCAGATGTCGCGCTCGGCCGGAAACAGTCCCACGGACAGCCAGCAGCTGTGTTTCTGCTCAGTGGGAAGTTCAGGGTAGCAAGGCACCACTGACCTTTCCCCCGAAAACTGGTCCAGGTTGATTGATAGTCTGGAGTGGTTGAAGGGAGAAACAGCATGGCAAGGAAACGGTTCAAGCCCGAGGAGATCGTGGCGATTCTGCGCGAGGCGGAACGCCTCGGCAGCGTCCA